>NZ_JBBNMZ010000005.1:0-161586 GCF_040098165.1 Collinsella sp. CLA-JM-H32
TCACGGCCTCGCCGGTGTCCGCGTCGAGGGCGCAGACGGTGGTCGACCTCAGGTGGACGTCCATCCCGAACGCGGTAGAATACTTTGGCATGGGAGCCTCCCAACCTCGTTGCGGCGCGGCTGCGCCTATGGCACTTCAACATCATTGTCGCAGCCCCGACCCGCGGTCACGAGCGGGGGCTCCTATCTTTTTAGTGCCCTCGGATTGGGTCATAGTGTCTGACTTTTGCTTTACCTGCGGTGTTGGCGGGGTAGCTAATTAAGGATGGGGCTCTTTTAGCTACCCGCAAAGTAATCGTTGGGGACGTTCTTGTTTGACTAATCGTTTAAGAACGTCCCCCAACGACTAGCCCTCGCGTATCGTATGCGAGCTGGGCTTCGGGGGCCAGGCGTGCCCTGTTAAACATGCCTTCGGGTCGCACGTTTCCCTTCGAATCGATCATACAAGCCCCCAATCTGTTTGGTTTCCCCAGATTGTGAGCCCGCACACCCAAGCCGCACCGCCCGCCGTTCAGCTGAAACCACCTGCCAAAAAGGGACAGGTTTATTTTGGCAGGTTTTATCTGGGCAAACGTCCAAACCGACGTAAGGGAGTTGCCTTCCCTCGTGGCGGTCTTCTAGCAGAAAAACCAAGTGAGTAGGCTTTTTGCAGGAGGCCAAGCACGCCCCAAAACGCCACAGCTCTGACCTGCAGTTTTATAGATCATTTGTCGCGATGTGCTCGGCAGGTTCAAAAAAGTCTACTCACTTGTATCTGAGACGCACCAGGTAGGCAAAAACCGCCGCGAAAGGGCCCCTGGTCCCTTCGCGGCGGTCATACGCCTCTGATTTTGTGACGATTTTGCCCGCTTGTTACTCGCTGTAGCGGGTGGCGATGGCAGCTTGTACCGTGCCGGTGCTTATGAGGTAGGTCACCAGGAAATAGCCGCCGTAGGCTGCCAGGAAGATCGCGCAGGTGAGGCCCACGGTGCCGCCGATGCTCATATTTCCGAATATGCTCACCATCTCGATGATCACCTTAAGTGCCACAAAGGAGTGCGCCAAGCCCACCGCCAACGGGAACAGGAAGAATACCGCTTGTTGCGCCATCACCGAATGGCGAATCTGGCGGTCGTCGCAGCCGATCTGTGCCAGCACACGATAGCTGCGGCTGCCGTCGGCCACGTTGGAGAGTTGCTGGATCGACAGAATCGCCGCGCATGCAACAACCAATACAAAGCCGATGTAGATGGCTAGGTAGCTAATAAGACCGTTCATTTGCGCTGCTTGCGTGTACATCTCGGAGCGTGTGATGAAGGTTCCCCACGACCCCGACTCCTTGCCGTCAACGAGCAGATTGTCGAGCACAGTGTATTTAATGCTCTCGTCTGCCTCGGTTGTATCCATCCCCTGTTTGTAGTTAACGAGCAGACTACTGGAATACGGCTGCAGATTAAGTTGGGACAACAGCTCGTCGGCAACGACGACGGTGCCCGGATTACTACCCATCGCCGAGTTGGCGATGGCCGCCGTATCTTCGTCCGACTTATCGGCTGCGGGCTTGAGCGTATGCCCGCCCAAGGTAAGGGCATGGCCGCCAGCCATATACTTGGTGTACAGGTCGACCAGCTCGCCGCCCATATCACACGTGAGCAGATACTGGTCGTGACCGATGTGCACCGGCTCCTCGCCCATCATCTGACGCAGTTTGTTGTACTGGCTCGCCGGCGTCACAAACAGACCCATCGTATCGGCATTGCTACCCCCGAACGCCTTGGGAAGCTTTTCGCCCATGGCCTTGCACATTTCACTTGGAGTCACCGAAGGATCCGAACCGCCAAGCGGGTAACTCAGATACGAATCGATCTGCACATGCTCACCGGCAACATCGGCGATATTGACCTTCTTGCCGGTCTCGTCGTTGTTGTCCGCCGACTTGCCCTTACGATCGCCGTGCCATGGATCGCCGTGCCATGCGGAGTACAAATCGACCGTACTATCGGCCAGCACCATGCGATCGGCTTCAGACGGATTGATGTACTCTTTGTAGTAGTCGAGCGTATCGGGCGTGTAATAGACATACGTCTGAGACACGTCTACAGGGTTATAGCGCTCCAGGTTTTCGTTCATCACGTTGGCAATCGACATACCGCACGTCACCGAGGTGATGGCCAAAAACAGGAGCATCGCGATGACGCCCATCGAAAAGCACACCGTGTTGACCTTGGCCGCAAGCTGGCGCACGGTAAACATGTTGAGGCCGCGCCAATACACGCCGCGCAGGCTCTGCAGCAGCTTGATGAGCATGCCCGAGAGTCCCCAGAACAGGGCAAAGGTGCCCACGGTAACCATAGCGGTCGTAATACCAAACTGGTTCATGGCCTCTTGCAGCTTGCTGTCCGTCGCGGTTAGCGGGAACCCATCACGTAGCAGACGGTAATAGGCCACGCCCACAAGCACCACGCCCACGACAAAGATGGCAATCGCGATCCAGGGGTTGCGTGTCTTGATGCTCTCGTTGCGACGTTCGGCACCCATAAGCTCGATGAGTTTGGTACGACGCACGGCGCGAAGGTTCAGCAGCAGCGTGAGCACAAACATTACGAGCATGCAGGCAAGGGTCAGGTTGAACGCATGCACCGAGAAAAAGAAGTGGAAATTGGCGATCTGTGTCTTAAAGAGCGAGGCCGTAAAGAACGTCATGAGCTGGGAGAGTCCCACACCCAGCACAATGCCGGCGACAAAGGCCACAACCGAAACGATCACCGTCTCGAGCGCCATGATCGTGGCGACGCGCCCGCGCCCCATGCCGAGCACCTGGTACAGGCCAAACTCCTTCTTGCGGCGTTTCATGATGAAGTTATTGGCATACACCATCAAAAAGGCCATGACACCGGCCAAAAAGTACGTCAGGTCGCCGAGCATGCTGCCCATAACCTGCGCCAAGCCCTTTTCATCGATGCCGGCGATGTCGACTTGCATCGAGATGGTGTTAAAGGCATAGAAGACCGTGACGCCCAGGGTGAGCGTCAAAAGGTAGACGAGGTAGTCGCGGCCGGCGCGGCGGACGTTGCCCCAAGCGAGTTTACAGAGCATCGGAGCCCTCACCGCCCATCATGGCAACGACCTCCATAATGCGGTCGAAGAACTCTCGGCGGTCGGTGTCGCCGCGGCGCAGCTCGGTGAAGATCTTGCCGTCGCGAATGAACAGCACGCGGCTCGTGTAGCTGGCGGCAAAGCTGTCGTGCGTGACCATGAGCACGGTGGCGCGTAGGCGGCGGTTAAGGGCCTCCAGGCTCTCGAGCAGCAGGCGAGCGCTCTTGGAATCGAGGGCGCCGGTGGGCTCGTCGGCCATGATCATGGTTGGGTCGGTGACGAGCGCGCGAGCCGCGGCAACGCGCTGCTGCTGACCGCCGGACATCTGGTAGGGATACTTGTCGAGCACCTGACTGATGGACAGGCGCGCTGTCACATCCTGCACGCGGGTCGAGATCTCTGCCGAGTTTGTGCGGGCGATGGTGAGCGGCAGGGCGATGTTCTCGCGTGCCGTGAGCGTATCGAGCAGGTTGGAGTCCTGGAAGATAAAGCCGAGCTCCTCGCGGCGGAACTGCGAAAGCTTAGCCTGCTTCATGCGCGTAACGTCCTGCCCGTTGATGCGAATGGTGCCGCTCGTGGCGCTATCGATGGTCGACACGCAGTTGAGCAGGGTCGACTTGCCCGAGCCCGAAGCGCCCATGATGCCCACGAACTCACCGCGGTTGACGGTAAAGCTGACGTCGTTGAGCGCGCGGGTCACGTTGCCCAGCGCCCCATATACCTTTTCGAGATGCGCGACCTCCAGTACCGGGGTCGCCATGTGCGTGGTTTGCATACCGAGTCCTTTCTTGCGATTAGTCTACGGCATCTATAGTCGCAAGAAGACGAGTCGGCTACCATCGATATGGCTTACGCTTGCCTTACCGTTGTGTAAGGTAGGGGTAGTCTTTTTGGGACGGGGCTTTTTTAGCTACCCCATCCGAAGCCTTCGAAGCATGAGGCCGCATTTGACATAGGGCAGCTAAAAAAGCCCCGTCCCAAAAAGACTACCCTGCCACTTGTTGATGTTGAGGGAGGACTCCTGTTGAAGACTGTTCATGTTGCCGCTGGGATCATTCGCAAGGAAGGATCCGACGAGCTACTGGCCGTGCAGCGCGGCTATGGCGACATGCAGGGACTTTGGGAGTTCCCCGGTGGCAAGCTCATGCGCGGCGAGACGCCCGAGGACGCCGTATGCCGCGAGCTCATGGAAGAGCTGCAGGTCAAAGTCACCAACCTGCGCGATTTCTATACCGTTGAGTATGACTACCCCGATTTTCATCTCTCCATGGAGTGCTACTACTGCTCGCTCGCCGATGAATCCGATGAGCCTCAGAAGCACGACCGCCAGCTCGATATCCGCTGGATTCCGCGCACCTCGCTTGCCACGGTGGAATGGATGCCCGCCGACAAGGGGCTCATTGATGCCCTGATCGAGCTGAAGGAAGACCGGCTCGAGGCAAGCTCCGCCGATGACGCCGCGCCCAACACAGCCGACAAACCCGCCACCAAACCCAAGCGCGCACCTAAGCGCCGTAGCAAAAAGCGCCCCAAGCCCGGTCTGCTCGACGGCGTCGATACCTCCGACCTCTCCGCTGACGAGCGCGAACTGGTCCGCCGTCGCGCCGCCATCAAAAAGTCCATGAAGGGCAACAAGCGCGCCAACACCAAGCCCGAGCCGCTCGTACGCCAGCGCCTGCGCGCAGCGGGCCTTACGGGCTATCGCTTGGAATGGAAGGTTCCCGGTAAGCCCGACATCGCCTTTCCCGGGCGCAAGATCGCCATTTTCGTCAACGGCTGCTTTTGGCATCGCTGCCCTAAGTGCAATCCGAGCCAGCCCAAGCGCAATGTTGAATTTTGGGAGGCAAAGTTCCGTCGCAACGTCGAGCGCGACCGAGCCGCCATCTCCGCGCTTACCCAAATGGGCTGGACACCCATAACCATCTGGGAATGCGAGCTCAAAAAAGACCGCATCGACGCCACGATGGAAAAAGTCATCGAGCAGGTGCGCGCCGCAGAGCCGCAGCGCTAAGAACGAGCCATCCACACGCCCCACACAGGCGAGCCACATCCGCGCCACAAACCTTAGAAAGCCCTTAAGCTCAAAACCTTTCAAGAGTGTTACTCGATACTTCTGACCTGCAGTTTCATCGTAAAACCAAACCAGGTTAAGCCTTTCTTTAGCGCTTCTTTGCAACAGCCGCGGCATAATACTGCCAACGCACGGGACCTAGCAGCACGCCCCGTGTGCAACCTTTTGGTGGACATCGAGGAGGCCGCATAAGCATGCATTCTTCCAATGACGCAGCACAGCAGCCATCCCTAAAACATGCAGACCTTTTCTCCTTCCCCCCGACACAGAGAGACGGCCTCCTCGACTCCCCCACCACAAAAGCCAAACGCTCTGCAGACCAACACCTCAACCTGCAGACATCCTTCGAAAAACTCCAAGCCTCACTAGACCAGGCATTCCCCAACCAAGCCCGGGCATACTAATCCCCCATCAGCAAAGAAGCCCTAACGCCCCATCCTTTCCGCCCCAACGCCACAAGGGCGATCGAGCAGGACGGCTTGGGCGGGTCCCCGTACTTAGTTTCCAAAATCATTCCGCAGCGCGAAGGCCCCCGTTGCCAACGCTTCGTAGAAGCGAGGCAACGGGGGCCTTCATGCGCGAGGACGTTTTGGAAACTAAGTACGGGGACCCGCCCAAGCCGTCCGGTGGGATCAGAGTACCCTTGCTGTTACTCTGCTTTGCCCACAGAGTTGAGGTTGGTCATGCGGATCTTAACCAGCTCGGTGATCTCACGCATGCCCTCCTTGGCCGGCTTCTTGGGATCGAAGCAGGCAGGGTTCTCGGCCATGTAGGCCATGAAGCCCTTGGTGTAGGCCTGACGCAGCTCGGTGGCGTAGTTAACCTTGCAGATGCCGTTCTTCACAGCCTCGGCAACCTGCTCATCGGGCACACCGGAAGTGCCGTGCAGAACCAGCGGCACGTCGACGGCGTCGCGGATGGCCTTGACCACGGACTGCTCGATGTGAGGATCGCTCGTGTACACGCCGTGGCTGGTGCCAACGCCAATGGCCAGCGAGGTGCAGCCGGTGCGCTCGACGAACTCCTTGGCCTCGGCCGGATCGGTGTAGGGGCTCTCGCCCTCAACCGCAGGACCGTCGTCCTCCTTGCCGCCAACCTTGCCAAGCTCGGCCTCGACGGGCACACCCATGGCGCGGCCAGCGTCGGCGACGGACTTGGTCAGGGCGATGTTGTCCTCGAAGGACTCGTGCGAACCGTCGATCATGACAGAGGTGTAGCCAGTGCGGAAAGCCTGCATGCAGCGGTCATAGCCATCGCCGTGATCGAGGTGCAGAGCGACGGGCACGGAAGCGCGCTCGGCGGCAGCCTTGACCATGCCGTAGAAGTAGTCCAGACCAGCGGTCTTGATGGTGCCCGGAGTGGTCTGCATGATGACGGGGGACTTGGTCTCCTCGGCAGCGGCCAGAACGGCCATAACAAACTCGAGGTTCTCGACGTTGAACGCGCCAACGGCGTAATGGCCGGCCTGAGCGTCCTTGAGCATCTTTTCGGTGGTAACAAGTGCCATGAGCGTTTGCTCCTCTCCCTCGCCCGCATCTGGACATCGGGCGTACGTGTCCGCAAGGCGTTTTACCTTGCGTTTTGCTGCGCTCATTGTATGAAATTCAGCGGCTTTGCATGTGCGAGATATTGAGCCCATGCAGGTCAATACAGTCGTTTTTGAAAAGTAAACGGAAGGAATTGGAGCCGAGTGGGCGTATTCGATATTGAATTTTGGGCGTTCAGCGTCTTTCTTTTATAGAAAAGATAAGTAATCGAAAGGTATTTTCTTACTCAAAAAGAAAATGAACGAAAATAGAGTCAACACAATTCCTGCAAATTTCAGACGATGATGGAGCAGATATGGCCCACGCAACAACCCGAGCTTTCGCCGACGAGCGTCGTTCCGCCATCATGGAGATGCTCGATCATAATGCCTCGGTGCAGGTAGCAGAAATCGCCCAGACCTTTGGCGTGTCCTCCGTCACCGCCCGCGCCGACCTGGACGCGCTCGCCGAAGCAGGCAAGCTGCGCCGCACGCATGGCGGTGCCGTATCGCTCCACAAACGCCTGACCGTCTCCACGCAGGATCGCCGCATCAACGTCAACGTCGCCGCCAAGCAGGCCATCGCGCAAAGCGCCATCGAGCTCGTCAATGACGGCGACACGTTGCTCGTCGACTCGGGCACCACGGCGCTCGAGTTCGTCCGGCTCCTCGATCAGCGCGACGGCATCACCGTCATCACAGCAGACATTACCATTGCCGATTACATCGACGAGAGCATGCCCTCAGTCGATGTCGTCATGCTGGGCGGGGCGTTGCGCAAAGGCCATCGTTATTTGTACGGACCGCTCACTATGCAAGCGCTCCAAATGGTCCATGCCGATCTTGCCGTCATGTGCCCTGGCGCTTTTGTCCCCAGCTGCGGCTTTACGACCGACTTTCCGCAGATGGCCGAGACCAAAGCGGCTATGGTCGGTGCCGCCCGTCAAAGCGTCGCCCTCATGGACGCCAGCAAGGTTAACGGACGCGGCATGTACCGCTTTGCCGAACTCGCCGACGTCGACTCCATCGTGATGGACCGTGACCCCGATAATGCCGTCGCCACCTCAATCACCGAGATCGTCGACAACGCCCGCCCAAATCTCCTCATCGCCGGCGCTTAAACAAAAACCACCACAAAGGTCTCCTTTGTGGTGGTTGAGCATCAGAAGTGAATGTGTCGCTACTTGGACAGCTCGTCAGCAAGGGCCTCGATCTGAGCGCGCGAGGCGTCGTTGAGCGAGCCCAGCACGGTCACCTTGTTCTGCGCCAGGGTGATGTCCTTCATGCCCTCGAGCTCCTTGGCCATAACCTTGGCAGCGGTGGGCGCCCAGGAGCCGGCCTCGACGAGTGCCACCGTACGGTTCTGATAGGCGTGCTCGGCAAGCGTATGGATGAAGGTGCTCATAAACGGGAAGATCTCGCCCTGATAGGTAATGGAGGCGAGCACCAGGCGGTCGTAGCGGAACGCGTCCTCAACGGCCTCAGCCATATCATCGCGAGCCAAGTCAAAGACGGAGACCTTCTGGCCGCGGGCCTCGAGCGCAGATGCGAGTTCCTCAACGGCAGCCTTCAGATGGCCATACACGCTCGCATAGGCAATCGTGATACCCTCGTCCTCGGGCTGGTAGCTCGACCAGGTGTTGTAGGTGTCGAGGTAATAGCCCAGGTTCTCGGTCAGCACGGGACCGTGAAGCGGGCAAATGATCTGGATGTCCAGATTGGCGGCCTTCTTGAGCACGGCCTGCACAAACTTGCCGAACTTGCCCACGATGCCAAAGTAGTAACGGCGCGCTTCGCAAGCCCAGCCCTCGGGATCCTCGATGTCGTTGGCGCCAAACTTGCCAAAGCCGTCGGCACTAAAGAGCACCTTGTCGGTAGCCTCATAGGAGAAGAGCACCTCGGGCCAGTGCACGTTGGGGGCACCGACAAAGGTTAGGCTGTGGCCGCCCAGGTCGAGCACGTCGCCATCTTTGACGACCATCTTGCGCTCGGGGAAGTCGGTGCCAAAGTAGTTGACCATCATGCGGAAGGCGCCCATGCTGGCCACAATCTGTGCCTGGGGATAGCGCTCCATAAAGGTGGCGATGCCAGCGGAGTGATCGGGCTCCATATGATGGACAACCAGGTAGTCGGGCGTACGACCATCGAGCACGGCCTCGAGGTTGCCGAGCCACTCGTCGACAAAGTCAGCGTCGACCGAATCGGCGACAGCGATTTTATCGCCCAAAATAACGTAGCTGTTGTATGCCATACCGTTCTCGGACACGTCGTACTGGCCCTCGAACAGGTCAATGTCGTGATCGTCGACGCCAACGTAGCGGATATCCTTGGTGATCTCCATCAGGCAAAGCCTCCTAGATAGACAAAAGAGCCCGTCTATCATAGCACTCGTCTTCATAGCCACGGCTATCTGCCAGCATCCTTATCGATTGTTATTGAGGCGGAATATATCGCCATTGACCTGCAAAAACTATGTGCGCGGAGCTGCCGTGGTATGTCGAACGATAAGCTGGCCGGGAATACGAATGGCAACGGTTTTGTCCGTTGCCCCCGCCTTGGGAACCGCGTGCTCGAACACCTCGCGTCCACGCTGATGCAAATCGAATCGAACGGTCGTGAGCTCGTTGTGTGCCACAAAATCATCGAGCGAATCGTCGACGCCCACCACGCTCACGTCCTCGGGCACGCGCAGACCGCTATCGCGCAGCGCTGCAATCGCGCCATTTGCCATCTGGTCGTTTGCCGCGTAAATCGCCGTCATGGTGCGATCGTGCTCGGCCAGGTACCTGCCGGCCTCGTAGCCGCTGTTGGCAGACCAGTCGCCCTCGAGCGGCTCTGCCGGCTCGATGTGTTTACGCTCGAGTGCATCCTGCCAACCGGCGCGACGAAATTGCTCGTCGACCGAGAATGACGGGCCGCCAATATAGCGAATCTGCTCGTGCCCTAGCTCAAACAGGTGATCCATAAGCAATAGCGAGCAGCCGTAATGGTCGGAATCGACCGTGGTCACCTGCGGGTGCGCGTACATGGTAACGATGACCGTGCCAATGCCCGGCAGTGGATCAAACGTCTCAAAATCGGGCGCCATGCGACTCATACCGATGATGATGCCGTCCACCGGCAATGCGGCCATACGACGCGTGGCCTCGGCAAGCGAAAACTCCTCGGTCTTGGACATCTCGACCAGCGTGATGGCGCAATTATGCTCGCGAGCAGCGCTGGCGATGCCGTCGATCATTGAGAGGTTGCCGAACTTGGTGACATCGTTGACGCACAGGCCGACCGAATGATAACGGCCGTCGCGCAGCGAGCGACCGGCATAGCTCGGACGGAAGCCGAGCTCTTGCATAGCGGCTTGCACGCGCTGGCGCGTCTGTTCGTTAACGTTGGGCAATCCGTTGGCAACGCGCGAAACCGTCTGTTGCGAAACACCGGCAGCGCGGGCAACGTCGGCCATGGATACCGGACGCGTACCCGTATCGTTGGAAGGGCGCCTTGCCACAAAATCACCTTCGCTCTCGCAAGATCTGAATAGTGCGAATGTCGGCCCAGGCAGAAACACACCCCGCGCCGAAGCCCGCTATCGTCGGACGCATGTTAACGTACTCTACTTTTTCTATCAGCGGTTCTTTTGCTCCATATGTCCATACGGCCACACCGTTCACGGCCGAAAATCTACCGATTGCCAGATTCTCAAAAAAGGAGATACATTGTGTTATGAGTACGTTAACATACCCTTTAACGTGCGGCGCCGCGAACGTCTGGTTTGTGGTGCTCAATATTGTTAACGTACTCATAATGACACGGACCAGTCTCTCCGGCGTCAAGGAAAGGACCCGTATGACCGCCCCCGACGAAAAGATACTCGCCACCCTCACCAAGCTGTTTGAGGAGGAGTTTGGCCCCATCGACGAGCGCCAGGTGCTCTACGTGCACGCGCCCGGCCGTTCCGAGATCAGCGGCAACCACACCGACCACGAGGGTGGCCACGTTATCGCCGGCTCGCTCGATGTCGCTGTCGACGGCATCGCCGTGGCAACCGACTCCAACAAGGTCCGCGTTGCCGATGAGGGCTACCCCACCTTTGAGATCACGCTCGAAACGCTGGATGTTCAGGAGTCCGAGAAGGGCACGTCCGCAAGCCTCGTGCGCGGTATGGCCCACGAGATTGCAGCCCTTGGCGTTGAGCCCAAGGGTTTCGACTTCGCCTTTACCTGCTCCGTCCCCTCGGGTGGCGGTCTTTCGAGCTCCGCTGCTGTCGAGGCGGCATACGGCCGCGCTATGGAGACGCTTTGGGGCGCGCCCGCGATTAAGCCCGTCGCACTCGCCCAGATGAGCCAGCGCACCGAGAACAACTATTACGGCAAGCCCTGCGGTCTGATGGACCAGGCCGCTGTGTGCCTGGGCGGCCTTGCCTACATGGACTTTGAGGATCAAGCCCAGCCTAAGACCCAGAAGCTCGAGCTCAACTTTGAGGATCACGGCTACGCGCTCGTGCTCGTTAAGGTCGGTGCCGACCACGTGGCCGCCACCGACGACTACGCCGCCGTTCCGCGCGAGATGCAAGACATCGCCGCCGAGTTTGGCAAGACACGCCTGTGCGAGGTCGACGTTGCCGACTTTGACGCCAAGCTCCCCGAGCTGCGCGCCAAGCTGGGCGACCGCGCCTGCCTGCGCGCCGTTCACTACTGGTACGAGAACGGCCTGGTCGATAAGCGCTGGGCAGCCCTGAACGCCGGCGACATCGATCAGTTCCTGGTCCTGACGCGCGAGTCCGGCGCCAGCTCTGCCATGTACCTGCAGAATGTTGTTGCTAAGCTGGGCTCCGAGCAGCCTTCCATGTATGCCCTGGCGCTGGCCGAGCATGTGCTCGACGGTCGCGGCGCCGTCCGCATCCACGGCGGCGGCTTTGGTGGCACCATCCAGGCCTTTGTGCCGCTCGATCTGGTCGACACCTTTATCACCAAGATGAACAGCTGGCTGGGCGAGGGCTCTGCCCGTCACTACGCCATCTCTGACAAGGGGGCTTACGCGGCATGGCTGTAATGACTGATGTGCGCGAGGCCGCGCAGGGCCTCATCGAATATGCCATTCATCGATCGATGATCGGACAGGACGATCGCATCTGGGCATACAACACCATTCTGGAGTGCATCGGCGCCACGGGACCGGCACTCGACATGGCCTGGGCGCTCCAGGTCGAGAAACTCTCGCTCTTGCACCCCGATACCCTGCCCAACTTTGACCTTGAAGGCACGCTTGCCGTGCTTTCCGAGGCCGCCGTGGCCAACGGTGCTGCCGAGGACACGGCGTCGGGCCGCGACCGCATCGCCATGCGCATCATGGGCGGGCTCATGCCGAGGCCTTCGGTTGTAAACGAGGAGTTCAACGGACGTATGGGCGTCCACGAGCCCCGCGCCGCGACCGACTGGTTCTACGGCCTGTGCTGTGACGCCGGTTACGTGCGCCGCGCCGCCATCGCGCGCAACATCAAATGGAGCACTTCCACCAACTGGGGTGACCTGGAGATCACTATCAACCTGTCCAAGCCTGAGAAGGACCCGCGCGATATCGCCGCAGCCGGTGCTGCCAAGAACACGGGCGAGAAGTATCCCGCCTGCCAGCTGTGCATCGAAAACGAAGGCTACCCTGGACGCTCCGCCGCAACCGACGGCGGCGCTCATCCCGCCCGTCAGAACCTGCGCATTATCCCCATTCAGCTCGACGGCGAGCGCTGGGGCTTCCAGTACAGCCCGTATGCGTACTTTAACGAGCACTGCATTGCCATGAGCTCCAAGCATCGCCCGATGCACGTCGACCGCAAGGGCCTGACCTGCCTGCTCGACTTTGTCGACCTTTTCCCGCACTACTTCATTGGCTCCAACGCCGACCTGCCCATCGTGGGCGGCTCGATTCTGTCGCACGACCACTTCCAGGGCGGCGCGCACGAGTTCCCCATGATGCATGCCACCGAGGTCTCGCAGTTTAGCGTGCCCGGCTTTGACCAAGTCAGCGGTACCGTGTTGCAGTGGCCGCTTTCGGTGCTGCGCCTGCGCTCGCACGACCGCGCCCAGCTGCTCGACGCTGCCGAGAAGATTATCCTCGCCTGGCGCGAGTGGACCGATGAGTCGGTGGGCATCATCGCGCACACAGCCGACGGCGTAGCGCACAACACCGTGACGCCCGTCATCCGCCGCGTCGACTCCCGCGGCAACGCCGGCGGCGAGATCTACGAGGCCTACCTGGCACTTCGCTGCAATATCACGACCGACGAGCATCCGCTGGGCGTATTCCACCCGCATGCCGAGTACCACCACATTAAGAAGGAGAACATCGGCCTGATCGAGGTCATGGGCCTGGCCATTTTGCCGCCGCGCTTGGTTCCCGAGCTCGGCGCTGTCCGCGAGCACTTGCTGGCGGCCAAAGCCGATACCAGCTACGACCTTGCCGGCGCGCTCGAGGGCGACGACCTTTGCCGCAGCCACGCCGCATGGGCCGAGGACGTCTTTGCCCGCCGCGCCGACGAGCTCACGGCGGACAACGCCATCGACATCCTGCACGAGGAGGTCGGCGTGGTATTTGGTCACGTGCTCGACAACGCCGGCGTCTTTAAGTGGGACGAAGCCGGCCGCGCCGCCCAACAGCGCTTTATCGACTCACTGTAATGATCCCTTGGGGACGGAGGAAAACGGATCATTTCGTCTTCAAGACAACAGCGCCCGCCGGCAACATCGCCAGCGGGCGCCGTTTTTGAGTGTAGTCATTGGGGACGTTCTTAAACGACTGGTCATTAAAGAACGTCCCCGATGACTACCCCAAGGAATATCCCAGACTGCCGGCAGAAAAGGAACGTCCCTAACTGCCGCATCCGGAGCAAGACAACGCCGCAGGTAGAGGACGGACAGCGAGCGGGTCGCATTTGAGACAAGGTGACGCGAAACGAAAGGGCGCTGACCTTCTGGTCGCGCCCTTGAAGTTGAATGTCAGATTGTCCAATTGCGGCCCGCGCAGCGTCGACCGGTCCGCCGTTCGGTAGAACGGCGGAACCAATAGGTTTGGTAAAACCGCGTAACCCTAAAGTTCAGTCACGACAACGCTGTTGTAGATCTCGTCCCAGCGGTCCATGACCAGGTGGCCGGTCTTGGGATCCATGGCGTTGAGCTTGCCGCAGGTATTGGCGGTCTTGAGCACCGTGACGTCGTCGGCACCAGCAGCAATGGCATGCGCAAAGCCGGCGATGGTCGAGTCGCCGGAACCCGTCGCGTTCACAGCCGCAATCGCGGGCGTCTTGGCGCGGAACGCGCGGCCCTCGTGGAAGCCCACCGAACCGGCAGCGCCCATCGAAACGACGACCCAGGGAATACCGGCAAAGCGGCCATCGGCGGCAAGCGCCTCGCGCAGGGCATCGACATCATCGGTCGTAAAGGACGTACCCAGCAGGCCGTTAATCTCGGTCAGGTTGGGCTTTACGAGCTCAGGCTTAGCGTCGGACTCCAGCGCGGCCTCCAGCGATGCGCCCGAGGTGTCGAACAGCACCTTGGCGCCCGCCTCTTCGGCGATCTTGACGAGCTCGGCATAGTAGCCGGCATCGACGCCACGCGGCAGCGAGCCCGAAAGCGTCACAACGTCAGCCTTCGCTGCAAGCTCGGCGAACTTGGCCGTAAAGGCCTCGAGCTCGGCTGGGACGATCTGTGGGCCGCTCTCCAGCAGCTCGGTCTGATTACCCTCGTGCAGAATATTCAGGCAAATGCGCGTCTCACCGGCGATGGGCACAAAGTCATTCTTGACGCCATCGGCATCCATGAGCTCGGCCATATAGGCACCCATGTGACCGCCAAGCAGGCCGGTCGCAAGCACATCGTCGCCCAACTGCAGCAGCACACGACTCACGTTGAGACCCTTGCCACCAGCGGTCTTTTCGGGCGTCACGCGGTTAACATCGTCGATGACCAGCTTGTCGAGCTGATAGCGCGTATCAATCGACGGGTTCATGGTAACGGTCAGAATCATATTGAACTCCTGTTTAGAAAACCGGCCCGCGCCCCATCACAGAAACGCGAGCCGTCAATTAAAAAGCTGCAGAATGCCAGGTACCGCCAAAACGAAGCACACAAGCTCAGCAAGCAAAAGTGTTATCGGAGCAGCTCGCCCGCCAGATGGCTTCGCAGCGTCGACTGGTCTGGCGTTCGGTAGAACGCCGGAACCCCACTAGTCGTGGTATTCGCCGCGGTCCCACTTCTCCAGGAACTCGTCAAAGAAGTGCGGGTCAGCCTGAGCCTCGGCGTCGGCCTTGTTGCAGGCATCAATCTTGGCAATCAGGGCATCGTGCTCGGGAGTCTTGTCGTAGGGCTCCTCCAGGAAGGCAAGCATGATATCGGCCATCAGGAACTCGCCGGTGATCTTGCCGCCAAAGCCCACGATGTTGGCGTTGAGCTCGCGACGGGCATACAGGGCAGAGGTCATGTCGCGAACCAGGGCGCAGCGGGCGCCGGGAACCTTGTTGACGGCGTTGGTGATGCCGATGCCGGTGCCGCACAGGGCCACGCCAAAGTCGGCCTTGCCGCTGGCAACAGCCTCGCCCACGGCCTTACCGTAAATGGGATAGTGCGTACGGGTGTGGCTGTAGGTGCCGCAGTCAAGCACCTTGTAGCCAGCCTGCTCCAGGCGGTCGGCCAGATAGATCTTCTCGTCCGTAACGATATGGTCGCAACCGATTGCGATGGTCTTCTTCATCAGAACGTCCTTTCGTCTGAATTCACAAGTTGAGATAGAAGTTCGAGTTCTCGGTGGCTCTCGTTAGGCCATCTTATTGAGCATGTCGACACGGATCTGGTGACGGCCGCCGGCGTACTGGGCGCGCAGGAACTCGCGGGCGATCTTCTTGGCGACCTCGGTGCCCACAACGCCCGGGCCCATGGTGACCATGCGTGAGCCGTTGTGTTCGCGGGTCATGTAAGCGGAACGCTCATCGGAAATGTTGGCGACGACCATGCCCTTGATCTTGACGGCGGCCATATAGGAGCCGACGCCGTACTTATCGAATGCGAAGCCCTGGGAATCCTTGTGCTCCAGCAGGTCCTTGGCAACGGCGGTGGCGGAATCGACAAAGTCCGCGGCAGGGGTCTCGGAATAGTCGACGACCTCGTGACCGTCGGCGATGAGCATCTCCTTGATGGACTCCTTCATCGACATACCGTCGGCATCGGAAGCGATTACAACTCTCATGACATCCTCCTTGAGAGATACGCAGGTGCGTAGTTTCTGTTTGGAAGTGTTGAATCGCGTTCAGGTCCGGGCATCTGAATGTGCGGTTCTTCACTGTTCATGTTTATTTGAACACATTCGAACATTTACTGCAACAATTATTTGTTTATCTTTGTTCTTTTTTGAACAATTACCGTTCGCGGATGATTGCTGACCGTTTGGACTCAGAAAAGGCCCGGCTTACCGCGCATTCAACAAACAAAAGGGCGGCCGAGAACGTGTCTCGGCCGCCCTTCGGCGGTATTCCCCGGTATATACAGCTGTTTTAGCTACTCGGACTGCCCGCCCTTTTTGGCGTGCTTGGACGGAGCGCTCAGAAAGCGACCCGTCAGATAGTTCGCCGGGCCGGAAATATCAATCCCCAGTAGCACGTACCCCAGCCACAAAAACGCCGCGAGCACCAGCAATGGAATCACGCACGAGGTCACGATCATCACGATGACGCCTTCGATGAGATCGGTCACTTGCCGCACAATTTCATCGGTCATCTGCTTGGCGCCGCTGGTCACCGACGTGACGAGACCCGAGGCACCGTCGGCAAGCTGCTCAAGCACGTTCTTGGACTCTGTGGACTCGGTCTTTTTCTTGCTTGTTTTGGAGCTATCGCTATCTGCCGCGCTCGCAGCGTCGGTCGCCTTTTGCTCGGCCGCCTCGATGCTAACGCGATACGTTTCGTCGACCTTTTGCGACACCCATACGCTTGCAGGCACCCACGCCATGCCAATTATGGCGGCCACCAGCACACGCGTTGCCACGCGGCGAATGACCGTGCTCGTACTCCAGCGCCCGTGAATGCCGAGCGACACCGCAAAGAGTACCAACGCAAACGGGATTAAGATGCCCAAGCCAACCGACCACAAAATCGTGAGCAAATATTTCTCTAGGTAGAGCACGGCAAGCACGATACCAAGGTTGCCTGAAAGCTGCGCGAGCTGCTCGGCAACTGGCGTTCCCGTATCGCCCGGCAGCGCAGTGATACCCGCAGATAGGGCGACGCACGAGGTCGTGAGCGCCAAAACATTGCCCTTCTTTTGATCGATGACCTCGATGGTGGAGTCCCAGGTCTTGGTATCGGCAAAATGCGGACGAGCTACAAAGCCCGACAACAGCGCCAGTACCACGAGCGCAACGATAAAGCCAATCTGCAGTTTTTTGTTTGCGCACACGACATCGGACAGGCTGGGCTGCAGCTCGGTTACCGTCGTGTGCTCGGTTATCTGGACAGGACGCCCATGAGTCATCTCGTGCGCGTCTCCCTTTTGAATCAATCCGTTGCCCGGCATTTGGATACCTCCTTATTCCGGCCTGTATTGCGGATGGAAGTATACCCACCCAGCGAAAAACCGAACGGGAGGGCGTGCAGAAGCTCCATAACGCTGCTAGTCGAATAGTGCCATTTCAAAACTATGCTGGTTTACTACGATAAAACCGATAGGACCGACCACATTTGCTATTAGCAGAAAATGACAAGCTTTCTACCTGCGGCTTTGATAACGCCGTTCTTTCCATAGTTGAAAGAATGCGATTCATCGTAGTAAACCGGCATAGTTTTGTAACCGACAGGCCGAGTCGGCACCGCAGCAAACCTAATGACCCGCTTTCATCCTCAAAGGATCAAATGCATGGCAGGAGTGTCCCTAACTGCGGCAGATAAGGAACGTCCCCAAGTGCCGGGTAAAAAGAAAAAGCCCTGTCGCGAGTTTGCGGCAGAGCTTTTGGAAGGGGACTTGGTTGTGAGGGCTCGTTAGGCGAGCTTGGCCTCGAGCTCGGCGATGCGCTTGTAGGCATCGATGGTAAAGCGGGCCTGCTTCTCCAGAATCATAGTGTTCATGAGAGTGTCCTGAGCGTGAGCCATGATGAAGGTCATCTCCATCTCGACGCCGCCGGCCTCCTGCGAAAGCAGCTTGGTCTGCGTGTCGTGGGCGCCGATAAGCGCATCGCTGGCATCCTTGTGCAGCTGTTCGGCCTTCTCAAAATCACCCTCGCGAGCAGCATCGAGCGCTGCAAGCAGATCGGTCTGGGCGTCACCTGCGTATGCGACAATCTCGAATCCAACCATCGAGATTTCTTCTTTGGTTGCCATATTGCGTTCCTTTCACATATGAACCAATGGAGAGCATCGCGTCCGGGCATACGCGCTGCGTTCTGTATGGCAGAAACATTAACATTCAAACAAAAAAGAACAATGCAAACCGTTATTTCGAGCCGTGAACGGTCTTTTTTCGCCCGTGAACGGTTTCCAAACCATTTCGAACAATATCAAACATTATTAACGGAAACCCAATCAGGACCGCACCCTAACGCAAATCGCGCACCGTATCGCCCTCTACGAGCACGCCGGGGATCAGCATGTGTTCCACGCCAGACACAACGCCCTCGGCACCGGCAATCTTGTCGACCGCCCACATGCCGACGCGCTTGTTGTCAAAGCGCACCGTGGTCAGGCGACGGTCGGGCACGATATCGCCCAGACTATCGTCAACACCCACCACGCTCACGTCCTGGGGCACGCACTTCCCGCGCGACTCGAGCCCACGGATACAGCCATATGCCATGGCATCGTTGGAGGCATAAATGGCCGTGCAGGTCGGATCATCCGCCAGAGCCTGACCTGCGGCATATCCACTCTGCGCCGTCCAGTCGCCGCGCACGAGCTGCGGGGGCTCAATGCCATGCGCACGCAATGTCTCACGCCAGCCTTCCTCGCGCCGCATGCCCGAAAGCGAGCGCTCGGGGCACGAGATAAAGTGCACGGTTTTGTGCCCATGCTCCAGCAAGTACTCGACCACCTGGCGCGAGCAATCGGACTGGTCGTTATCGACCGTTGAACAGAGCGGGTGCTCCAACATCGTAACGAGCACCGTCTGCATGCCGGGCAGCGGTTCGAAGGTTCCAAAGTCCGCCGGCATGCGGTTCATGATTACAACCATACCGTCCACCGGCAGTGCACTCATACGCGATGATGCGCTCTCGAGAGTATAGGGGTGTCCATCTACTTTAGTGAGGGTGATGGCATAGCCGTGTTTGTCGGCCGCGGCGGCAAAGCCCTCCATACGGTCGAGGTTGCCGGTACCGGTAATGTTGAACATGGCGACACCGACGGTCTTAAACTTACCACGGCGCAGCGATCGACCGGCAAAATTGGGGCGATACCCCAGCTCGCGCATGGCGGCACGCACGCGTTCCTTGGTCTCGGGGCGCACGCTGGGCGAATCGTGCACCGTACGCGAGACTGTCTGCTCCGAGACGCCCGCGAGACGCGCCACATCCTTAACGGAAACCGATTTTTTAACAGCGGCCATAGGTCGATCTTTCTATGTCGACGATGCCATTGGTGGCACCCTACGCAGTCATTTTTAACGCCTTCAAGTATATCCAACGCCTCCCCCACCATACGCTCACCACCCAAAACCTACCGTTCACCGACATTTTTGCTTCCCCAAACGGCTTTTGGCGCCCAAATGTTAACGTTGCCATTATGTAAACACAGAGCCACCGGGCGGCTCAAACGTTTACGCATAAGGAATCGACGGTTCGCAGGCACAGGAACCACCGGTTCGCGTCTTTTTTTGTGTCGCAAAATGGCAACGTCAACATTTTGGCAACCGAACGCCAAAAGCTACCATCGTTGCTAACCCACCGACTCTTAGGAGCATTGCATGGAGCAACTCATCGCCACCATCGAAAAAGGCCAGCCCTTTTTCAACGCGATCGCCCGCAACAAGTACCTCAAGGCGATCCGCGACGGCTTTATCTCCGTCATCCCCATCATCATCTTCTCGTCCATCTTCTGCCTGGTAGCCTCGGTCCCCAACATCTGGGGTTTCTACTGGCCCGATGACATCAACAACGCCCTGTGGAAGTGCTACAACTACTCCATGGGCATCCTGGCCATCGCCTGCGCCGCCACCACGGCCAAGCACTTCGCCGACGCTCAGAACCGCGACCTGCCCAAGAACAACCAGATCAACTTCATCTCGTGCATGTGCGCGGCCATCATCGGCTTCTTGCTCCTTTCGAGCGACACGATCGCCACGGACGCTGCCAGCGGCTTCAACACCACCTACCTTGGTTCCAAAGGCCTGCTGACCGCCTTTATCGCTGCGTTTGTGACCGGCATCATCTACAAGTTCTTCATTAAGCGCAACATCACCGTCAAGATGCCCGAGCAGGTCCCGCCCAACATCTCGCAGACCTTTAAGGACATCATCCCCTTCTCCGTCTGTATCACCGTCTTTTGGGTCTTTGACATCGCCTTCCGCGCTGCTTTTGGCTTCTGCTTTGCCCAGGGCGTCATCCAGGTGTTCCAGCCCCTGTTCACCGCTGCCGACGGCTACATCGGCCTCGCTGTGATCTACGGCGCCATGAGCCTGTTCTGGTTCGTGGGCGTCCACGGCCCCTCGATCGTCGAGCCCGCCATCGCCGCCGCTCTCGTTGCCAACATGACCGACAACCTGGCTGCGTTCCAGGCTGGCCAGCACGCTTCCGCTGTCCTGACCCAGGGTGCCCAGTACTTCGTCGTCTGCATGGGCGGCACCGGCGCCACGCTCGTCCTGGTCTTTATGTTCTGCTTCCTGGCAAAGTCTCAGGAGATGCGCGCCGTCGGTAAGGCCGCCATCGTCCCCGTGTGCTTTGCCGTCAACGAGCCGCTGCTGTTCGCCGCACCCATCGTGCTCAACCCCGTCTTCTTTGTCCCGTTTGTCTTTGCCCCGATCGCCAACATCTGGATCCTCAAGATCTTTATCGACTTCTTGGGCATGAACGGCTTTATGTACACCCTGCCTTGGACCGTCCCCGGCCCCATCGGCACCATCATGGGCCTGGGCTTCCAGCCGCTCGCCTTTGTGATGCTCGCCCTCATCCTGGTCGTCGACTTCGTTCTGTACTACCCGTTCTTCCGTGCCTATGACGCCCAGAAGTGCGCCGAGGAGGCCGAGATTTCCGAGGAGGAGCTCGCCGCCAAGAACGCCGAGAAGGCCGCCAAGCTCAACGATGCCTTCCAGGGCAAGGCTGACGCCAAGAGCGTTGCCGCCGGCGCTGCTGCCGAGGCCGTGAAGGCCGACGCCCCCGCCGCTGTCGCCACCGAGGCAACGACCGCCAGCGACCTCAACGGCAAGCGCGTGCTCGTGCTCTGCCAGGGCGGCGGTACCTCGGGCCTGCTCGCCAACGCGCTGGCCAAGGCTGCCAAAGAGCGCGGCATCAATCTTGAGACCGCTGCCGAGGCCTATGGCAACCACGTTGACATGCTCCCCGACTTTGACCTGGTCGTCCTGGCCCCGCAGGCTGCCAGCTACTTGGCCGACCTGCAGAAGGACTGCGAGCGCGTGGGCAACAAGTGCGTCGCCTGCCGTGGCAAGCAGTACATCGAGCTCTCCCAGAACGGCGACAAGTCTCTCGCCTTCGTGAGTGAACAGCTTTCGAAGTAAGTAACGCTTAGGGCCAGCCGACCATCCAAGACCGGCTGGCCCTTCGATTTAGACGATTGGATCATCATGTCCGTTAACCCCGCTAGCGTCACCAACCCGCCTGCGCAGTTTCCCGAGGGCTTTGTCTTTGGCGGCGCCACTGCTGCTTACCAGGTAGAGGGCGAGACCCGCACCCACGGTAAGGGCAAAGTCGCCTGGGACGACTTCTTGGAGGCCCAGGGGCGCTTTTCCCCCGATCCCGCTTCGGACTTCTACAACCAGTACCCCGTCGATCTGGAGCTGTGCGAGGAGTTCGGCATCAACGGCATTCGCCTCTCCATTGCCTGGAGCCGCATCTTCCCCAACGGCACCGGCGAGATCAACCCCGAGGGCGTGCAGTTCTACCACGATCTCTTCGCCGAGTGCCACAAGCACCACGTTGAGCCGTTTGTCACGCTGCATCACTTCGACACGCCGCTTGCCCTCTTTGAGAAGGGCGACTTCCTCAACCGCGAGACCATCGATGCCTTTGTGGACTTTGCCACCTTCTGCTTTAAGGAGTACGCCGACCAGGTAACCTACTGGTTCACCTTTAACGAGATCTGGGCCGACGCCTCCAACACCTACATCGAGGGCACCTTCCCCGGTGGCGTCAAGGCGCATCTGGCCGAAGCCTTCCAGTGCGAGCACAACATGATGCTCGCCCACGCCAAGGCAGTACTGGCCTTCCACAACGGCGGTTTTAAGGGCAAGATCGGCGTCATCCAGTCGCTGGAGTTTAAGTATCCGCTCAACGAGAACGACCCCGCCGACATCAAAGCCGCCAACAACGAGCACGTGCTGCAGAACCAGTTCTTGCTCGACGCCACCTTCCGCGGCGACTACGCGCCCGACACCCTCGAGTGCGCCAACCGCTTGGCTGCCGTCTCGGGCGGCACCATCGAGATCCTAGACGAGGATCTCGAGATTATGCGCGAGGCCGCGCTCTACAACGACTACCTGGGCGTCAACAACTACCAGTGCCGTTTTTTGAAGGCTTACGATGGCGAGAACGACCTGCACCACAACGGTACGGGCGAGAAGGGCACTGGCCGCTGGCGCGTTAAGGGCATTGGCGAGCATGTGAACAAGCCCGGCGTCCCCACCACCGACTGGGACTGGATCATCTATCCCGAGGGCCTGTTCGATCTGCTCGTCTACATTAAGCAGCGCTACCCCAACTACAAGCAGATCTTCATCACCGAGAACGGCATGGGCTACAAGGACCCCTACAAAGACGGCTTTGTGGACGACCAGCCGCGCATCGACTACATCGAGCAGCACCTGCGCTGGTTGCTCAAGGCCATGGAGGTGGGCGTCAACGTGGGCGGCTACTTCCTGTGGAGCCTGCAGGATCAGTTCTCCTGGACCAATGGCTACAACAAGCGCTATGGCTTCTTCTACGTTGACTTTGAAACCCAGAAGCGCACGCCCAAGGCAAGCGCATACTGGTATAAGCACGTGGCGCAGACCCGTCGTCTGGACTAGCGGCTGGCGGGGTCGCCTGCCCACATAACCTGTCCCCATTTCTCAGCCGGGGGCGGCACGTCACACGGCGCGCCGCCCCCGGCGTTTTTAGGCGGTTCGGGGGCCGCTTGTCTCAATCTGTAACATCTAGCCGAGTTTTTCGGTCCAAGCTGTTACAGATTTAGACGAACGGGCGGCCCGGGCCGAACAATCTCGATCTGTAACATGTAGACCACTTTTGACCGTCTACCTGTTACAAATCGAGACAAACGGAGTAGGACCTAACCCCGTATGTCCCTAACAGTCGAGCGTTCGACCAGCGTACTCGGCACATGAATCGCCTCGATAGACGAGCTCTCTCCAATCGCCGCCTCAAACGCAAGCTTACCGACACCGCGCAAATCAAATCGCAGCGTCGTCAGCCGATTGTGAGGAACAAGTCCCTCGAGTGCGTCGTCGATACCAACCACGCTCACGTCGTCGGGCACGGACAGGCCCGCGTTCTCGAGCGCGGCGATAACGCCCAGCGCCATCTGGTCATTTGCCGCAAGCACGGCAGTCGGCGCCTGCGACCCGCCGGCAAGCACCTCGGCCGCAATCCGCTCGCCCATGGCGTACCCACTGTCCGCACTCCAATCGCCACGCAGCATCGGAGCGGCATCGACATGAGCACGACCCAGCGTATCGCGCCAACCGGCCTCACGAAAACGCGAGGAAATCGAGTTTTCCGGACCCGCCACAAACCGCATATTCGAGTGACCATGTTCCAGCAGATAATTGGTCAACAGCTCGCACGAACCATACTGGTCGGAGTCGATCGTCGTGCAGCGCGGATGCGCATACATGGACAGGATGACCGTTCGCACTCCCGGCTGGGGAACAAACTCCTCAAAATCGGGAGCCATGCGGTTCATGTTGAGAATCATGCCGTCGACGGGTCGCTCGACCATGCGGCGCGAGGCATCGGCAAGTGCATAGGGCTTGTCGCCGCCCATCTCGATCATAGTGACGGCAAAATCGTGCTCGCGCGCCGCTTGCATGATACCCTCGAGCGTCGCCAGGTTACCGACACGTGTGATGTTGTACATGCACAGGCCAATAGAACGATACGACCCGCCGCGCAACGCCGCTCCAGCATAATTGGGACGAAAGCCCAGCTCTTCCATGGCGGCCAGCACACGCTTGCGCGTCTTTTCCGTCACGTTGGGCATACCGTTGACCACGCGAGACACAGTCTGGCGGCTCACGCCAGCGAGCGCCGCAACCTCTGCCGCGCTCGCCGAACGACCATTCCTTGTCTGCTGATCCATGCCTTCCACGCTAACCTGCTTCCCAACTATTCCCCGCGCCCATGGCGCATCGTACATACATTGATAACGTGCTCATGATACCCGAGCCATATACCACAACATGAAAACTTCTGTCAATCAAAACCGCTTACCGAACAAATACAACCGTTCGCGGATGTTTGAAGTTGTTTTGTTTCTATACATCCCAGCCGGATGTTAACGTGCTCATTGTCAAATGTTCACGTGCTCATTTTGGTTCTAATCATTTTAAGATAGTGTTTATCGGGCTTTTTCACCGCTGAACGCTAACCAGGGAGCCTCCTGAGCGCAAACGCACAATATCGAACAGCGAGACGAGAGGGTGTATGCATATGTCTTTGCTAAACCGCGTACAGCAGCTGCCGAAGGGCTTTGTTTGGGGCGCCGCAACCGCCGCGTACCAAACGGAAGGTTCCACGAAGGTGGCAGGCAAGGGTAAGACCATGTGGGACGATTACCTTGTCGCCCAGGGTCGCTTTTTGCCCGACCCGGCCAGTGATTTCTACAACCGCTACGAGGAGGATATCCGCCTTTCTGCCGAGCATGGACTCAACGCCATTCGTGTGTCCATCGCCTGGACCCGCATCTTCCCCAACGGCGACGATGCCGAACCCCTCGCCGAGGGCGTTAAGCACTACCACGAGCTGTTCGCCTGCTGCAAAAAGTATGGCGTCGAGCCCTATGTGTCCCTGCATCACTTTGACTCCCCCGCCGCCCTGTTCAACCAGGGCGACTGGCTCAACCGCAAGACCGTCGACGCCTATGTGCGCTATGCCGAGTTCTGCTTCCGCGAGTTCCGCGAGGTCAAGAATTGGTTCACCATCAACGAGCTCATCAGCCTCTCGCACTCCCAATACATCCAAGGCAACTTCCCGCCCAACCATCACTTTGATGTGACGAGCGGCATCCAGAGCCAGCACAACGAGCTCGTTGCCCACGCCCGCGCCGTCAACCTGTATAAGGATCTTGACGAGACCGAGCACCTGGGCGGACGCATTGGCATGGTCAACGTCCTGACGCCGGCATATCCTGCCACCGACTCGCCCGCCGACCAGCACGCCGCCGACCTGTACAACGCCTTCTACACCGACTTTATCATGGACGGCGCCTTCCTGGGTCACTACTCCGCGCGCACCCTCTCACTCATCAACGAGATTCTGCGTGCCAACAACGCCACACTTACGGTTGAGGACAGCGACATGGAGGAGCTCGCCAAGGCGGCGCCCCGCAACGATATGTTCGGCCTCAACTACTATCAGTCGGCGTTTATCGCCGCCTACGATGGCGAGTCAACCAACAGCTTTAACGGCACCGGAGACAAGGGCACCTCGTGCTTTAAGTTTAAGGGCGTCGGGCAGCAGGTCGATATGCCGGGTATCCCCACCACCGACTGGGATTGGCTCATCTACCCGCAAGGCCTCTACGACACGCTCAAGCACATCAGCGCCACCTATCCCAACCTCCCCGTCATCTATATCACCGAAAACGGCCTGGGCCACAAGGACCCCGAGCCCGACGCAAACGGCATCGTCGCCGATCCCGAGCGCATCGACTTTGTCGACCAGCACATGGAGAAGGTGCTCCAGGCGCGCGCCGAGGGCGTCGACGTCCAGGGCTACTTTATCTGGAGCCTGCAGGACCAGTTCTCGTGGGCCAATGGCTATAACAAGCGCTACGGCCTGTTCTACATCGACTTCGACACGCAAAAACGCTACATCAAGCAGTCGGCACTCTGGTACAAGGAGCTCGCCGACACTATGGCGGACGCGCAGTAGCGCATCGCCTCGCTTTCCCCCGAGAAGGGAGCGGCCCTATGCGATACAAACCCCGCCGCTCCCCTCTCTCCCCCTGGGACCGACCCCGCCTGCACCCGGGCTTTTAGCAAGCGGGAGACCATATAGGTTTTCAACGTCCATGCCATTAAGATTTCATGCAAAGAGGAGCGTGAACTATGGAATCGATCGTTAAGTTCTTGGAGAAAGGTCAGCCGTACTTCGACAAGGTCTCTAAGAACATCTACCTTCAGGCCATTAAAGACGGCTTTTTGGCAGCAATGCCCATCATCCTGTCTTCTTCTGTCTTCCTGCTTATTTCGACCCTGCCGGGCGTTGTCGCCACGGTCGGCGGCTTTACGCTGCCCGACTGGTGGAACGTCGACGTCGTGAACTTCTGCAACAAGGTTTACAACTTCACGATGGGCGTCGTGGGCATCATGGTCGCCGGCACCACCGCAAGCGCGCTGACCGGCTCCAAGAACCGCCGCATGCCTGCCGGCAAGGCCATCAACGCCACGAGCACCATGGTCGCCGCCATGTGCGCTATGCTCATCTTGGCCGTTACCCAGACGAGTGCCAAGATCGACGGCGCCGATGTCTCGGTGTTCTTTACCGACAACATGGGCACCAAGGGCCTGCTGAGCTCCTTTGTCGCCGCATTTGCCACGGTCAACATCTATGCCTTCTGCATTAAGCGAGACATCACCATCAAGCTGCCCAAAGAAGTCCCCGGCGCCATCGCCCAGAACTTCCGCGACATCTTCGCCTTCAGCTTCTCCATCCTGTTTGTCGCCGTCATCGACGTTATCTGCCGCACCTGCTTGGCCGTCCCGTTTGCCAACGTCATCTCCACGCTGGTGAGCCCGCTGTTCGCCGCTGCCGATTCCTACGCCGGCCTCGCCCTCATCTGGTTCATGATCCCGCTGTTCTGGTTCATGGGCATCCACGGCCCCTCGGTCGTTAAGCCTGCCCTCAACGCCGCGCTGTTTGGCAACATCACCACCAACCTCGCCACGCTGCAGGCCGGCGGTCACCCCGCCCTCGCCCTGACCGAAAACTTCGGTAACTACATCGGCGAACTCGGCGGCACCGGCGCCACGTTCATTGTCCCGATCATCTTCCTGCTCTTTATGCGCTCCAAGCAGCTCAAGGCCGTCGGCAAAGCCTCTGTCGTGCCCGTGATGTTCGCCGTCAACGAGCCGCTGCTGTTCGCCGCGCCCATCATCCTCAACCCGTACTTCCTGATCCCGTTCCTGTTTGCCCCCGTGGCCAACGTCCTCATTGGTAAGTTCTTCATCGACTTTTTGGGCATGAACGGCTTTATCTATGCCATGCCGTGGGCACTCCCCGGACCGATCGGCACCTTCATCGACACCAACTTCCAGCCGATCTCTCTGGTCCTGGTTGTCGTCCTGCTGGTCGTTGACTTCTTGATCTACTACCCGTTCTGCAAGGCCTACGACAACGTCCTGTGCAAGCAGGAGGCCGAGACCCTGGCCGAAGAAGAGGCCGAGGAGACCAAGGCCGTCAAGACCGCTGCCGCCCCCGCCGTTGAGGCTCCTGTTGTCGAGACCGCTTCTGCCACCGAGGCCTCCGCAGCTCCGTCCGCCCTTAAGGGCAAGGATCTGAGGGTTCTGGTTCTGTGCGCTGGCGCCGGCACCTCTGCACTGCTCGCCAACGCGCTTAAGGAAGGCGCCGACGAGCTGGGCATCGACATTACCGCCAACGCCGGTGCCTACGGCAGCCACTACGCCATCATGGACCAGTACAACGTCATCGTCCTGGCTCCGCAGGTTCGCACCTATTACAACGAGATGAAGGCCGACACCGACCGCCTGGGCATCACGCTGCTGTCGCCCAAGGGCAAACAGTACATCGACCTCACTAAGGATCCCAAGGGTGCCGTCGCCTGGATCGAGGAAAACCTCGAGGCATAAGACGCTGACACCACCTGCCGCTTGCAGACAATAAATGGCCCGTGCATCGATGTGTGATGCGCGGGCCATTTTGTTTAGACCGCACCCGTCCTCCTGTTCATCTCAATCTGTAACATCTAGCCGAGTTTTTCGGTCCTAGCTGTTACAGATCGAGATGAACAGAACGCCCGAGCAGAAATATCTCAATCTGTAATGTTTAGCCGAGTTTTTCGGTCCTAGCTGTTACAGATCGAGATGAACAGAACGCCCGAGCAGAAATATCTCAATCTGTAATGTTTAGCCGAGTTTTTGGGTCCTAGCTGTTACAGATTGAGACAAACGGAATAGGCCGAGCACGTCTACGCCCGCAAGTCCTTTACGCTGGAACGCTCGACCAACACGCCCGAGACGAGCGTACGGCTTCTGGAGCTCGGGGCTTCCAGACCTGCGACGACCTCATTAAGCGCACGGACGCCCAGCTCGCGGTGGCGGAACTTCACCGACGTCAGAATCGAGTTGGGAATCGTCTTGTAGAGCTCATCGTCGAAGCCGATCACGGACACGTCGTCGGGCACACTGAGCCCTTTGTCACGTAAAGCCATCATCACGCCGTTTGCCATGCAGTCGTTAGCCGCGAGGACCGCCGTGCAATCGGGTTTATCGGCAAGCACAAGGCCCGCAGCATAGCCACTATCCGCATTCCAATCGCCTTGCAGGGGCGCGGGCGGCTCAATGCCACGCGTCTCGAGTGCCGCACGCCAACCTTTCATACGGCACTGGCTCGACAGCGACTCTTTTTTACCAGAAACGAAGTACACGTTCTTGTGACCGTGGTCCAAAAAGTACTCGCACGCCATGCGCGCGCCGCCCTCTTGATCGTCACTGACGGTGGAGCAGGTAGGATGTTCCATCGGTGTGATAATCACCGTCTTGAGGTCTTTCGGCGCCTCAAAGGTTTCAAAGTCATCGACCATCTGGCGCAGGTTGAAAATCATGCCGTCGACGGGAAGCTGCGACATCCTACGCGCCGCTTCGGCAAGGGTCATCTTCTCCCCCGCCCGCTTTTTGATCATCGTAAGCGCAAAACCACGCTCTTCGGCGGCATCGGCGATACCGTCAATCATGTCCACGGCGCCGCCCGACAAGTGGAACATCACCACGCCGATGCACCCGTAACGGCCCAACTTGAGTGAACGCGCGGCAAAGTTCGCCCGGAACCCAAGCGCCTCCATGGCAGCATGGACCCTATCGCGCGTCGACTCGCGCACGCTATCGGGCTCATTGATCACGCGCGACACCGTCTTGAGAGAAACGCCCGCGGCAACTGCCACATCGTTCATTGAGACATTTTTCTTGTCCATCGTTGCCATTACTTCTCCAGTCGGTTTCGCATCGCTTGTTTTTTGCGTTCTAGCATACACTACCTGCCTGACTGATAAATCAACCATTCACCGGACAATATCGACCGCTCGCCCGTATATCCTTGTTGCTCTTCCAAGAATGTCTTACGTTGTCATTAACGAAATGACAACGTTGTCATTTCACAATGCCTTCCTTAATCAGGAAGGTTTCCGGGCAGTCCTGACCATCCATCGACGACCAGTTCCATCCACATGCATCGCGCATCAAGTAGCAAAGGAGCTCTATGGACGCCATCGTAAAGATGCTCGAAAAGCATCAGCCGTTCTTTGAGAAGATCTCGAGGAACATCTACCTCCAGGCCATCAAGGACGGATTCCTTGGGTGCATGCCCATTGTCCTCACCTCTTCGATCTTCCTGCTGATTGCCACCCTTCCTGGCGTAGTTGGCATCACGCTGCCCCAGCCGCTCATCGACTGGTGCAACAAGCTGTACAACTTCACCATGGGTGTCATGGGCATCATGGTTGCCGGCACCACTGCCAAGAACTTTACGGCTTCCATGAACCGTCGCATGCCCGCCGGCAAGGTGCTCAACGACGGTTCCACCATGGTGGCCGCCCAGTGCAGCATGCTGCTGCTCGCAGTCACGCAGTTCACCACCAAGTTCAACGGCTCCGAACTTTCGGTCTTCGACTGCACCAGCATGGGCACGCGCGGTCTGTTCTCGGCCTATATCGCCGCGTTCATTACCGTGTGGGTCTATAAGTTCTGCGTCTCGCGCGATCTGACCATTAAGCTGCCCAAGGAGGTCCCGGGCGCCATCGCTCAGAACTTCCGCGACATCATCCCCTTTGGCGGCGCCGTCATCATCTGCGGCATCATCGATGTCGTCGTGCGTAACCTCATGGGCGTTCCGTTCTCCGAGCTGCTTATCAAACTGCTCTCCCCGCTCTTTACCGCTGCAGAAACCTATCCTGGCCTCATCCTTATCCAGGCAGCCACCGCGTTCTTCTGGTTCATCGGTGTCCACGGCCCCTCGATCGTCCAGCCGGGCATCGACCCCATCCGTCTTGCCAACCAGGCCGAGAACCTGCAGGTTCTGTTGGCCGGTGGTCACCCCGCCCATTCCCTCACCTTTAACATGTCGCTTGTGGGTGAGTTCGGCGGCACCGGCGCCACGTTCATCGTGCCGCTTCTGCTGATTCTCTTTATGAAGTCCAAGCAGCTCAAAGCCGTCGGTAAGGCCTCGATTGTTCCTGTTGCCTTCGCCGTCAACGAGCCGCTGCTCTTTGGCGCGCCGATGATCCTTAACCCCTACATGCTCATTCCCTTTGTTGCCGCCGGCTGCGTCAACGTGAGTGTTGCCAAGTTCTTTATCGATAACGTGGGCATGAACGGCTTCTCCTTCGTGGTGCCTTGGGCCACCCCTGCCCCCATCGGCATCTTCATCACCACGAACTTCCAGCTTATCGCCCTGATATTTGTCGCGATCATCATCTTGCTGGACGCCATCATCTACCTGCCGTTCTTGAAGGCATACGATAAGCTGCTCTGCGACCAGGAGGCCGAGCGCGCCGCCGAGCTGGGTCTCGAGTCCAATGGTGCCGCTGCCATCGCCGCCAACGCCTCTACGCCCGCTGTCGAGCAGGCCACCGCTTCCGTCGAGACGACCGTTGCCGCCGCCGACAGCAAGCCTGTCGCCGATCAGCCCGAGCCCGCTGCCGATGCATCCGCCAAGAAGGATGTCGATGGCCTGAAGGTCCTCGTCCTGTGCGCCGGCGCCGGCACCTCTGCCATGCTTGCCAACGCCATCAAGGAAGGTGCCGCACAGACCGGAGAGAACATCGCTTCCTCCGCAGGCGCCTATGGCCAGCACACTGCCATCATGGATCAGTACGACGTCATCGTGCTCGCCCCGCAGGTTCGTAGCTACTACAACGACATGAAGGCCGACACCGATCGTCTGGGCATTAAGCTGCTCGCCCCGCGCGGCAAGGAATATATCGACCTTACCCGCGACCCCGCCGGCGCCATCAAGTGGCTCCGCGAGAACCTCGACTAGTTCCTCCCTCTGTTGGTGCCCGGATCCCCCAGTTCGGGCACCTCTCCCCTTTTCGTATCCCACAGAAAGGATGACTCATGACCAACCCCATGCAGTTCCCCGACGGCTTTGTATTTGGCGGCGCCACCGCCGCTTACCAGGTTGAGGGCGAGACCCGCACGCACGGCAAGGGCAAAGTGCCCTGGGACGATTTCCTGGCTGCCCAGGGTCGCTTCTCCCCCGACCCCGCAAGCGATTTCTACAACAAGTATCCGGTCGATATCGATCTGTGCCAGCGCTTCGGCATCAACGGCATCCGTGTCTCCATCGCTTGGAGCCGCATCTTCCCCAACGGCACCGGTGAGATTAACCCCGAGGGCGTCGCTTTCTATCACGAGCTTTTCGCCACCTGCAATAAAGCCGGCGTTATCCCCTATGTCACGCTCGATCACTTTGATACGCCCGAGGCCTTCTACCAGGACGGCGGCGAGGGCTTCCTGACGCGCACGACGATCGACGCCTTTGTCGAGTATGCCAAGTTCTGCTTTGCCGAGTTCACCGAGGTCAAGCACTGGTTTACCTTTAACGAGATTCCCGCGACCGCCGAGGGCAGCTTTATCGTCGGCAACTGGCCGCACGGCGAGAAGTATCGCCTGGACAAGGCCTTCCAGCTTATGCACAACATGATGGTGGCCCATGCCAAGGCCGTCGTCGCCTTCCACGAGGGCGGCTTTGAGGGCGAGATCGGCATTGTCCAGAACCTGGAGCCCAAGTATCCCCTCGACCCCAACAATGCCGCCGACTGCGAGGCAGCTCGCATGGCCGACGTCATCAACAACCGTTGGGTACTCGACGCCACCTTCCGCGGCCACTATGCAGCCGACACCATGGAGGCTGCGACCAAGCTGGCCCATATCGCCGGCGGCGAGCTCGACGTCCGCGACGAGGACATTGCCGCGCTGACCGCCGCGCTCCCCTACAACGATTGCCTGGGCGTCAACACCTACAAGTGCCAGTTCCTGCGTGCCGCCGAGGGCGAAAACGACATCAACCACAATGGCACCGGCGACAAGGGCTCCTCTCGCTGGTTCCTCAAGGGCGTGGGCGAGTCATGCGTGCGCGAAGGCGTACCCACCACCGATTGGGACTGGATCATCTATCCCGAGGGCCTCTACGACCTGCTGCTTCGCATTAAGAACGATTACCCCAACTACAAGAAGATCTACATCACCGAGAACGGCATGGGCTATAAGGACGACTTTGAGGACGGCTTTATCGACGACGCCCCTCGCATCGACTACATGCGTCAGCATCTCGCGTGGATCCTCAAGGCAATCGACGGCGGCGTGAACGTCGACGGCTACTTTGTGTGGTCGCTGCAGGACCAGTTCTCTTGGACCAACGGCTATAACAAGCGCTATGGCCTGTTCTACATCGACTTTGAGACCCAGAAGCGTTATCCCAAGGCGAGCGCGTACTGGTACAAGAACGTCGCGGAGACCGGCCTGCTTATGGCCTAACTTTTGCCGCATACCCCCTGTCGGCCGCATGCGAATCCCTCAACGGGTTCGCATGCGGCCTTTTTGTTTTTGGTGGGCCCGAGCGGATCATTCGTCTCGATCTGTAACATCTAACTGGGATTTTCGGTCTTAAATGTTACAGATCGAGACAAACAGGAGTCCGGTCAAAAAATCTCAATCTGTAACACGTAGCCCACTTTCGACCGTCTACCTGTTACAGATCAAGACAATAAGATAGTCAAATCCGAACTTTCCAAGCAGTTATGAAGCATGGTTTCTAGTTTTCGGTATCACGAACATACTTTCGGTATCATTTAATGGTATTATGATATCGAAAGTATGTTCGTGATACCGAAAGGAGCCGCATGCGCCAGTTCGATTACACCACAGTCCCAGCGGAACTCGAAGCAACTCCAATCACCAACCTCCTCCTCTCGATACGCGAGCATAAAGGCCGACAGCTTGCTCTGAGTCAAGTCAAACCCGAACTTCTATCGTCACTTATGGAGGAAGCTAAGATCCAAAGCACCCAATCCTCCAACGGACTTGAAGGAATTGTTACCACCCAAAAAAGACTCAAAGCAATCATGGCGTATTCCGCCAAGCCAAGCTCCCGCGCAGAGGAAGAAATCGCTGGATACCGAGATGCGCTGTCGCTTATTCACGAGCAGCACGATTTCATTCCCGTAACGCCATCGGTCATTTTGCAGTTGCATCGTGACCTCATGGTACACACAGCAATCTCGTATGGGGGCCATTGGAAAGATAGCGATAACGAAATCATCTCCATCGACGATCAAGGCAATCGATTTGTGCGCTTTAGGCCGCCTTCGGCCCTAGCAACCCCCGGACTTATCGAAGAAGCCTGTCGGTCCCTCAACGACGCCTTATCTCGTCAAGTTTGCGACCCCCTCCTTATATCATTCCGCTTCATCTTCGATTTTGTCAGCATTCATCCCTTCAACGATGGCAATGGCAGGATGAGCCGGCTCCTTACAACGCTGCTACTCGAAAAGACTGGATACGACGTTGCGCGTTACATCAGCATCGAACGACTTATTGAAGACAACAAGGCGCTCTACTACAACGCCCTCGCTGCAAGCTCCATTGGATGGAATGAAAATCAAAACACCGAAGCACCCTTTATCCGTTTCATGCTCGGAACAACCCTGGCCGCCTACCGACAGCTCGAGCAGCGTACCCTAATTGAATCAAGCACTCGTCCCATGTCGAAGCAAGCGCGCATCGCCGTTCTATTTCAACAGAGACCCGGCGTCATTAAGAAATCCGACATCCGATCCAACTGCCCCGATATCAGCGAGGTTACCGTTAAACGAACCCTCGGTCAGCTTGTTAGTTGCAGCGCAATCGAAAAAACAGGAGCGGGTCGTTCGACGGGCTACATACTCAAAGACGTCCATGCTCTAGAACTATTCTTGCAATCCACAATACCCGATAGCGAGGCCGCAATAACAAAAGAGGCTCCAAAGGATAAGCTCCTTGAACGTGTAAACCACGCCGAGGATGAAAGCAGAGAGGGGCTCTATGAAAACTACGATTCATTCTCAAGGGACATAAAGACGAAATACGGAGTCTAGTCATATCCCAGAATAGCCTCATCCTTGTTGCCCAAAGTTATTTACGCGTCATTGTGAAGCGATAACCCCTGCGCCGGCAGGGGCAGAAGTATCGTCTGTAGCATTAGCTAGCAGATGACCCGCGTATGTTCCTCGATGGCGACACGATCCTCGGCGGCGATGCCCGGCTCGCACACCACGGCGTCCAGGCTTTCCAGACGGCAGAAGGTGTAGAAGTCGCGCTTGCCGATCTTGCTGGAATCGGCGATCAGATAGCGTGAGTCTGCCTTACTAAAAGCGAGCTGCTGGATACGGCCCTCGTCCATGTTGGACGTAGATACGTCACCGTCCAAGATGCCGTTGGCGCCGATAAACGCAGCGTCGATACCCAGCGCACGCAGGGTATCCTCGGCCGTTGGTCCCACAAAAGCGGCGGTGCGGCGACGGTACATACCACCCACGAGGCACAGGTCGCAGTCTTCGCGCGCCTCGAGCAGGTTAAACACCGAAAGCGAATTGGTCACAATGCGCAGGCGAAACGCCGGCAGCATCGAGGCCATCTGCTCAACCGTGGTGCCCGTGCCCAAAAAGATGGTCGAGCCTTCCTCGATAAGCTCCACAGAACGGCGCGCAATCTGCAACTTTTCCTCGGCATGCTTCGTGCGCTTTTCGCTGTGCGAATACTCATGGCGCAGCATAGCGTGTGGACGGCTCTGCGCACTGCGGGCTCCGCCGTGCACGCGCTCGATCTCGCCCAGGCTCGCAAGCTCCTCAAGGTCACGGCGGATCGTCATATCCGAGACACCTAACGCATCCGAAATCTCCTTGACCGAGACCGTTCCCTGTTCCTCGAGCAGCTGCCGAACCTTATCCTGTCGCTCCGCTTTAATCACGATGAGTCCTCGCTGTTCCACGCTCACGTCAATTCAAACAATAACGAACAAATTGTATCAGACTCGCGCGCGTCAGAAATGAACGCCCGCACAGCTCCAATCATCACTTTTTTGAGAAAAATACCCCCTGCTTTAGTGGGGTGTAGTGATAATCTCGCCTGTTCGCGCTACAGTTTGTCCGAAATACCTCGATGTTAGGAACCAAATGATCACTTCCGAGCTTTTCGGCACCGCGCCGTGCGGTACCCCCGTTCATCGCTACACCCTCAACGGGCCCGAGATCTGCGTTCGCATTATGGACTATGGCGCCACGGTGCTTGGTATCGATGTGCCCGACATTCCCGGCAACGTGCGCGATGTGGTGCTGGGCTTCGATAAGCTCGAGGATTACTTTGACAACCCCGCCTGCTTTGGCGCGACCATCGGGCCTGTGGCCAACCGCACCGCGGGCGCCACGATCACCATCGCCGGCACGGACTGGCATATGCCGGCCAACGAAGGCGCCAACAACCTACACAGCGATCTTGAGCACGGCCTGCACAAGCGCGTGTGGGACGTTGAACTCGACGAGGCCCACAACGCCGTGCGCATGACCACCTCACTTGAGGATGGCGAGCTGGGTCTCCCTGGCAACCGCACCTTTACAGCCGTGTTTACCGTGACGCGCACCGGCGTCTTTCGTGTCGAGTATGGCTGCGAGAGCGACCGCGCCACCTACGTGTCCATGACCAACCACACGTACTTTAACCTTGCCGGCCATAACGCCGGCATGGACTGCGAGCACTTCTTTGTTGCCAACGCTGCCCACTACCTGCCCATCAACGAGCAGAATATCCCCACCGGTGAAATCGCTCCGGTCGAGGGCACGCCGTTTGACTTCCGTGAGCTGCGCCCCGTCGCGCCCGGCATGGAAGCCGACGACCCGCAGATTAAGCAGGCCCGTGGCTACGACCACTGCCTGTGCATCGATGGCTATCAGTACGGCCGTAATCTGCGCCGCGCGATGCATGTCGAGGAGATGTGGACCGGTCGTGAGTTAGACTACTACACCACCGCACCGGGCGTGCAGCTCTACACCGGCAACTGGCTGGGCGACGAGCACGCCAAGGACGATGCCAACTATGGCTGGGGCGCCGGCTTTGCCCTCGAGGCAGAGATGTTCCCCGACACGCCGCACCAGCCGCTGTTCCCGCAGGGCATCGTGGGCCCGGGTCACCCCTACAGCAATGTGATCGAGTACCACTTTATGAGGCACTAAGCCCACAGCGCAACATATCGCACAGCAGCGCCCGCCGGCACCACCGCCGACGGGCGTTTTGCTGCCTAGTCATTGGGGACGTTCTTAAATGACTAGTCGTTGGGGACAGTCTTTAACGTTTGGCAAGAAAGACTGTCCCAATCTGCCGACACTTGGGGACGTTCCTAAAAGGCCGGCACATAAGGAACGTCCCCATGTGCCAAGGGTGTCCCGTTTGACTAGTCATTTAAGAACGTCCCCAATGACTAGTTGGATAGGGTCGGGATTGGAGCTGGGGAGATAGCGGATTTCTAGCTCTATGCCGAGCGCCTGCAGCTCTTTGAGGGCTGCGACATCTGCGTCATCTACGGCGACTGCGGGCGTTATGGGGTGCTTGCCCTCCCCCGCCTGCATATGGCCAATGCTGATCTTGGTGATCGGCACACCACCCTTAACCAGCGCGAGTGCATCCGTGGGCGACGCCACCATGATGAGAATCCTTTGGCGCGGCGTTGCGGTATGAATGATGTCGACAGTCCTTTGCACCGAGAAAAACCGCGTCCAGACACCCTCGGGTGTCGCCACCCTCATAGGGGCCCACTTGCGCGAATCAGCCGCAATCTCATCGTTGACAATTAAAACAAGGTTGGAACCCACGACTTCGTTCCACAGCTCAACGTCTTGCCCGTAAATAAACCGGTCATCGATGCGTGTGAGAAGAATCTTGGGTTGAGCCATCGCCACCCCATTCTGTTTGAGACCCGTAAGAGCAAGACATCACGTCTCCAATATTAGTGCATTTAAAGTGAGAAAAGCCGTCAGAACACTTGCGCGGATTTGCGATGTCCCGTATCATAGACAGCCGTTGACGCCTCAGTTGCGTCATCACATGGCCGCCAGCGTAGCTCAGTTGGTAGAGCACCGCTCTCGTAAAGCGGGGGTCACCGGTTCGAGCCCGGTCGCTGGCTCCATTGCACAAGATAGCCGCCTTCGGGCGGCTTTTTTGTTGCCGATTTATCGCACAATGCCAATCCAAGCACAACGCCGCCGGCAACTCCCCTACTCAACAAAAAGCCCCGCCAGCCGCAATCCCCAAAGGAACCGCGATCAGCGGGGCCTAAGCGCGCTCCTCCAAAGGAAAACGCTCACAACACGAACAGCTCAGCCGAGCAGCGCGTTACTCCTCCCAGTAAGCATCTGCAAGCAGCTTAAAGCAGATCTTCTTGACCGGCTGCGCGCCATCGCCCGGGAACTCGAGCGTGGGCATGTGAGGCTCGCCGGCAACAAACAGCGCAAACTTGTCGTCAGCAAGATCGCCGGCGATCGAGGCGTCGGAATCGACCAAATCGTAGTCGTCCTTCTCGTCAAACTCCTGAACCAGCGTCAGGCTGCCCGTGGCAACCTTAAAGGCCTCGCGACCCTCGACGTCGATCTGCAGGTCGTGATAGCGCTGATGCGTCTCGTAGTGGGCCTCGGCTTCGGGACGCGTCGTGGGAGCCATGACGTTCGCAAAGACCTTGTCGCCCAGAATCGAATGGCTGCCGACCTCGAGCTTCGCCGGATCGTTCTCCTCGAGCCAGTCGATCAGCACGTCGAGGCCCTTGAGCATTCCACGGTACTCCTCGATATCGCCCAATGCACCGTAAATCATCTAAATCCCCTCTCGGATCGTTTCTTTGGCGGCTACTCGGCAAACGCATTACCGACGCTGTTGCCACCCACATGCGTCTCGACCAGGGTAAGGTCGGGATTGAACACGACAGTGTCGGCGTCGCGCCCCGGCATAATGCTACTGCACTTGTCGTCGACATGAGCTGGCAACCGATGCCGGGGCCGCAGCACAAGCTCCTACAGCTCGGTCACGACAACGCCGTTGTAAACCTCGTCCCAACGATCCATAACCAAGTGGCCAGTCATGGGATCCATGGCATTGAGCTTGCCGCAGGTGTTGGCGGTACGCAGCACCGTCTCGTCGTCGGCTCCGGCAGCAATCGCATGTGCGAAGCCGGCAATGGTCGAATCGCCAGAGCCCGTAGCGTTAACGGCGGGGATATCGGGGGTCTTGGCGCGGAACGCACGGCCGTTATGGAAACCAACGGAGCCGGCAGCGCCCATAGATACGACGACCCAGGGGATATCGGAGAAGCGGGCGTCAGAGGCGAGCGCGGAACGGAGCTCGTCCACATCGTCGGTGGTAAAGCTCGTGCCCAGAAGGCCGTTAATTTCGGTCAGGTTAGGCTTAACCAGCTCAGGCTTGACCTCGGACTTGAGCGCAGCCTCGAGCGAGGCGCCCGAGGTATCGAGCAGCACCTTGGCGCCGGCGTTCTCTGCAATGCCCGTGATCTTGGCGTAGTAGTCCGCCTCGACGCCGCGGGGCAGCGAACCCGAGATGGTAACGACATCGGCCTTGCTCGCAAGCTCGGCGAACTTCGCGGTAAAGGCATCGAGCTCCTCGGGGGCAATCGCCGGGCCGCTCTCGAGCAGCTCGGTCTGGTTGCCGGCGTGGAGGATGTTGAGACAAATGCGAGTCTCGCCCTTGATGGGCACAAAATCATTCTTAATGCCGTTGGCATCCATGAGCTCGGCCATATAGGCGCCCATATGACCACCAAGCAAGCCGGTTGCCACGACATCGTCGCCCAGCTGGCCCAGGACGCGGGCCACGTTGAGGCCCTTACCGCCGGCGGTCTTTTCGGGCGTCACGCGGTTGACGTCGTCGATAATGAGCTCATCGAGCTGATAGCGCGTATCGACGGACGGGTTCATCGTAACGGTGAGGATCATTTCTAGCTCCTTATCTCGCAGGCTCCTTATGCCTTGCAAAACGAATTGGCTACATGCGACTACAGAATCTCGATTGTGAACGAGCGCACGATGGTTTCTTTGGGCTTGGCGATAAGGCAGCCGCGCTTGTGCTCAAGCACGTCATCCTCATCGGAACAGGTCGAGAGGCCGCCCCAGGGCTCAACTGCCACAAAATCACCCTCGGGCTTGCTCCACACAATGAGGTACGGGAAGCCCTCAAAGCTCAGGCGAACACCCTTGTCCTCGCCCTTTTTGGAAAGCGTGACCTGACGGCTCTCGAGCACGTCAAAGATGGTCTCCGCAAAATCGAAGAGCTCATGTGACAGAGGCAGCGTCTTTCCCACCATGGGGTTCTTGGAGCGGTTGGTCACGTCAATCAAGCCAGTCGAGGGGACGGCAGTGCAAAGCTCAGCAGCTTCGTCCTTCTCAAAGCGCAGCTCGTAGTCCGTATAGGCCTCGCCCTCATCGAGCGGGCACCTAAAGCCGGGGTGTCCACCGATAAAGAAAGGCATGTCCTCGGTGCCCTCGTTGGTAACCTCATAGGAGACGCGCACGGCGGCGTCCTCGAGCGTATAGCGGGCGACAAGCTTAAACGGATACGGATAATCGCTCAGCAGCGCGGCGTTATCCTCCGAAGCCAGGCACATCGCCAGCTCGTTCTCGCTCTGGCTCAGCAGCTTCCACTCCTGCTTGCGCGCAAAGCCGTGGCGGGCGAGCTTCACATGATGTCCGGCAAACGTCATGGCGCTGTTATCGCGCAAACCTCCGCAAATCGGGAAGCAAATCGGTGCCTGGCCGGACCACACGGCGGGATCGCCCCGCCACAAGTACTCGCGACCTCCAGCCTCAATCGAGGTAAACGAACCACCGGTCGTGGAGACCTTGATAGAAATCGAATCGTTGGAGAGAGCGTATTCCATTGTCCATCCTTTCGAACAACTGCTTTTTGCTCGCAAGAACCCGTCTCGGCCCTGACCAAAGGACAAACCCGCACGTTCATCGATGCGTCCGGTTTCCCAGCCATGCAACGGGGTACCATACAGACATTGATGCAATTACAGCTGAAAGGCCTTCTTATGCGAACCATCATCCTTTATGCCTCACGCCACCACGGCAATACGAAAAAGCTCGTGGACGCCATCGTCGAGGCGCACCCCGAAATCGATACCCTCGACGTGAGGTCACTCGGTAAAAACGAGTACCCCAACCTGCACGAATATCATCTGATCGGCGTCGCCACGGGCATTTATTACTCCGAGATCGACAAAGATATGGCGCGCGTGCTCACGAACGTGCTGCAGCCGCAGGACAAGGTGTTTGGCCTTATGACCTACGGTGGCAAAAACAAGTGGTACGGCAAGGATATCGATGGCATCTGCCGCATGAGACAGGCCATCTTTATGGGCGTCTACGGCTGTCCCGGCTTTGATACGTGGGGGCCGTTCAAGCTCGCCGGCGGCGTCCAGAAGGGGCACCCAACTGCCGAAGAGATTAAGGGAGCCGTCGATTTCTTCGACAAAATCGAAAATGAGTACGGCGATATCATCGTCGAAGAGTATGCCAAGCGCGAGAAGCGTCTAGCATACGAAAAGGAGCATCCCGCGGGGGGTCTTGTGGCCGGCGTCAAGCGCACGGCAAAGAAGATCGTTAACAAGCTGTAACTGTTAAGGTGCTTTTGAGCGTTTAACCCATACGGCGGGTCCGAGCAGATTCGGGCCCGCCGTCTTTTTCTATCGTTAATCGGTAAAGGCGTTGCCGACGCTCTGGCCGCCAACATACGTCTCGACGAGGGTGAGCTCATGGTCGAACACGACAAAGTCGGCGTCGCGACCCGGCATGATGCTGCCGCACTTATCCTCGATGTGCGCAGAGCGAGCCGGCACCTCGGTTGCCATGCGAATGGCGATATCAGCGCTGGCGATGCCCCAATCGACAATGTTCTTGACGCCCTGGGCAAGCGTGAGCACCGAGCCGGCAATGCTCTTGCCGTCGGCGAGCCAGCACAGGTTGTCCTTCATGATGACGTCCATGCCACCACTGGTGTAGCTGCCCTCGGGCATGCCGCCGCAGCCCAGGCAGTCAGTGATGAGCACCGTGTGTTGCCAGCCCTTTGCCTGCAGCAGCGCCTTGATGGCGGCAGGGTTAACGTGCTTGCCGTCACAGATGATCTCGGCGTAGGTCTCGGGCGTGGACATGGCAGCGCCCACGACACCGGGCTCACGGTGATGCAGACCGCGCTGGCCGTTATAGGTATGCGTAAAGCAGCTGGCACCGGCATTGATAGCGGCGATGCACTCATCGTAGGTGGCGTCGGAGTGACCGATGCTGGTCACCACGCCCTTGGCGTTCAGAGCAGCCGCATAAGCAGCGGCACCGTCGCGCTCGGCGGCCATGGCGCTCTTAACGATGCGACCGCCCGCAGCCTCCTGCCACTGGTCGAAAACCTCCTCGGAGGGGTCAATCAGGTAAGCGGGGTTCTGCGCGCCCACGTGCTTCATGGTAAAGAAGGGGCCCTCCAGGTAGATGCCCTGAATGCGGGCACCGCAGAAGTCGGGGCCGCGGCCCTCGTCCGCCTTGGCGATAGCAGCGCAGGCGTCCTTGATCTGTTCGACGCCATCGGTGAACGTCGTGGGCAGCCAGCTGGTGGTACCGCGACGGGCGAGCTCGATTGAGCTGATATCGATGCCCTCGGGATCGTTATCGGTAGTTGAGTGGTTGTAGAAGCCATGGATGTGAGTATCGACCATACCCGGTGCGATCCACGATCCCGTGTAGTCCTTAATCTCGCAAGAGGGCTCGTCGGCCTGCCAGGCGCCAAAAACGCCATCCTCGACCATAAGATAGCCGCCCAGTTGCGGGCCTGCCGGCAAGAAGAACTTGTCAGCCTTAATTGCGTACGTGCTCATATGCACTCCTCGCTTCTAAAGCAGTTGACTGTGGTAATGCTTATACCCAGCTCACGTAAAACAAAAAGCGCCCGCCCGCCGTTATGAGCGGACGGGCGCCCTTACAGGGGGACGCGATTAAGCGGTGAAGGGGTGAATCGTCACGCCCTTAACCACGCGGTTGACCGTGCCGGTGGGGCTCGGCGTATCGGGCGTGTTGCCCACGCGCACGGAGTTGAGCAGGCTGATAGCCTGGGCAAACATCACGAACGGCAGGGCAAGGTAGCCCTCGGGAAGCGCCTCGTAGCCCTTAAAGGTGAAGGACTCGCCCTCGTAGACGGTAGCGCCATCCTGCTGAACGGCAACGGTGTGCTGAGCGATCTTGTCGCCACCGATCTCGTTGAGGATGTCGATGTCGTACTGACGGGTGTAGGCGTCGTTGTTGACGAACACGAAGACGAGCGTCTTATCGTCGACGAAGGACTTGGGTCCGTGACGATAGCCCATGGAGGTGTCGTAGGAAGTAGCGACCAGACCGTGAGCGAGCTCGAGGATCTTGAGCTGGCTCTCCTGGGCAAGACCACCGAAGGAGCCAGAACCCAAGTAGGTCACGCGGTTGAAATCGCCAGCCAGGTAATCGGCGATCTCAGGCTCACGGGAGATGACCTCCTCGCCCATCTTGGCAATCGTCTCGACCCACTCGGCCTTCTGCTCGTCAGAGGCAGTGTCGAAAATAAGGGTGGAGAGCAGGGTCATGCAGGAATAAGAACCGGTCATGGCGAAGCCCTTGTCGTTGGCGCGCGGGATGAGCAGCGTCAGCGCGTTGGGATCATCGGCAGACTCGACGGCGAGCTTGCCCTCGGGAGCGCAGGTGATGTTGAGGAACTTGACGTTGTGGACGAGCTCCTTGGCAACGGCAACGGCGGCAAGGCTCTCGGGGCTGTTGCCAGAGCGGGCAAAGGAAACCACGAGCGTGGGATCCTCGGCGCGCAGGAAATCGCGCGGGGCGCTCACGATGTCGGTCGTGGCGATGGGCTTAAAGTCGTAGAGATCAGTGTTGCCAGCGTGACGCAGGTACGGGGCGCAGGTATCGCCAACGTAGTCGGACGTACCGGCACCGGTGAAGACAACGGACAGACGACCCTCGCCCATAGCGCGAGCCTCGGCCAGGAAGGCCTCGATGGCCTCCTTGTTCTCGCGATAGATGTTGAGCGTATCACGCCAAAGCTCGGGCTGCTGAGCAATCTCGGCCGTGGTGATCTGGGCGCCGAGCTCGGTGAGCTCCTCGACACTCTTCTCGAACATTTCTAATACCTCTCTCTAGAAGTAATCCTCTGACGTGCAATTATACACTTCGGTTGGTTATCTGGTAGTAACCAGTTAAATGCAAAGAATCACCATATGGAAACGATGCGAGCACTAGTTACTGCGCTGGTGGTAAACCTTGTATTTAAACTGATCGGCACGAGCAACCGAGAGTGTGTACTCCACTACCTCGTTTGACTCGTTATACGTAGTCCTGACCAAATCGAGCACAGGCGAGCCCTCGACAATTCCCAAAAGGTGGGCATCGGTGGGACGGGCTATGCTCGCATAGAACTCCTCTTCGGCCACGCGAATCTTTTGCTGAAAGTCCTGCTCAATCACATCGTAAAGCGGCTTACGCTCCAGCAGCGGTCGCTTTAGGGACAGAAATTGACGAACCGGTAGATAGCTGCGTTCGACCATCATGGGCATGTTGTCGGCAGAGCGAAGGCGCTTGAGCTTAAAAATGCGATCACCGATGCGCAATCCCATATGCTCGGCCAGATTCTTATCGGCCTCCATCTCGCAAAACTCGAGAATCGTGGTCTCGGGTTCTCGACCCATCGCGCGCATCTGCTCGGTAAAGCTGTAGGACTGCATAAGATTGGTTGCTTTTGCCGAACGGTCGGTCACAAAGGTACCGCGACCGTGCTGCCGAACCACCAGTCCTAAACGCTCCAGTTCCTGCAGAGCCAGGCGTACCGTAGTGCGCGAGAGACCATAGCGCTCCGAAAGTTCGCGCTCGGAAGGAATCATGTCACCGGCGCGATATTCATGGTCAATCTTTTCGGTCAGAATATCGACCAGCTGATCGTACAGCGGTTGCTTACGCGCTCCGATCGCCATCCTATCCTCCCTTTTGCTCGAATTCGGCTAACTACCTAGGGTGTTAAGCATTATCGGTCTGCAACACCCGACTCATCAAGAAAACAAAAGCCGCGCGCTCTTTCGAGCACGCGGCTTTTAACATACACATGGCTTAAGGGGTCGGGGTGTGAGCCGCGTAGGGACACACCCCTCAAGCTAGAGCCTTACCAGATGCTCGGCCAGAGACCAAGCGGGCCAGCGCCCAGGATGCCAAGGACAAAGAGCAGCAGAATGCCCTTGGTCGGGGTCCAGCTGTGCTTAGCGAACATGTAGTAAAGCAGCAGCGTAAGCATAAGCGGGACGAGCTTCGGGACGATGGTGTTGAGGGTGTCGGCAACAGAGAAGTTGACCGGATCCTCGGTGACGGTGCCGTAGGTAACGGACTCCATGCCGTTGCCCAGATCGGTGACGCCGCACTCGACAGCGTTGCCGTCGGCATCGGAAGCGGTGAGGGCGTTGCCGTCCTCATCGGTCATGGCGATGGTACCGGCCTCAGCGGTCTCGGTATCGATACCCTCCATACCGGTGAAGTTCTCGGCCTCCTTCTCGGAGACGATCACGGTAGTAGCGGAGAGGCCACGGGTGGTGCCGTTGGGGATCTGGAGGTTGATCTGGGTGCCACCCATGGTGACGACCAGGCAACCGACGACGAAGACGCCCATGATGGAAGCGGCACGCGTGAAGGCCTGCATGTTGGCGGTCAGAGCGTCAATAGCGCTGGTGCCAAGCTTGTAGGACCAGTTCATGAGCCAGAAGCGCAGAGCGAACTGGACGACGTTGAAGATCACCAGGAAGATGATCGGTGCAGCGGCGTTGCCGTTGATGGCCATGTTAGAGGTGATGCCGGCCGTGATAGGCACAAGCGTCAGCCAGAACAGGGCGTCACCGATACCACCGAGCGGGCCCATTGCGGCGACGCGGACGGCGCGGATCGTGGGGATGTCAACCTTGTTCTGCTCGAGCGAAAGCACGATGCCCATAACAAAGGTGACAAGGAACGGGTGGGTGTTGAAGAACTCCAGGTTGTGGCTCATGGAAGCCGCGAGGTCGTTCTTGTTGGTGTGGATCTTCTCCAGACCGGGGATGATGGAGTAAAGCCAGCCAGCGGCCTGCATGCGCTCGTAGTTGAACGATGCCTGCAGGAAGCAGGAGCGCCAAGCCATCTTGTTGAGGGTCTTCTGGTCGAGCTGCGGAGCAGGAGTGAGATCCTCGTAGTGCTCCGGGATCACATACTCATTAGATGCCATCTTCGAAGTCACCTCCGTCAGAAACAGCTGCACCCTTCAGCTCGGTCTGCTGCTGGAAGTCCCAGAAAGCGATGCCGAAGCCGATGAGAGCGAGGATGAGCAGAGCAGGGGTTGCCAGCGAATCGTTGGCAACGGTGATGAGCGCGAGGCCAAAGCCCATGAGGAAGAAGCCCCACATATCGCGGTTCATCATAACCTTGAGCAGGACGGCGAAGCCGACGAAGCGCATCATGCCGCCTGCAGCGGAGAGACCGGTCTGAAGCCAAGTCGGGATGGCAGAAGCGATGGTCTGACCGATGGTAGCGCCAGCGATGAAGAACAGGGTGACGACGACAGCGAAGATCAGGCCGAGCAGAGCCATGGCGAAGTAGTTCAGGCGCTCGATGCCCTTGGTGTCCGCGTTGTGAGCCATGTTATCGGCCGTGGACATAAGCGGGGACATAAGCGTGAAGACCAGGGTAACGCCAAGCTGGCCAAGCAGAGCGAACGGAATGGCGAGGCCGACTGCCGCGTTGGGCTCGAGGCCCGTGGCGATAGCGAGAATGGCTGCCATGATGCCGCCGATGACGGCGTTAGGCGGCTGAGCGCCTCCGATCGGCATGTTGCCGATCGTCATGAGCTGATAGGTACCACCCACGAGAAGACCGGTGTTGAGGTCGCCAAGGATAAGACCGATGACGGCGCCGGTGACGATGGGCTGATAGAGAGACTCGAGGAAGTCAAACTGGTCGATTGCCGCGATGAACGTGACGACGAAGACCAGAGCGATCTGGATGATCGAGTATTCCATCTTGCTCCTCCTTTCAAAATGAATGTACGCACTTTGGATTTCACGTACAGAATGTCAGGGTTTCATTCCTGACAACGTGGATCATGAGGATTACGAGAAGAGCTTGCTCGTGTCCTCAACAGGCGTGCTCGGAACGCGCCTGATCTCCAACTCCACCCCCAATTCCTGCAGCTCTTTAAACGCAGCGACATCCTCGTCGTTAACTGCGACGGAGGTGGCGACTTGGCGCTTTCCTTCCGACATGTGCATGTTGCCGATGTTTACCTTCTTTATAGGCACACCGCCCTTGACGAGCGTAAGCACGTCTTCCGGTGTTTCAGCCACGATGAAGATCTTCTGGCGCGGGCTCGCCTTGCCAATGACGTCGATGGTCTTCTGCAGAGAGAAGAAACGCGTAGCGACGCCGGCGGGAGCGGCCATCTTCATGAGGTTCTGGCGCATGGTGTTGGACGCCACGTCGTCGTTGGCGACGAGGATGAGGTTGGAGCCCAGGGTGGAGTTCCACTGGGTGGCAACCTGACCATGAACCAGTCGGTTATCGATGCGGGTAAGAAGAATGTTGGGTTCTGCCATGTTGATCAGCTTCCTTTCGTTATTTGCTGACGACAGTTACTTGATCTCCTGAATCGCGTAACGCGAAACATCTACGACGGCTCCGGATCGGACTTTGATCTGGACCTTCTCGCCTTCGATGCCTTTGACGGTTCCGTAGATACCGCCGACGAAAAGAACCTCTTGACCCGGCTTGAGCTCGGTGTGCAGCTCCTTGAAGTACTTCTGCTTCTTCTTCATGTTGATTTGCGACCAGATGGTGTAAATCAAGCCCATGATGACAAGCAGGCCTAAAAGGGCGACCGAGGAGCTCAGGACGTTGGCTCCGAAATCGGCCATTAGATGCCGTCCTCGTCGCCGAAGATATCCTCTTCCTCGGAGCCGGCAACGGATGCGACCGTCTGGGCGGTGACGCCCGTCTGGCCAACGGTCACGGCCTGCTCGCCAAGCTCGGCGAGCGTGGCATTGCCGCGGAGGAACAGAAGCTCAATAACCATGGGAAGGTTGGTGCCAGTCAGAACCTCGACGTTGTCGACATCCTGGGCAATCATCATCGACTGGTTGAACGGGGTGCCGCCAAGCAGGTCGGTAAAGACGAGCACGCCATCGCACTCCTCGCGCATGGCGGTAATAGCGGCGCGGAGATCCTCACCGTAGGAAGCAGCCTGGTCGCCCTCAAAAGGAACGACGGTAAAAGCGGGCTGGTCGCCGGCAACCATAGCGATAGCGCTAGCTAGGCCGGGTGCGAACTGTCCATGACCGGTAAGAATAAAGCCAACCATTCAAATTTCCCTTCCGAAGGTGTGTACAATCTGAGTCCGATGATTTTCGGAAGCCAGCGGGCGCTCGCCCTTAAAGCTTCTTAGAAAGCGTTCTTTGAAGACCAGTGGTTTCTAAACTGGTAGTAACCACGTGACGTGTTGTTGTCACTATATCACCCCAGAAGAGGTCGCTTTCGTTGATTCATACGGTAAAACGTTTTTGCACCGCTCACGGTGATATTTCGACCGTTTACCGGTCGTTAACACTTCTACCTGCGGTTTTGAAACCGTTTCGAAATGCTTTGGCAAAAGATCGGAACTTTTCCTGTCCCTAAACAACGCAGGGCGGCTAAAATAGCGTGTAGAAAAATTGCAGGTCATTGTGAAGATATGTGAATTGGTCTTTTTGACTTAATACCAGTTAGAACCAGTTTTGAGATTATCGGTGAACGGTAGTTTTCGACCGTTCACCAGTTACTTGCAATCGTTTGCAGTTGTTTTCCCAGATGAATTAGGGAAACCCGATGAAACACTTGTGCGATCACGGGAAGTTTTGGCATTTGTCCTCATCCCCCGCGCGCCAAACTCCGGCATCCAAAATGAGCCAATAGCTCACGCTAATCATTTTCAATCATTACTTGCTCAGTATCCGTAATTATTTATCGTTTATCGTTAATTCTGATATGATACAAGTATCATCCAAAACGCCGATTGGAGGGGTTATGGTCCATCGAAACGCGTCTATATCGAATGAAACCATCAGCCGCGAACAGACGGTAGCCAAACTGAGGAAGCTCGCTCGCATCTGCAAATGGGCCACGATCTGCATTACCACCGCGCTCGCTCTGGGGCTCCTCGCAGTCATTGCGATTGACCTTCTTCTCATATTGCCTGGCCTCTCCCAAGGGTCGTGCCTCCAATCCGTAGAACTTCAAGCCGGCGAAGGGCCATGCCTTGCTATCGTCGGTACCGATGCGCAGGCCCCACTTATGCTCGTCGCACACGATGGCCACACTGCCATAGGGAGCCTCTTGATGACATGCCTCGCGCTTACCATCGCGATAAGCGTGCGCAGGCTTTTCTTCAACATTGAAAAGGAAGGCAGGCCCTTTGACCTTGAATGTAACCAGACACTTCGTCGAGTAGGACATTTATTCCTTATCGGCGGCGTTGCCGTGAGGCTTCTTGGTGCCGTAATCACGGGAATGATACTCTCAGGATTTGGCGGCAGCTTTACGGATGCGTTCGCCGGCCAGTTATTCGAGCCCTCCATGCTCTTTGCGGGCCTGATTATTTGCCTGATTGCCAGCATCTTCCGCTACGGGTATATCCTGCAAAAACAAGATGACGAGTTGCTCTAGGGGGAATCCATGATTATTCTGCGGCTTGACCGCATGCTCGCCGAACGCAAGATCTCATCCAAAGAGCTTGCGGAACGCGTGGGCATCTCCCAGGTCAATATGTCGCGCATCAAGACGGGCAAGGTTTCTGCCGTGCGCTTTTCAACTCTTGACGCGATATGCCGGGCACTCGACTGCCAACCGGGCGATGTGCTGGAATATATGCCTGACGATGAAGCCGATAATCTTTTTGGACTTAAAGATTCATAGGCATAATTTAACCACCAGCGCCTAAACGCAAATAGCCCGCTAGAACAACATCCGTTCTAGCGGGCTATTCAGATATTTCGGCTACGCGCTCGGTGGCTCAGACAAATCTTTACGCAAACAGGCCGTAGATGCTGATGTTGGCCTTGGCGTAGAGGCCGTTAGCGTACTCGGTCCACTTGGAGCTGGCGCTCGAGGCCTGCGAAGAATACTGCTGGTAGGCGGTGTAATAGGCGGTCATGGCCTGCTTATAGGTCGCGCTATCGGCCGTAAAGGCATCGTCGGCGAAGGCCTTGGCATAGGTGCTGTCGGCATCCTTCCAGGTGCCCTTCTCGCTATCCCACTCGTCGCCGGCAAGGTTGATGATGTAGTCGGCGTAGTCCTTGCTCGCGGTCTCCTCGTTGCCGTCAGCAGGCTCAGTCGGAGCAGTCGGCATGCTTGCGGAGCTATCGCCCACCTTCTTCTTGTAGAGCTTCTGCAGCGTCGCGGACTGGCGGACAATCTGCTTGGCCTGGTCCTTGGACACGCCATACTGCGTGGCCATGGTCTTGTAGTCCGAAGTGCCGATGGAATCCTCGGCGTACTTCTTCATCTCCTTAGAAGAGACGGTGATGCCCTCGTCCTCGGCAGCATCGAGCAGGATCTTGTTGCGCACGTAGGACAGGATGACATCGGCAGACGGAGCGGTATAGTTGCCGTCGTCGTCCTTGACGGTGTCGAGGCTGTACTGGCTCTCGATGGCCTCGCGCGCGGTGATGTCGCTCTTCTTGCCGTTGTAGCTATAGCTTGCCACGGTCGAATCGAGCTGGTCCTCGGTCAGGATCGCCGAGCCGACACCCTTGCCGCCAAAGCCGCCATTGCCAATAAAGAAGCCGACCACCGCAGCGATCACGACTGCAACCACAAAGGCGGCAATCATCGTCTTCTTGTGCTTGGATACGCGATCGTCTTCATCGGAACCCAGGATATCGTCGTCCTCATCCTGGGCCTCGGGCATCAGATTCTCGTCGGCGGCATCCGCGGCAATCTGAGCCTCCAGACGGGCGTCCTCCTCCTCGGCCGTCGTACCGGCAGCAATGTGCTCGGCAGACGTACCGGCGACCAGGTCGATCTTCTCGTCCTCGTCACCGTCGGGGCCTTCGCCGCGCTCGATGATCTGGATGCCGTCGATCTCGTCCTTCTCGTCCTTCTTTTGAATCAGACCCATATCGGTTACTCCTTGTTAGGAAACATAGTCCTCAATAGAATACGCCCGACAAAGCGCCGGGCGTATTGATTCTTAGGTTATACGCAAACACTTAAGTACTATTTAGGCGTTTGCAGCGTGCCTACCTTAGGCCAGGTGCGCGATAACGGCATCGGCAAAGGCCTGCGTGCCCACGGCGCCCTCGACGGAACCGGTCTGGGCACGGCGCACGTCACCGGTAACCTGCTCGCCCTCGTCGAGCGTGGCAGATACGGCGGCGCGAATGCGATTGGCAGCGTCGTTCTCGCCCAGGTGATCGAGCATCATCGCAGCGGACAGAATCTCGGCCGTGGGGTTGGCGATATCCTGGCCAGCGATATCGGGCGCGGAGCCGTGCGTTGCCTCGAAGATGGCGCAGTCGGCACCGATGTTGGAGCCGGGGGCCATCCCTAAGCCGCCCACCAGGCCGGCGCACAGGTCGCTCACGATGTCGCCGTACAGGTTGGGCAGCACCAGGACATCAAAGTCGTTGGGGTTTTGGACCAGGCCCATGCAGGTGGCGTCGACGATCTTGTCGTTGAACTCGATATCGGGATAGTTGGCGGCCACCTCGCGCGCCACGCGCAGGAACAGGCCGTCGGTCGCTTTCATGATGTTTGCCTTGTGTACGGCCGTCACCTTTTTGCGGCCGCAGCGGCGGGCGTACTCAAAGGCATACTCCACAATACGGCGGCTCTTGGCGATGGAGATCGGCTTGATCGAGATGGCGGAATCGGCGGCGAAGGTCTTCTGGCCCGAGCGTTCAACGAGCTGCGAGAGCTCCTCGACCTCGGCAGCGCCCTCATCGAACTCGATGCCGGCGTAGAGGTCCTCGGTATTCTCGCGCACGATGACCAGGTCGACGTCGCGAAAGCGCGATCCGTCGCCCGGCTGCGACAGGCAGGGGCGCACGCAGGCGTACAGGTCAAAGTACTTGCGCAGGGCCACGTTGACGCTGCGGAAACCCGTGCCGACCGGCGTGGTGATGGGGCCCTTGATGGCAACCTTGGTCTCGGCGACCGCATCGAGCACGTGCTGGGGCAGTGGCGTGCCAAACTCGTCCATGACGCCGGCACCGGCCTCCTGGACGTTCCAGTTGATCTGGACACCGGTGGCCTCGACCACGCGGCGCATGGCCTGCGTAATCTCGGGACCGATACCGTCACCGGGAATCAGGACTACATCGTGCGCCATAATCTGTTACTCCTCGTCTTCGGCGTCGTCAGATTTTTTAACGCTAGCACGCTTCTTCTTTTTGGAGAGATCAAGGCCAAAACGTTTAACAAGCATTTCGCAAATCTCGCTCGAACGGGCCTTGAGATAGCTGCCCTTGCCGTTCTCGGCGTCGAACTTAAGGCGCAGCGCAAGCTTCTCGGCGACCTCGGCGTCGATCTCGCCCTGGCCAAACTCGTACAGGCAACCGAGCATATCGCGATACTCAAGGTCGCCGTGGTAGCACTGGATGGCCTCGTCTAGGATGGGCCAAGCCTCGCGTGAACGCTCGACGCTCGTGGCGCCCCACACGCACAGCAGGCGGAAGGCGGCATAGCGCAGCGTGGAGGAGATCTCGTCGAACAGTGCAGTCTCGGCGCCCTCAAAGGCATCACCCAGCTGCTCGGGGCAGGTGGTGGCGAGCGCCGTCAGGGCATCGAGGGCCTCCCAGCGGGTCTGAGCCTCGGGGCGGTCGAGCGCCTCGATCAGCGCGGGCACGCAGGGCACGACGCGCTGCGGATCGCGCTCGGCAAGCAGGTGCAGCACGCGGGCGGCAAACTGGCGGATGCGGCGCGTGGGGCAGCCGAGTTCCTTGACCAGACGGTCGACGGCGTTCTCGTTCTCCTCTGCCAGCTGAAGCTGTGCCAGCTCCTCGTCGGTGAGCTGTTCGTCTTTGTTTTCTGCCATAGTTACCTCTTCTTACTATTTCTTAGCGTGCTTGCCAGCACCCTTGCTGTCATCGGTGACCGAGATGAGCTGTCGATCGGCCGCGCCATTGCGACGCGCACGGCGGCGTTCCTCGGCGTCGCCCGCGTCGGCGGCGGCACGGTGAGCCTTGTTGACGTTAAAGACCTCGTCGTGCTTGCGCCACGGACCGACGGACTCGCCAAAGCTCATCTTAAGGCCGGCGATAAAGCCGCCGAGCCAGCCGATCGGCGCAAACTGCACCAGCGGGAACAGCGAGAACACCCAGGTCAGCAGGACGACTGCCGCCGCTCCCGCAAAGTTGGCAATCCAGTAGTCGCGCTTGGTGATGACACGCTTTTCGCACGCCCACTGGCCGCACAAAAAGCCAATGTAGATCGCAAAGAGAAAGAGCACCAGCGCAAGCACCACGAACGTCCAGCTCATGGGCGCTACTCCCCGTGATGGTGGCCGCAGCAGCACTCGTGGCCGCCATCATGGCCGTGGCCGCCGCAGCACTCGTGGCCCTCGTCGTGGTGGTGGCCACAACCGCACTCGTGATCGTCGCCATGCTCGCCGCAACCGCAGCCTTCCTCGTGAGCGCCATGCTCCTCGGGACGATACTGCGACCAGTCCAGACCGGCGGCGATGGCGTCGGCCTCCTCCTTATAGAGGACCGTGACGGCCTGGGTACCCAGCTTGGCACCACCGATGGCGTCGAGCATGTCGTAGAGCGTAAAGGCCACGTCGGCACCGGGCAGCGCAAGCTCGCGGTCGTCGGCATAGGCGAGCGCCAAGCGCAGGTCCTTGATAAAGTGCTCGACCATAAAGCCGGGCTTGTAGTCGCCGTCGAGCGCCTTGGGAGCCAGGCTCTCCATGGCGCCGGACTTGCCGGTGCCGCCCAGGATCATCTGGCGGGTCTTCTCCAGGTCAAGGCCGCTCAACTCGGCAAATGCCATGGCGTCTGCCATGCCGACCATGCAGGCGCCCAGCGACACCTGGTTGGCGAGCTTGGCAGCCTGGCCCTTGCCGGCGCCGTCGAAGCAGCAGATGTTGGCCGCAAAGGTGGCAAGGATGTCGCGGACCGGCGCGATGTCGTTCTCGGTAGCGCCCACGATAGCCGTGAGCGTACCGGCGATGGCACCCGACTCGCCGCCGGTGACGGGGCAGTCAAACGCCATGCGGCCGGAAACCTGGGCGGCCTTGGCAATGTCACGGGCAAGCTCGGGCGAGCTCGTGGTGAGGTCGATCAGGACCGCGCCGGGCTTAGTGCACGCGAGCAGACCGTCGCCCGCCAGGTAGAGCTCCTCGACCTCGGAGGGATAGCCCACCATGGTAAAGACGACATCGGCGTTCGCCGCGGCATCGGCCGGCGTATCTGCCCAGACGGCGCCGCGCTCGATAAGCGCCGCCGCCTTGGACTTGGTGCGGTTGTTGGCCGTGACGGGATAGCCGGCGTCCAGAATGTGGCCGGCGATGGGGGCACCCATGATTCCGGTGCCGATGAATGCGACGGAGAGCTTGTTTGCCATGAAACCTTTCCTTTTGGGTTGGGTGTTGTTACCAGGTTGAATACTCGGTGCCAGCGTTTGGGCTGTGAGTCGAGGGCGATTACGGACGCAGCGCTTGCCTACTGACCGCGCACGCGGCGGGCGATACGGTCGGAAAGCGACGCCTTGTCGGCGCGGTTCTTACCCCAAAACGCGCAGCCCACCATGCCGGGGCCCACGTGCGAGCCGATGGTGGGACCCACGGAGCCGCGAATGATCGTGACGTCGGCGCAACCCTCCTCCTTGCGGATGGCGGCTTCGAGCCAGTCACCATCCTTTTCGGCATCGGCCGTCATGATGGCGATGGGCATGGTGCGGTCGGGCACGTAGTTCTCGCGGAACGACTTGAGGATGGACTTGAGCGCCTTCTTGCGGCCGCGGTTGACGCCGATCAGCGACAGCGAGCCGGCCAGGTCGTAGGAGAGCTCGGGCTTGACGTCGAGCTTTGCCGTGAGCTGCGCCGCCGCGGGAGGAATGCGGCCGCCGGCAGCCAGTGCGTCGAAGCTCTCGAGCGTAAAGTAGCCGTGCACGTAGGTTTTTGCCTCGTTTGCCCAATCGACCAGCTGCTTGGCGGTCAGTCCCGCCGAACGCTGGCGCACGGCCTCGAGCGCCAAGAGCGCGCCGGTCGCGCAGGGCAGGGCGTTGTCGACCACGTAGAGCTCAAAGTTGGGATACTCGGCGCGCACGGCATCTGCCGCCTGGCACGCGGAGTTGTAGCTCGACGACAGCGCCGAGGTAAAGCACAGGTAGACCGTGGGCGTGCCCTCTTTGGCGCACTCGGTAAAAAACTCGATATAGCGACCGAGCGACACAGCCGAGGTGGACACGCGAGCACCGGCGCGCATGCGGTCGTAGAACTCCTTGGGGCTCATGCTCGACCAGATATCGTCCGTGCGCTCCTCGCCATCGATGATAAAGGGGAAGCCCAAGATATCGACATCGAGGTTCGCGGCGACCTCGGGGCTAAAGTCGCAGCAGGTATCGACGACGATGCGGCAACGGTCCGAATGACCGGCGGATGCGGCCTTGTCCATCAAAGCGACTCCTTACGTAAAAAGGCGGCCACCCGCATGGGATGGCCGCCAACCGTTAACTCATGCAAGTTAACGTATTTTACTCGTCAAGTGTTTCGATGCGGGGCTTGATGATGCCATATCCACCATTCTTACGGTGATACACCACATTGATGAGGCCAGTCGTCGCGTTCTCGAACACGTAGAAGTCGTGGCCGAGCAGATCGGTCTGCACCAGCGCCTGCTCCTCAGTCATCGGGGTGACGTCGATGACCTTCTCGCGGACGAGCAGGTCGTCCTCCTCCTCGGGCAGCAGCAGGTCGGCCAGATCCTCGACGCGCTCGACCGGCGCGACATCCGCGGCGCTGGCACCGCCCTGGCGGTTGTCCACGACCTTGGTCTTGAACTTGCGCAGCTGGCGGGTGACCTTATCGGCGGAGAGGTCGATGGCGGCGTACATATCTGCACCGTGCTCGGCAACGCGAATCACCGAACCGCGGGCACGAACCGTGACCTCGACGATTGCCGGGTTGGGGTTCGAGGGGTTCTTCTCATAGCGAAGTACAACGTCGACCGTCATGGGCTCGATATCGAAAACCTTGAGCGCCTCGCCGATCTTCTCATCCACATGCGCACGCAGAGCATCGGTTACCGTCGTCTTGCGTCCAGAAACCTTGATATCCATACGTGGCTCCAATCTGCCTCGGGGACTTACTGTACTGGCTATGTACCCATTGCCGTGCATTTAATCACGCGGATTCCTAAAGACCCGAATAACGATTGCTTGATACCGCATACCGAAGTCTCGTACTTTTCCATGGCAAAGTGCGCTATAGGAGGGAGCCGACAGATTTGTATTTGGTCCCGAAAATTGGCTTTGACCTGCTGGTTTTATAGGGATGAAAAAGCCGGGCTCCCCTATTGGGGAAGCCCGGCAGTGCATGTTGAAACCGTGAAGAGGTGTCCTTTCCAACGTATAGGAGACACCACCCCTGGCAATAACTAGCTATTGAGTTTGTTAATGTCATCGTCAGTGATGGTGCCTTCCTGGCTGGACGATTTGTCCTCGGAGGATGCGGTCTCATTGTTGGAATCGAAAGACTCGCTGCCGGAGGACGTGGTCTCACTGGACTCAGAGTCGCCCGGTTGCACGTTAGCGCCCGAAACCGTCTTAGTGGTGAGGTCGTAGGGCATCGTGCCATACCATACGCAGTGGACTGCCTCGAGCGTACCGTCGACCGTGATGCTGTCGAGGGCATCACTCACGGCACGGCACAGTTCGTCATTGGACGAGAGGCCCGCAACACCAAGCGTCGAGGGCGCCTCGAGCGCACCGACATAGGAGACCTCGCTCATCAGGCGTGCAAGGTAGCCGCCGGCCGTGGAGTCGCAGATCACATAGTCGACCTCGCCGGACTCGAGCGCCTCAAAGCACTCGTTGATGTTGGAGTAGGTCTTTTGGTTGGCGGTAATGCTCTGCTTAGCAAGCGCCTCCTGCGAGGCCGAGGACATCTGGACACCCAGGGTAGACGTGTTAAGGGTATCGGTGGAAACGCTTAGCGACCCACCATCGCTGGTTTTACCGAACACAGAAGCGGCATCGTACAGGCAGGTGCCGAGCGAGCTAACGTCCCCGTCTGTGGAGTTGATCTCGCCGATAAAGATATCAGCCTTTTTGTCGCCGAGCGCGGAACCTGCCGAGGACGCATCGACAAAGGCGACCTTAAGGCCCATGCGGCTTGCGAGGGCGCGGGCGGCGTCAACCGCATATCCCGTGAGCTCGCCGTCGGCGCCTTGCATGGCCTGCGGCGCATCGGAAGTATCGAGGGCGACCGTCAGGGTTCCGGGAGTGACCAGGGCATCGTCCGACACCGCCGGCGTGACGGTCTCGTACTCGATCTGGTCGATCGTGGGAGTCGTGAACGTAGACAGCGGGTTGAACGCGCATCCGCTCAGGCCCAAAACGGCAATGACCGCTGCGGTCCCAGCACCTAACCGAGCCGCGTGCATCAAGCTGCCCCTCACCATGTCCACTACCCTGCCTTCTGTGTCGTATACAATCCGTGCGTTGCGCGGAATATCAGATTGTTCCCACCAGCTGACCTGGTATTTGACCCCACACTTGCGCACCGGGGTGTTTGCTCGGGAGGCCGCAGCCACCTTCACGACTGACCCGCTCGCCCGCGAGGCGGTATTGCCCCAAAGAAAGTAGAACGGACGGTGCGGCTTACATCTAGGACGCGCCATGATCGCGCCGCGCGCACGCGGTCGCTTACGTGGATCCCTTTGACCGCGTCTGTCTTGGACTAGGACGGGCATTTCGTCCGTCCGCAACCACAGCCTGGTAGGAACGAAGCGCATTATAGCTAAGTTCAAGATAAAGTTTAAGGTTAGGGGCGTCATTCGCATCGCGAGTACAGATTTCGCAGGTCGAAGCGGGCCGTTCGTGGCCCCGTGAAGCCCGGAGCTCCCCTGCGGGGAGCTCCGGGGCACCCGTCTCAGGGTGCCGTGTGCAAAAAACGGCAAATATGAGTACTGTCACCAATTTAGTAGCAGCGTATTACCGCCTCACGAGCCCTTTTTGAGTTCCGCACAGCCTGCTTGGCGCCAAGATATTCCACATTCGTTTATTATCTCTTCGCTGAATCCAGATTATCGGCCCAAGTTTCTTTGTTTTTGCTGTCACTAATCTAGTAACAGTACTCATATTTGCCGTTTTTTGTACAGAGTATATAAACAGACCCCCTATAAAGCCATAGTTTTACGCTGGTTTGAGCCCAAAGCACGCTCGGAGCGTATTCAGCAGAGCATCTTGCCTCTTTCGACGAGCCTCTACGCGATTCTGATATCGCTTACCCATACGCTGGTGGATGCGCCATGCGAGTGCTTCCATCGCTTCCATGTCACAGAGCATTTCGTTGTTGACCGTCGCGACCTCGATTCCCATAGTAATCAAGCCCGTGTTGCGCTTTTCATCATGGATACGTCCCCTCCGGGAGGAATGACCCAGCTCACCGTTGTATTCCAGGTCAAACCGGGCTGCTTCCTGATACGCATCGCAAACTGCATGCGGCATCCCCGAGATTGCTTGCGCGCGGTCATCGAACTCAATCTTGTAGTCGGTCTTAAAGGGACCGCAGGCAAATCCGCCATAGGAAAACGGAAGCGAAAACAGAGCGAGCATGATGCACTCCATGGGCGAGCGCAAGTTTTCTGACAAGTAGGGACACAGACGCTGCAGTTTTTTGGCCGCATTCCCCTTGCATACCGCGAGGTAATCTGCCAGGCGATCGGGCGTCAGCACCGGCTCGACTTCAAAGTAGCCCACGTCTGCCGGTTGATCCTTGTCCTTTGCAAGTCTATTCGCAACAGGCGAGGTGTAGGGAGGCAGATACTTCCCGCGATCGCTCAGTGAAATCTTGGAACACAGTTCCTGGGCCAGGGCAAACCCCTGGATACAGCCGACCTCGCGGGCGACGGCAACACAAAGGGCCTCGGGAGATAGGCTGTACACCCCCGGTTCTACCTCTAAAATCGAGCCGGCGGGCAACCCGGAACACACGGACCAGCCCACGTCAGGCATGCGGCGGCGCTGCGCCGCAGATCCCACCAGCAAGCACAGATCTTCTTGCACCTCGCCGCTTGCGGCCCCAATCCGCACCAAGTCGGGAAGATAGATGTCCTCGGTCGAGGGCGACGACGTGCGCAGCACATGGCGCTCTTCATCGGGATCAAGGTCCCTCCAGCTTATGTAGCCCATCTGCCGGCGCTCGGAGCGCATCATGCGTAGCGCCGAGGCGCCTGTTAGGATTACGGAAGCCGCTAGCTGTTCGCTTGTCGGCTCGTTGCGCCGCTCAATCTTCACTGCCACAAAACCACCCCTACCAAACGCGTGCGATAGCGAGACCATCGACTGCCGCGGCGCCGGCACGCTTGAGCTCCGCCGAGGCCGCTGCCATGGTCGCGCCCGTGGTAATGACATCGTCGACGAGCAGCAGGCGGCGGCCGCGCACATCCTCGACCGTCTCGTACATACCCCGAGCGTGTTCCCGGCGCTCATCGCGACCGAGCTCGCGCTGGTCACCATGGCCGTACTTAACGAGGGCGTCGAGCAGGGGAACACCCGACAGCTCGCAAAATGGACGCGCAATAGCCTCCATATGATCAAAACCACGCCGCCGAAACGCTGCCGCCGTCGCAGGCACAAACACCACCGCATCCGCACCGGACAGCACACCTCCATAGCGATCGGGCGCTACGACCTGGGCATGCAGGGCGGTGTCGTAGAGCAGCTCCGCCAGATACGGAGCCAGACGTCGCTCGCCCGCATCCTTGTACGCTTTAATGATGCGCGGCAGCGGATGCGCATAGACGGCGCACGCCAGGCAGCGGTCGAGCGCCTCCGTCATTGCCGAGGACGTGCCCTCGACCGAACACTCAGTGCACAGCAAATCCCCAAACGGGGCGCTGCATCGGGTGCAGCTATGACGTGGGTCGATGAGCGTGAACGCGGCAAGGCAGTCTTGGCAAATAAGCGCACCGGCGCGCTCGCAGCCGGCACATCGTGTTGGCGACAATGCCTCGAGCGCCTCGCGTGCCACCCACTCGGCAAACGGTAGCAATTCGTCCGCAAACGGTAGGGCACCGGCACCCTGCAAACAGCTCAATATGTTCAGATGGCTCTTCAAGACACAACCCTCCCTACGTTCGGCCGCAGGGAGGGTTGTTGATTCGGCGCTATGATACCCCGATGCGCTCGGGGCAAGGCGGGCTAAATCCGCTCGCGGGCGTTATTCGCCGGCGGGCGGTTGTGGTGCGGACGAAGACGGGGTCGAGCCCTCGCCACCATCCTGGCGCGGCTTGCGGGAACGACGACGGCGACGGCGCTTTTGACCCTGGTCGGCCGAGCCCTCGCCACCGCGATCCTCGCGCGGCTCGCGCTCGTCGCGAGCGGCGCCACGCGAAGCCTTGGCAGCCGCTCCCCCGCCATCCCCGGGACGACGGCGCGTGACCTTGACCTCGCCATCCGAGACCTGATCGGCCACGGAGGGCACTGAGGGCTTCTGTTGCGCGCCCGAGGAATGGCGACGGCGCGGACGCGGCGCGCGCTCCTCCTCGCCACGTGACTTGCCGCCCTTGTCGGCAGACGCATCGGAGACCGAGGGACCCTTGGAAGCGGCACCGGCCTCGCGAGCAGCTGCGGCGCGGAAGGCGTCCTCGCGCTCCTCGCTCGACAGATGACGGCGGCGGCGACGTGTGGGGTTCATGCCACCGCCGCGATTCTGCTGCTGGGGCTGCTGAGCCTCGCGCTCGCGGGAAGCGTTCTTGCCTGCGGGAGCGGCCTCGCCGGCATCGCCCGAACCCGAGCGCTTGCGACGACGACGGCCACCGGCGGCCTCCTCGGCCTCGGGTGCCTCGACCTTACCACGGCCCTTTCCGCGGCCACGGCCCTCGCCTTGGCTCTGACCGGCGCGAGCATCGGATTCAGCATCGCGACGACGGCGCTTGGGCATCGACGTGCCGGCCAGACGGTCGGCACTCGACAGGCCATCGCCCACATCGACGCCGTTTTCGCGATCGAGCTCCATGAGCGCCAGACGCATCTCGGGCGACTCGATGCGCTCGAGCACATCGCGCGTCACACAGTCGGGGCGGCAATTGCAGCCCTGCTCGGCAGCCTTCTTCTTGCAGCCCTCCGAGCAGGTCATATCGGCCAGGTTGACCTTAAAGACCTTGCCGTTCTCCAGGCGCAGCACCAGCTGCTCGCGCGGTGTGTCATATTCTTGGATACGCGCCTTGCCAAGCGGCGTATCGATGAGCGTCTTCTTTTTGGGCGCACGGCTCTTAAAGTCCTTGTAGGCCTCGAACTCGTAGCGCAGGCAGCACATCAGACGACCGCACACGCCGCTGATCTTGGAGGAATTGAGCGGCAGGTCTTGCTCTTTTGCCATGCGAATCGAGACGGGTTCAAACTGTCCGCCAAAGCGCGTGCAGCAGAGCTCCTGTCCGCACTGGGCGTAGCCACCCACCAGGCGGGTCTCGTCGCGCACGCCGATCTGGCGCATGTCGACGCGAATGTGCAGCGTCGAGGACAGGTCCTTGACGAGCTGGCGAAAATCGACGCGCTCCTCGGCCGCAAAGTAGAACACGGCCTTCTCGCCGCCAAACAGGTACTCGACGCCCACCGGCTTCATCTCGAGGTCGAGCTCTTTGACCAGACGGCGGAAATCGACCATCGCCTCGTCGCCTTGGATGGCCAAGTCGTCGGCAAGCTGCAGGTCGATGTCGCTCGCCACGCGCAGCACGGGCTTGAGCGGCTGACCGATCTCATCTTGCGGCACCTCGAAGGGATCGGCCGTGACCAGGCCGATCTCGGTTCCGCGCTCGGTGGAGCAGATAGCGTAGTCTGCCTCGAGGATATCCAGATCCTGCGGGTCGAACCACAGGTCGCGCGAGGCGTAGGTAAACTTAACGGGTACGACTAACGGCATTTCAGTGCCTTCCTGATATCGAACAGCATGACCTCGATGGCCAGCTGGGGAGTAACGTTTCTGGCGATGTTGCGCTCGGCGGTCGCGACTGCCTCGAGCGCCCGCGTGGCACCCGCAACATTGGTCGCGGCGGCAAGCCGACCGATCGTGTCGCGCACGTCTTCGTTCACCACGTCGGCTGCCTCGTCCTGAAGTGTCAGCAGCACGTCGCGCATGAGCGTCCGCGCGCTCGCCAGCGCTTCCATGATACCCGAACGCTCGCGCGCGTTGAGTTCGCGCTTGTTGCGGTCCTCAAGCTGCTTCAATGCTCCACGCGACAGGTAGTCGGCGTTTTGCTCGAGCACCTTTTCCTGTGTGGACTTGACCTCGGCGAGCGGTGCCTTAACGGCGACAATAAGCGACTTGGCGTGGCTGAGCACATCGGCCTCGTCGGCAGCGATGAGCGAATCGATGGCACGGACCATCTGGCGGCGAGCATCCTGGCGCTCGGCACTCTTAAGGAACTCGATACCGCGCGTGGGGCTTCCCGCCACGGCGACCGCCATGCGGCAACGCGCGAGATCCTGACCCGTCGCGCGACTCACGGCACGCGCGGCAACGGTGGGCGACACCAGCCGAAACGGCACACACTGGCAGCGGCTCACGATGGTGGGCAGCATCACATCTGCCGAGGTGCCCAGCAGGATGAACATGACGCCCTCGGGCGGCTCCTCGAGTGTTTTGAGCAGTGCGTTGGCGGTGTTAGCGCGCAGCTGCTCGGCACGGTCGATGATGTAGACCTTGGCCTTGGCGCGGATGGGCGTCAGCGGAACGTCGTCGAGCAGCTCGCGGGTCTGGGCAATGAGGTAGCCCGTGGCGCTCTCGGGCGTGTAATAGTGCACGTCGGGGTGCGTATGGCGAGCAACGCGCACACAACTGTCGCATGAGCCGCAGCCATCCTGCTCGCACAGGAAGGCTTGGGCGAGCGCCCACGCGGCGTCGAGCTTGCCCGCGCCGGGCGCGCCCAAAAACAGGTAGGCGTGCGATGCGCGACCGCTGGCGACGGCATTGGTCAAAAAGTCGCGCACGCGCTGTTGGGTGTCGAGCTTGGCCAGCAGACTTGCCTGAGCGGGGGCCATATTACTCGGCCTCCTGGGCAAGCGCGGCGGTGACGGCGTCCTGGGAAATGTCGAGGCCGTAGGCGCGAACCTGCTCGACCGTCTGCGCGAAGACTTCCTCGATGGACGCGGTCGCGTCGATGAGCTTTACGCGGTTTGGCTCCTCGGCGGCAATTGCGCAAAAGCCCTGGTAGACACGCTCTTGGAAGGCCATGCCCTTAGCCTCCATGCGATCTGCCGCACCGCGGTCGGCCATGCGCAGTGCCGCCTGCTCGGGCGTGATGTGATAGACGAGCGTGAGCGCCGGGTGCGTACCCGCGACGGCCAGGTTGTTGGCATCGCGCACCATCTGACGATCGAGGCCATCGGCAAACGCCTGGTAGCAGGTCGTGGAATCGTAGAAGCGGTCGCACAGGACCACCTTGCCGGCAGCAAGGGCGGGCGCGATGACCTCGTGCACCAACTGAGCGCGCGCCGCCTCGTAGAGCAGCAACTCGCAGGTGTCGCCCATCGCCGTGTTGGCGGGGTCGAGCAGCAGAGCGCGAATCTTTTCGCTGATGGCGGTGCCGCCCGGCTCGCGCAGGCTCACAACCTGGTAGCCAGCGAGTTCGAGCGCGCGGGCAAGCAGGCGCGCCTGCGTGGACTTGCCGGCGCCGTCGACGCCCTCGAGCGTGATAAAGCTATGTTGAGCAGGCTCAAAAGCCATGGGCGCAGCCCCTTCCTACAAGGCGCGTAAATGCGAGTTATAGCAACCAAGCCATGATACCCCAGTGCTCGGCGCGTCCCCAATGGCTAAAGGTGCCTTTCCAAAGTTGCGGTGAAATAGGGGCTGATTGAAGCTCTGAGACCGCCAAACAGTCCCTATTTCACCGCAACATATGATGGGGAATTTTGGACGCTGGGTATAATCGTCGTATTGCATTGAAATGTGGCGAAAGGAGTGGCAATGTCTCGGTATTGCGCCTCGTGCGGCAAGCTTCTTGCAGATAATGCCAAGTTCTGCACCTCGTGCGGTGCACCCGTTGAGCAAACAGTCGCGAGCGATAGCCAGCCCGCTTTTGAGCAGACCGGTTCCCTCGATACGCCGCAAGCCAAGGCGGACGACCCCCTCGCCTATCGACCCGACCCCGCCGCAAGCCCCGCGGCCGTCGAGACCACGCAGCGCATACCCGTCGCGAGCGGCTCGCCCCAACAGCAGCCGGCTCCCGCATACGCGCCCGCTTCGCCACAGACCCCCGCTCCCAAAAAGAGCGGCACCGGGCCGCTTATCGCCGTTATCGTTGTGCTGGTGGCGATCATCATCGCCCTGGTCATCTTCTTTGCAATCAGACCTTTCGACAACGCCGCCACGCAGACGGCTGCCGAGGTAGCTAAGCTGCACCATGACGTCGACGAAGATGACCTAAAGCCTCTCGGCGATCCCAACAGCCTGTACGACGATGACGACGAGGATGGCGGCGAAGCAACGCTCTCCGAGCAGAACCTCTACCGTCGTCTGAGCGAATACTACGACTTGCTCGAAGACCTCGACAACTACGTCCGTGGCTGCGCGCAGAACTTCAACGGCAGCTATCTGGAAGAGGATCGAACCACCCGTCAAAATCTCGCCGACGTCGCCGAGCGCACGGAGGACACCATCGAGCAGTATTACGACATCGTCGAGGACCTAGACGTTCCGACGAGCTCCAAGAACTACAGCTCCTGGAAGGACATCATCGCCCTGTACGACGACCTGGATCACCGCATTGACACAATCTGTGATGCCTGGGAGATCAGCCTGAAATACGCCAAGCCTGCGGACCACAAGAATGAGATCGTGGCGCCGCTGTCACGCGACAACGTGGCGGGCACCAATGACAATAAGTACCGCCTAGACTTTGAGGAGCGCTATCCCGGCGCCAAACCTGTCGAGGTGAACTAGCGCTTTGTCGTTCCCGAGCCGGCAGTTAGGGACATTCCTAAACTGCCGGCAGAAAAGGAACGTCCCTAACTGCCGGTCAAAAAACGAGCGAGGATCGTGGGGTCCTCGCTCGTTTTTTTGGGCAATGTTTCGACTGCGCCGTTACTTGTCGGCGGCTGCTTTCTTGGTAGTCGACTTCTTCGCGGTCGTCTTCTTGGCGGCAGTTGCTTTCTTGGCCGTCGTCTTCTTGGCCGCCGTCGTCTTCTTGGCCGTGCTCGCCTTGGTCGCAGTCTTGCGGCCGCGGGCAGGCTTCTTCTCCTTGGTCGGGCAGTCCATGTTGACGCAGATACGCCACGGACCGCGCGCCGTGTTGACCACCACGATGGGAGCGCCGCACTCGGGACAGGTCTCGCCCGTCGCCTCGAGTTTGCCACGCGCCGGCAGCGGATAGCTCACGCCGCAATCATCATAGTTGGTGCAGCGGATAAAGCGCTTGCCGCTCTTTTCGCTCTTGTGCGCGATCAGGTCGCCATGGCGTCCTGCCTCGGCGCACACCTTACACTCGCCCACCTTAAGGTCGGGCTCGTAGTTGGTGGGGCACGTGGGGTTCACGCAAATCTCGAAAGCCTTTTGGCGGAACGGCTGGCACTTAATGCGCGGCGCGCCGCACTCGGGGCACACGGCCGCCTCGCCCTCGAGCGGGCTTACCTTGACGCCGCTCGGGACCGGATAAGTCACGTCGCAGTCGGGCCAGCCCATGCAGCCGATAAAGCTGCCACGGGTCTTGGCGCTCGTCTTCATAACCAGGTCCTTGCCGCACTTGGGGCAGGCGCCCACGCGCGCATCGGCCGTGACGGCGTCGCTGATAGCGTCGCCCAGCTCCTGCGTATGCTTGAGCAGCTCGTCGAGCACGCCGGCCAGCAGCGCGCGCGAGTGCGTCACGACATGCTCTTCGGTGTCCTCACCGCGCTCCACGCGGGTCATGTCACCGTCGAGCTCGCTGGTCATGTCGGGGCTCGTGATGCGCGGGGCAAACTGCGACAGCGCATCGATAATGGCGATACCCAGCTGGCTCGGCTCCACGGGATCATTTTTGAGGTAGCGCACGGCATACAGGCGCTCGATGATGCTCGCGCGCGTGGACTTAGTACCCAGGCCGCGCTTCTCCATCTCCTGCACGAGCTTGCCCTGGCTGTAGCGCGCGGGCGGCTCGGTCTGCTTGGCCTCGAGCTTAATGTCGAACACGTCGACCGTGTCGCCCTGCTCCAGCGGCGGCATCTGCTCGTCGCGCTTAAGGCCGTACGGGTACGCCTCGCGGAAGCCCGGGGTCACGAGCACATCGCCCGAAGCCACGAACGGCTCGCCGTTCACATCGAGCTCGAGCTTGGTGTTCTCGATGGTCGCAGGACCCATAAGCGTCGCCAGGAAGCGGCGGGCGATGAGGTCGTAGAGCTTGCGCTGGCCGCCGTCGAGCGTGGACGGATCGCCCTCGCCCGTGGGGTAAATAGGCGGGTGGTCGGTGGTTTCGACTTTGCCGCGCGTGGGCTTCATGGGGCCGGCGAGCACCTTTTTGCACACAGGCGCCAGCGCCGGGTTGATCTTTGCAAGGTCGCTCACCACGGCACCCAAATCGAGCGTCGCAGGGTACACGGTGTTGTCGACACGCGGGTAGCTGATGAGGCCCGCCATGTAGAGGGACTCGGCGATGCGCATGGTACGCGCAGGCGAGATGCCCTCGGCCGCGGCGGCAGCCTGCAGCGAGGTTGTCGCAAACGGCGTGGGCGGCTGCTGCTTACGCGAGCGCTTGGTCACCGCGGCAACGGTCGCCGTCGTAGCGCCGTCAACGTGGCCGTACGCCGTCTCGGCAGCATCCTTGTCGGTAAAGCGTGCCGTCTTGTGCGCGATCTTAAAGCGGTCGTCCTCGGCAGCACCCTGAGCGGCACCCATGCCGCGAATCTGCCAATAATCCTCGGGCACAAACGCCATGCGCTCGCGCTCGCGCTCGACCACCAGGGCAAGCGTCGGCGTCTGCACGCGGCCGGCAGAACGCACGTTGCCAAAACCGCCAAACTTGGCGAGCGTTAGGTAGCGCGTGAGCACCGCGCCCCAGATGAGGTCGATGTGCTGACGGCTCTCGCCGGCGTCGGCCAGGTTCTGGTCGAGCGAGACGAGATTATCGAAGGCCTGCGTGATCTCGGCCTTGGTAAACGAAGAATACTGGGCGCGAGCGACCGGCAGGTCGGGCGCAACCTCGCGCACCTTGTTGAGGGCGTCCGAACCGATCAGCTCGCCCTCGCGATCGAAGTCCGTGGCGATGATGACGCTGTCGGACTTCTTGGCAAGGTTCTTGAGCGAGCGAATGAGCTCCTTCTCGGCCGGTAGCTTAATGACGGGCGCCCAGGTGAGATAGGGCAGGCTCTCGAGCTTCCAGCCCTTGATGGAGATGCCATCGGCAAGAAACGGCTTGCGCTTGGTATCGTAAGGCGGACGAGCCAGGCCATCGGGTATGTCGGCCGGCAGCATCTCGCCGTCCTCGGTGACCGAATACCAGCCCAACTTTTTATCGAACAGCACGCTGTCACAAAAATCGGGCGCGAGGATGTGACCGGCAAGGCCGATCGTCACGCACTCCTCGCCCTTCCACTCAAAACGGTAGATGGCGGTGTTGTACACCTTGTCCTTTTTGGGCTTACCCGTGGACAGACGCTCGGCGATCTGACGCGCGGCGTCGTTTTTCTCGGCGATGATGAGCTTCAAAAGAGGCTCCTATCTCGTGTCTCTGCGGCTACGCCCGCCCGTATGGCGGCCGATTTACGCCCTTGCTTGCTCGATCTGCCCGATGAGCCAATCGCACCAGGCATCCATGCCCTCACCCTTGCGCGCGCTCACGGCAAACCGCGGCGCCTGCGGATTGAGGTCATCGAGTGTCTTAGTATACCTATCCATGTCAAAATCGAAAGCCGGGGCCACATCGACCTTGTTGAGCAGCTGTGCGCCGGCGTGCTGGAAGATGCCCGGGTACTTGATGGGCTTGTCGTCGCCCTCGGGCACCGAGAGAATCATGATGGACAGGTTCTCGCCCAGGTCAAAGTCGACCGGGCAGACCAAGTTGCCCACGTTTTCGATAAAGATGACATCGATGTTTTGAAGGCCCACCGCCTGGTCGAACGCGTCAACGGCCTCCATGATCATGTTGCCCTCAAGGTGGCACAGGCCGCCCGTGTTGATTTGGATGGCGGGCATGCCGGCTTCCTTCATGGTGATGGCGTCGACGTCCGAGGCGATATCGCCCTCGATGACGGCGCAGCGCAAGCCGGCCTTGTCGCGCAGGCGCTCGTTGGTGCCCAGAATCGTAGTGGTCTTGCCCGAGCCAGGGCTCGACAGCACATTGATCACATAGGTGCCTGTCTCATTAAATCGCTGACGTAGCTGATCTGCCAGGCGCTCGTTGCGCGACAGAATCGGCGACGCGATATCAATCGTTTTCTCAGCCATATTCGGCACTCCTTAACTTCTAACCATTTATACCCCGTCCCCAGGTGGCTAGCGGGCTAATCGTCGGGGGTTTCGATTTCGATACTGGCGATGTCGAGTTCGCGGCCGTGCAGCAGACGCACGTTGGCGCCGCCACACTGAGGACAGCGACAATGGAAACGGTCGTGATCAAAGACCTCGCCGCAGTCCAGGCACTCGCTTTGTGGATGGACTTCCTCCACGGCAAGCTCGCAGCCGCGCGTGAGCGGATCCTCGTCGCGAAACGTCTCCCAGGCAAAGTCGAGCGCCTCGCGCACGACCTCGGTCATATCCCCGATACGCAGCGTCACCAAAACGGCGCGCGAGGCCCCCGCCCCACGCGCCGCGCGAATCACTGTATCGAGTATGCCGTTGACAATGCCAACCTCGTGCATACCGTTTTACTCCTCGTCGTCCTCGTCGTCCGAGAACAGGTCCAGACGGCTCACGAACAGGCCCTCTTTGCCCTCGCGCGCGGTAATGACCACGCGGGCGATAGCGAGCGAGATCTCGTAGAGCGAAAGCAGAGCACCGTACATAAGGCCCAGGGTGACGGGCGAGCCGTCGGGCGTGATCACGGCCGAACCCACGAGCAGGCCAACGTATACATAACGCCAGGCACCGCGGAAAGCAGCGTAGGACACGATGTGGAAGACGGACAGATAGAAGATGATGAGCGGAAGCTCAAACGCCACGCCAAAGCCGATCATAAAGAGCAGCTCCATGTTGACGTAGTTCTCCAGATCGGGCAGTGCCGTAGCGACGGCCGAGGTCTCGCCGATGAGCCACTCAAAGCCCGCAGGAATGATGATGAAGTAGCAAAAGATGGCGCCCAGGAAGAACAGCACCGTCGAGGCGAGCACCGTGGGCACGACCCACTTGCGCTCGTTGGGGCGAAGCGCCGGCAGGAAAAACGCCAGAATCTGCCAGATGATCATGGGCGTGCACATGACCACGGCCATCTTGATGGCCAGCGAAAAGCGCAGACCAAAGCCACCAAGGGTGGTGGTGATGTAGAACTTACCGTCCGGCACAAAGGAGCGGATGGGATCTTCCAGGATGTCGAGCACTACAGGCGTGGCGAAATACAGCACGATAGCGGCGGCAAACACCGACACGACCACGATGGTCAGGCGGCGACGGAGCTCTCCCAGGTGATCGAAGAGCGGCATGCGCGCGGGTCCGATAGGCATTACTCATCGCCTCCCTTCGGGGCGTCGGCGGCAGCAGCGTCGTCCTCGGCCTCGAGCTCGCGAGCGAGCTGGTCGACGACGGCCTTGCGCTTGCGGGGACGACGGGCGTAGAGATCGGCCGTCGTGGGCTCTGCCGGCTCGGGCTCGGGCTCCGGCTCTGCAGCAGGTTCGGGATCGACGGTGGCAGCGGCAGGCTCGGCCTCGGCGGGCTCGGCGCCCTCGGCCTCATCGGCAGCACCTTCGCCCTCAGCAGCACCCTCGCTCGCGGCCTTCTCGGCAGCAAGACGGGCGCGGCGCTCGGCAAAGGTCTCCTTCTTTGCGGGCGCAGCCGTCTCGACGGCATCCTCGTCCGCATCGGAATCATCATCGACGGCAGCCTTCTTGGGCTTGACCGGAGCCGACGCGGCCTCGCTCACCGGATCGATGATCTCGGACTGAACAACGGCCGTCATCTTTTCCTGCGTCTCGCGGAACTGACGGATGGCACGGCCGATCGTGCGGCCCATCTGTGGGAGCTTATCCGGGCCAAACAGCAAAAAGCCGAAGACCACGATGATCGCGAGCTCACCCTCTCCAATACCAAACACACATACCTCCAAGGCTCGATGTGAGTCGAGCCCGCACCGCGCCATTCGGCCGGAACTCGTCTATTCATTCGGTCAAGTATAGCGCCCGGACGCCAAAACGTCCGAGCGCATCACAAACATATGCCAAACGGCACGCCCTTTTGGGGGCAAAGATTATGCAGCGGTGATCGAAATCTCCTGGTCGACACCCAACAGCTGGACCACGCGCATCACCGGGGGCTGCACATTGGTGCAGCTAAAGCGCTTGCCGTGGTCGACCGCGTGGTGCGCGGCGCCCACGAGCACGCCAATGCCCGTCGAATCGATGTAGCTCACCTGGGCAAAATCGAGCTCAACGGCCTCAGTGGGCTGCTCGAGCGCCAGGTCGATGGCATTACGCAGGCTATCGGCTTTAGAGATATCGATCTCGCCGGTTACCTTAATGGTGTAGAGCTCTGGCGTGGGGTTGGTGGAAATACCCAAATCCATGTATACGCTCCTTTACGTATCGAAAGTGCGGATAGTACTGGAAGCCGCGCGTTAGGCGCGCTCGGCACGCGCAAGCTCGGCAGCGACGAGCTTGACGGCCAGCACCAGCACATCGAGCGCGGCCTCCAGGTCCTCGACCGTGGGATAGCTCGGCGCGATGCGGATGTTGGTATCGCGCGGATCCTTGCCATAGGGCCAGGTAGCACCGGCCGGCGTGAGCTTAACGCCCAGGTCGGCGCACAGCGCGGCGACCTTTTGGGCCGAGCCCTCGGGACCATCGAAGCTTACAAAGTAGCCGCCGCGGGGATGCGTCCAGGTGGCGCAGCCCGTGCCGCCCAGGCCCTCGGTGAGCTTGCGCTCAACGGCCTCAAAGCGCGGACGCAAAAACTCGGCATGCTTTTTCATGTGCTCCTTGACCGCCTCGATGGTGGGAAGGAAGCGCACGTGACGCAGCTGGTTGAGCTTGTCGGCGCTAATGAGGCCGGCCTTCAGGCGCTTGGAGAACTCGGCGATGACCGCGGGGCTCGCACCGATAAAGCCGATACCGGCGCCCGGGAAGGTGATCTTGGACGTCGAGGCAAATGCCACCACGCGGTCCTCGGTGCCCGCCGCGCGAGCGAGGTCAAAGATGTTTGCGAGCTCGTCGGTCTCGTCGTACAGGTCGTGCACGCAGTAGGCGTTGTCCCAGAAGATGCGGAAATCGGGTGCGGCCGTGGGCATCTCAACCAGGCGGCGCACAGTGTCCTCGCTAAAGGTGATGCCCGTGGGGTTGGAATACTTGGGCACGCACCAGATGCCCTTGATGGAATCGTCGGCGGCGACGAGGCGCTCGACCTCGTCCATGTCGGGGCCGTTGTCGGTCATCGCGACGGGGACGTTCTCGATACCCAGATCGGCGGTGATGCCAAAGTGGCGGTCGTAGCCGGGAACAGGGCACAGAAACTTGACCTTCTTGCCGTCGTGCGCTGCCTCGTAAGCCTCCCAGGGCTCGTTGCCGCACGAGCCGCAACGCCAGAACATACCGGCGATATCGTGCTCGATCAGCAGGCTCGACGAACCCAGCACGAGCGTCTGCTCGGCGGGGCAACCCAGGAACTCCCCCGCTAGCTTGCGTGCCGAGGGAATGCCCTCAAAGCAGCCGTAGTTGGAACAGTCGACGTTGCCGTCGTGCAGATCGGCATCGGCATTGAGGATATCGAGCATGGGTCGAGAGATGTCCACCTGGGAGGGCGACGGCTTGCCGCGGGCCATGTCGAGCACCAGGCCCTTGGCCTTGACCTCGGCGACCTCGGCCTTGAGCGCCTCGATGGCGGCATCGAGTTCGGTGGTTTCCATCTTCTGGTAGATCGTCTGCATGGGTGCGACCTTTCACGAAGCGGTACGTTGCAATTCTTCTAAGTATAGACCGCTACCGTCGCAACGTTATGAAGCCGTGATAGATTAAGTCCATCGCAATGAATTACGAATCGCCGCGCATGCCGGCATGAAGCGCCCAAGGAGGCACTATGGAGTACGGATCGTTCCAGGCCGAGGAATTCGGCGACCTTCAGCGCCTGGTCGACGGACTGTTTTACGACCGCCACGCCATCGACCGCCTGGATCTGATCGTACAGGCCGAAATCTTGGACCTGGCACCCGATCTCATGGAAATCGTGAACCTTTTGCCGCCCGGCTATTACGACCGCCAGTCACTTTGCGACCAGCTCAACTCCGCCTTGGCCGCCCACGGCTGGGGCGCCATCTACGGCACCGTGGAATAAACCTAGTCATTGGGGCCTGTGGTCAAAAAATAGCAAATATGAGTACTGTTACTTTTTTAGTAACAGCGATTTTGAATTAAAAAGGCCAGTCTTGGCCTTTTGTGCCCGGTTTTGGAAGGATGCATCGGCATTTTTCGTCCAGCCACGCAATCGTTAATGCACAGACAGAATAGATTTGTACATTATTTTTCGCGCCTAAAATGAAACGCCGTTTGTGACAGTACTCACAAACGGCGTTTTTTGGCCACTGGGGTGTCCGGCAGGTGGCAAGTACCACTCAAAACCGCGTTTTACACGCGCTCGAGCAGGCTCTGGCGTCTGTTTCTACGCGCCTACTCGTTCTTGGGCGCGGGGTGCTTGCAGATCACACTCATGTAGATCATGCCAAGTACGGCCGCGGTGACAGAGCCGGCGAGAATAGCGGCCTTGGCGGCCAGAACCTCAAACTGGGCCGTCGGGAAGGCGAGGCCGCTGATGAGAATCGACATGGTAAAGCCGATACCGCCCAGAATGCCCACGCCGGCAATCATATGCCAGTTGACATTGTGCGGCAGCTCGCAGGCCTTGAGCTTGACCAGGGCGAACGTCATGCCAAAGATGCCGATCGGCTTGCCCAGCAGCATGCCAAAGTACACGCCGAGCGTCACCGGGTCGGTGAGTAGCGTGCTCATGTCCACGCCCACCAGGCGAACCTGTGCGTTGACGAACGCGAAGATCGGCAGGATCACAAAGTTGACCGGCGTGGAGATCAGGCGCTCCATGCGGATGAGCGGCGGGGTCACGCGGTGCATGACGCGCTCGACTTTGGTGGTCGAGACGGTAAAGTCATGCTGGCCCAGGATGTGCGCCTCGTCGTCGTAGCGGTCATCGAGCAGCGGCAAGCACTCGCCCAGCCAATCGGTGAGACTATCAAGCTTAACACCGCACTTGGCCGGGATGGTGAAGGCCAGGATGACGCCAGCAAGCGTAGCGTGCACGCCGCTCTTGAACATGCAGAACCACAACAGCAGGCCCAGTACCGAATACGGGGCAAGGCGATAATGCTGCGTCTTGTTGAGCCACACGAGCGCACAGGTCACAAGCGCGGCGGCGCCCAACCAAAACGGATTGGGGCTCTGACCGTAGAAGATGGCGATGGCGGCGATGGAGATGAGGTCGTCGGCGATGGCGAGCGTCGAGAAGAACACGCGCACGCCGTTGGGCACGCGGTTGCCCAAAAGCGACAGCACGCCCAGCGCAAAGGCAATATCGGTTGCCATGGGAATGGCCCAGCCGTTGTGCGCGCCGGCATGGTTAAAGATCAGATAGATGCAGGCGGGAACGACGACGCCGCCCACGGCCGCCAGCATGGGAAGCATAGCCTGGCGCGGGTTCTTGAGCTCGCCGACCGTCATCTCGTACTTAAGCTCAATGCCCACCAACAAAAAGAAGATCGCCATGAGGAAGTCGTTGACGAAAAGCTCAACGGTAAGACCGGCCGTAAGGTTGCCCAGACCCACATACAGCGGGGTCTCCAAAAAGTGATGGATGGCCTCGTAGGCAACGGTGTTGGCGCAAATGACGGCGGCGATGGCGGCGAAGACCATGACGGCGGCGGAAATCGTGCCGTTCTCGGTGATGCGCTCCCAAATGTCGTGGCGCTCAAAACGCTTGCGCTCACGAACGTTAAACAGCTGCTCGGGTGCTGCCATGGGCGGCTCCTTTCACGGGAAAGCTCCCGTCTTAAAAAAGCACGGCCCGCCCAAGTGGCGGCGCCGCGCTCTAACGTATTACGCTTGCATCTAGCCTACCCTGCACGACAAGCGCGCAAGCGTGGCCGAAAAGCGGAACCACAGGTTGAACATTATTTGCTCAACGGCACGGGCACGCCTATCCAAGAGACGACGCGGCGCCGTGCACAAAAAACGACCGGAGCACGGGGCTTCCGCGATCCGGTCGTGGCGTTTGGTCGACTAAACCTAGCAGGCGGCCATGATGGGGGCAGCGACCTGCTTCTTACGGGAGAGGACGCCCGGCATCCAGACGCCGTCGTGCTCGTCGGCAATGCCCAGGCCCTTCTGAGCAGCCTCGGTCTCGCCCTCGAGCAGGACCTGCGAGCCCTCCTCCATGATGTCGGTGATGCACAGGACAATGCCGTCAGCACCCTTCTCGGCGGCGTAGGCGCGCATGGCCTCGCGAATCTCGTCGATCATGCCGAGTGCGCGGGTCTTGTCGACAGTCTCGTACTGGCCGATGAGCAGCTTCTTGCCAGCAGGCTCGAACATCTTGATGTCGTTGCCGACCATCTCGGCTGCGGTGAAGGAGCCGGACGGACGGGTGAGGAAAACCTCCATGCCAAACTTGACCGGGTCGACGCCCACCTGCTCGCCGAGCTTGGCGGCGACGGCGCGGTCGACATCGGTGGTGGTGGGGCTCTTGAGCATGAGCGTGTCGGTCATCATGGCCGAGAGCAGCAGCTTGGCCTGAACGTCGGAAAGCTCAACGCCGAGCACGCCGGCGAGCTTGGTGACGATGGTGCAGCTGGAGCCCCAGGGCAGGCAGATGTAGTGCAGCGGGCCGGCGGTCTCGAAGTCGCCGATGCGGTGATGGTCGACGACGCCAAAGACCGTGGCGTCCTTAAGGCCGGCGACGGACTGGGCAGACTCGTTGTGGTCGGTGAGGACGACGAGCTGACCAGCCTCGACGGACTCGATCACGCGGGGCTCGGCGATGCCGGCGTCGGCGAGCAGCTTGGCGGACTCGGCCGGAAGCTGACCAAGGGCGCAGGCCTCGTAGGTGTTGCCGGCATACTCAACCTGGTTGAGCAGCTGGGACAGGACGACGGCGCTCATGATGGCGTCGTTATCGGGGTTCTGGTGACCAAAGACAAGAACGTTTGCCATGGATATCCTCCACTTGATATGTGTACTTGGACGTAGCTATGGTAGCACGCCGATGCCGAGCCTTCGCAGACGGAAGGGCCACGGCATATTTTGGGGCGCAGGCACGGGGGCCAAGGCTGTCCCTTTTGCACCATGTTGGTGCAATGTAACCTGTCCCCCTTGCACCAGCTATTTACCGGCAGCGCGCAGGGCTACGTAGGCAGCACCGATGATGCCGGCGTCGTTTCCGAGCGAAGCGACCTTAATGGGCGTCTCGCGCGAGGCGGAAAGCGCGTACTGCTTAAAGTGCTCGCGAACCTTGTCGAGGTAGACATCGGCCGAGGCGGAGGCGCCGCCGCCGATGAGGAACATCTCGGGGTCGACCACGTTGGCAATAAGCGCCAGTGCGCGGCCGAGATAGTCGGCCATGGTATCGGCCGCGGCCAGCGCGAGCTTGTCGCCCTCGCGGCAGGCCTGGAACACGTCCTTGGAATCGGAGGGGCCGGTCAGCTCGATGGGCTCGACGCCCGCCTTCTTGCACTCGGCAAGGTAGTTGCTCACCACGCCGGTGGCGCTGGAATACTGCTCCAGGTGGCCATGGCCGCCGCAGCCGCAGGTGCGCTCCTCGGCCGGGTTCAGGCACATGTGGCCAATCTCGCCGCCAGCACCCACAACGCCCGATACCACGTCGCCGTTAACGATAACGCCGCCGCCCACGCCGGTACCAATGGTGACCATCACCACGTTCTGTACGCCCTTGGCAGAGCCGAGCCAGGCCTCGCCCATAGCAGCAGCGTTGGCGTCGTTCTCGTACTTAACGACCGCGTCGGGGCAGTGCTCCTGGATCGCGATCTTGAGCTCGGGCAGGTTGATGGCGATGTTCGCCTTGACCTTGGCATCGCCCGATGCCGGGATGGGGCACGGAACGGCCAGGCCAATGCCCGACACAAAGGCACGCGGAATCTGGGCCTTGGCGACCACCTGGTCGATAGCCTCGGTCACCGCGGCAAAGCCCGCAGCGTCAACGATGGGAGGCGTGGGCACGCTGGCCTTGGCAAGCAGGTTTCCGTCCTCATCGAACAGACCCTCCTTGACCGAGGTGCCGCCGACGTCGATGCCGATGTAATACTGCTTAGGTTCCATGGGAGCCCGCCTTTCTCGTTTAAACATTGCCTGTATGGTACCGCTCCCAAGGCAAAAACCTGCCAAAAAGGACAGGTTTGTTTTGGCAGGTTTTATCTGGGGAAGCGCAGAGTACGAGATTCGGTTCGCTGGGTGTTATATCGGTTCGGCCCCGTCCTCGGACCGATCATTTCTCAACACGACACTACTCAGACGTTTATCATTTAAAACGCTCTAATTTTTCAAGCGGGGCGACTTTTAATTTTATCTTTCTCGAACTTTTCAATAACTCAATAGAGATACTTAGGTGTTGACTATACTTTCTTTTATACTCAACCAAGTTTGAAAGGAGGTTCCATGATTCCCAAATACGAAGCGATAGCTGCAGATATTCGTCGCACTATCGAGGATGGCGCTCTTAAACCGGGCGACAAGCTTCCTACCGTCGTTGAGTTCTGCAAGCTCTATAACGTTTCCAAAATCACCGTCAAACGAGCTATTGAACAAATCACCGAAGAAGGTCTTATTACCAGCCGGCGTGGATCGGGTACCTACGTTAAGGACACGGCGGGGCTTCCCGGCCAGGCGTTTTTCCAGGGCAAAAACGACCGTACCCAGGGTTTTTCGTATGAGCATCGCGGGGAGAAGGTGACCTCGGTGGTCTACGATTTCTCGATCGTTAATCCACCAGCGGACATCGCAGCCCAGCTGGGAATTGCCGAGGATGACTTTGCCTATCACGTCGTGCGCGTGCGTCAGGCCGATGAGAAGCCCATCGTTATCGAGTACACCTACATGCCCCTCGAGCTGATTCCAGGCCTTAAAAAGAAGGACCTGTACGGATCGGTCTACCGCTTCATCCGCGAGCAATGTGGGCTGAAGATTTCGAGCTTCCACCGTACCATTCGCGCCGTGGCAGCAACCGAGGAAGAAGCCGAGCGTCTGGACACCAAACTTGGCTCTCCCCTGCTCGAGCTCACCCAGATTGGCTTTTTGGACAGCGGCGCCGCCTTTGAGTATTCGATCTCGCGCAACGTTGGCGATCGCTTTGAGTTGCACAACGTAACGTTGGCATAAGTTTTTGTAGTCACGCGGGCGCTCGTTTTGAGCTGTTTTGTGCAACGCCCGCGCAACATAATGGGGGTATGAATATGTCCGATTTGATTAAACTGACGCCGATCTTCCACGAGAAGATCTGGGGTGGCCGCCAGCTCGAAACCGTATTTGGTTACGACATTCCCGAAGGTCCCATCGGTGAGTGCTGGGCCATCTCGGCCCATCCCAACGGTGACTGCCAGATTGCGGAGGGACCGTACGCCGGCCACACGCTGTCGTGGCTGTGGGCCGAGCACCGCGAGCTCTTTGGCAACTGCGAGGGCAAGGAGTTCCCGCTGCTCATCAAGATTCTGGACGCCAAGGACGACCTTTCGATCCAGATTCATCCCAACGACGAGTACGCCGCCGAGCACGAGAACGGCAGCCTGGGTAAAACCGAGTGCTGGTACGTGCTGGATTGCGAGCCCGGCGCCACGATCATCGTCGGCCAGCGTGCTAAAGACCGCACTGAGGCCGCACAGATGATCAAGGACGGCCGCTGGGACGACATGCTCAACGTACTACCGATCCACAAGGGCGACTTTTTCCAGATTGATTCCGGTACCGTTCACGCCATCAAGGCCGGCACGCTCATTTTGGAAACGCAGCAGTCGAGCGACGTGACGTATCGTCTGTACGACTATGATCGCCCGGGCACCGACGGCAAACTGCGCCCGCTGCACATTAAGCAGAGCCTCGACTGCATCGACTTTGACGTCCAGGCCCCGGTCGATGGTACCGTGACCGCGCCCGAGGTGGACGGCGTGACCGAGCTCGAGTCCAACCCCTGCTACACCGTCGATCGCGTGCGCGTCGACGGCAGCAAGACCTTGGAGCAGCGCTGGCCCTTCATGTGTCTGTCGGTCATCGACGGCGAAGGCACCATCTGCGGCGACCCCGTCCGCAAGGGAAGCCACCTGCTGGCCCCCAGCACCGTCAGCTCCATCGACCTCGAAGGCAAGATGGAACTGATCATCAGCCACCTCTAGGTCACAACAACAACCAAAACGAAACAAGGGGCTCCCCCGTTCATCAACGGAGGAGCCCCTACTCGTATCTACATTTCAGCCCACCCGGTTCTCCAAATCAAAAAGCGGACGAGCGGAGCGGCGTTCGCAAGCAACGTTACCCAAGGACCTGGGCGGGCGTATGGGACAGCATCGATCGCGAGTTCCGCACGCAAAGGAGAGCACTTAATGTGCTCTCCGTCTTGCGCAGGACTGCCCGAGCAGGCGATGTTGCCCCATACGCCCGCCCAGGTCCGCCGGGATCACGACAGTTTGACGATCGGTGCAAAACCTTTCATTAGCTTTTTGGTCTGGCCGGTCTTTTCGAATTGAACCTCGATCATGTCTCCGACGACCGAGATCACGGTACCCGTGCCAAAGGTCTTGTGGCTCACGGTATCGCCTGCGGCAAAGTCCTGCGACGCGCTAGCGCGATCGACCTTGCGCTCCACTGTCGGCGACACCTTAGATGACGGCTTTTTGGCTCGCGGCGCACCCGAACCAAAGGTCGAGGCAACACGGCCGGCGTCGGGCGAGACCCCACGATGGCGCTCGGTCCCGTAGCTGCTGCCGCCAAAGAAATCGTCAAAACTCGATCCACCGCGCGAACCGGAACCGCCGGTCGAGCGCGTATGCGAACCAAACACCTTGCCGCCGTACATATCCGAGCCCATGCCCGAGCCAAAGGTGCCGTGACGGTCGCCGCGTTTCTCCCAGCCCGTGCCCTCAAAACCGGCAGAACCGATGCCGCTAAACTCGATATCCTCAAACGGAATCTCGTTGAGGAAGCGCGAGCGCGGGTTGGCAGAGGTCGAGCCGTAGGTGCGACGCGTGGCCGCATAGGTCAAGAACAGGCGCTTACGGGCGCGCGTGATGGCGACGTAGGCCAGGCGACGCTCCTCCTCGAGCTTGCCCGGGTCATCGCCGCCGCCAAAGTCGTGCACGTGCGGGAAGATACCCTCCTCCATGCCGGCCACGAACACCGCCGGGAACTCCAGGCCCTTGGCGGAGTGGATGGTCATCATGGTGATGGCATGCGTCTCGCCGGCCAGGGAATCCAAGTCGGAGCGCAAGGCCAGCCACTCCATGAGCGCCGGCAGCGCCTTACAGGTGAGCGGACCGTAGGTGCGCTCGATCTCGTCGGCATGCACGGCACCCGCCGGCAACTCTGTTGGCACGGCATACGCGTTGCCCGCGATGGCGGCGGCCAGGGCATCCTGCGGAGACAGCGCCGGAGCGGCCAAGCTATCGAGCGGATTGGAGCCCGCGGCGTCACGCGCACCAACGAGCGCCTCAAACGAGGATACCGGGGCAGACGGCCCCGGTTCGGGCGCAGGCGCGCTCACCACGACGGGCTCGGGCTCGGCGCTGACAGGCACATCGGCAACACCGGCAGCGCGCAGCTCTTCCAAGCTCTCGAGCGTACCTTCGATATCCTCATGCGTCTCCTCAAATTCGGCAGCGACACCCAGGAATTCCTGGATGTTCTCGGCGCGGCTCTCGGACTCCATGGTGCCCTCGGCGCGGAAAGCCTGCAGCAGGCCCGTCTTATCGACGATCATCTCGACAAAGTCCTTGAGCTCGCCGTCCATGCGGCGACCCTCGCGCACCAGCGACACAAAGCTCGACAGGCCATTGCGCACCTTGGCGCTAAACATGCCGGTTTCGGCGCACGCGATCTCGCAAGCCTGGAAGAACGAGCAACGGTTGTCGCGCGCCAGCTGCTCAATCTTTTGGATCGAGGTGGAGCCGATGCCGCGGCGCGGCGTGTTGATGACGCGCTTGACGCTCATCTCGTCTGCCGGGTTCACGATCATCTTGAGGTAGGCCATGACGTCGCGGATCTCGGCACGATCGAAGAATCGCGTGCCGCCCACAATCTTGTAGGGCACGCCTGCGCGCAGGAACATATCTTCGAGGATACGCGACTGGGCGTTGGTGCGGTAGAACACAGCAATATCGTCGTAGCTCGTGCCCTTGGAGTGCAGCTTTTCGATCTCGCCGGCAATCCAGCGGCCCTCGTCGCGCTCATCGCTTGCCTGGAAGGCCTGGATCTTCTCGCCGTCGCCCTCGGCCGTAAACAGGCGCTTCTCCTTGCGCTGCGAGTTGTGACGCACCACGGCGTTGGCGGCGCTCAGGATATGACCCGTGGAGCGGTAGTTCTGCTCTAGCTTGACGGTCTTGCAGTTTTTAAAGTCCTTCTCAAAGTCCAGGATATTGGTGATGTCGGCGCCACGCCAGCTATAAATGGACTGGTCGTCGTCGCCCACGACCATGAGGTTTTGGTACTTGGCGGCCAGCAGGTTGGCGATCTCGTACTGGACGTGGTTGGTGTCCTGATACTCGTCGACGCTAATGTAGCGGAAGCGCTCCTGGTACTTGTCGAGCACCTCGGGGCGGGTGCGCAGCAGCTCGAGCGTGCGCACGAGCAGGTCGTCGAAGTCCATCGCGTTGGCGGCGCGCAGGCGGCGTTCCAGCTCCAGGTAGACCTGCGCGGCCTTTTTGTCATTGGGGCTGTCGGCGGATTTGAGCATGTCCTCGGGGCCGATCATGGCGTTTTTGGCCGAGCTGATCTTGCTGCGGATCATGTTGATGGGGAACTGCTTTTGCTCGATACCGAGCGCCTGCATAATGTCGCGCACCATGCGCTTTGAGTCATCGTCATCGTAGATGGTGAACTGACCGGTGTATCCCAGCAGGTCGGCGTCCTCGCGCAGCATACGCACGCACATGGCATGGAAGGTGCATACCCACATGCCACGGGTGCCGCTGGGAATGAGTGCCGCCAGACGCTCACGCATCTCGGCCGCGGCCTTGTTGGTAAACGTGATGGCAAGGATCTGCCAGGGCTTAACGCCCAGGTCGCCGAGCATATGTGCGATACGGAAGGTCAAGACGCGGGTCTTGCCCGAGCCGGCGCCGGCAAGGACCAGCAGCGGGCCCTCGGTGGTCAGGACCGCCTCGCGCTGAGCGGGATTAAGGCTGTCGATGTCGACGAGCGGCTTGGCGGGCTTGGGCGCCGGCGCGGGAGCGTCGTAGATGTCGAGCGGAACGAGCTCGGGCTCCGGCGCAGCAGGGGCGGTGTATGCATCGAGCGGCACGGGTTCCGGCGCGGGCGGCACAGGTACCGCGACATTCTTTTCCCAGGGCAAGGGCTGGGTCATGGGCGACTCCTCATCTGACGGACGGCGCGCCTGCGGGCAGCGCCATAGTTTGAGCCGTACCAGTATACCGAGCCGCGCGGACACCGACGCAAATCACACCACGACTCCGTGCGCCACCGTCAGGCCCGCCCAGCGGATTTGGCGCAATGGGGTCAGGTTAGTCTGCACCACATTGGTGCAAAGAAACCTGGCCCCATTGCGCCAATCACGGAGCCACCGATGTCATGGCAACGGTAGCGAGCGGCGTCAACCAAGTTACAGGCCGAGCATAGGCTCCAGAACGAAGAAGTATGCGAGCACTACGACGCCCAGGATGATGCGGTAAACACCGAAGCACTTGAAGTCGTGACGGCGGACGAAGCCCATGAGCCACTTGATGGCGATGAGCGAAACCACAAAGGCCACAACGCAGCCCACGCCCAAGATAGCGACCTCGTTGGCGCCGAACGTGCCGCCCTTGATGAAGTATTTGACCAGCTTGAGTGCACTCGCGCCAAACATGACAGGGATGGCCAGGAAGAACGTAAACTTGGACGCCACCGAACGCGTACAGCCCAAAAGCAGGCCGCCGATGATGGTAGAACCGGAGCGAGACGTACCAGGCACCAGCGAAAGCACCTGGAAGCAGCCGATACCCAGCGCAGTCTTCCAGCTCAGGTCCTCGAGCGTGGCGATGGAGCCAAAGTCCAGATTCTCGTCATCGTCCTCATCCTCAGCGGTAGCCGCGGCGGGCGCCGCAAAGTGCGCACCGGCGGGACGTCCACCCGACACCACAGCACGCGAGCCAAACGAACCGGCAACGGCCATTTCCTCGCGCTTGCTCGCGCGCCAGTTCTCGATCACGATAAACAGCACGCCGTACACAATGAGCGCCAGCGCCACGACGGGAGCATTGTAGAAATGCTCCTCCATCCAGTCGTTAAGCGGCAGACCGATCGCCGCGGCGGGAATGCAGCCGAGCACAATCTTGCCCCACAGCACCCAGGTGTCGCGACGGCCCTCCTTGCCCTTGCTGGGCGAGAACGGATTGAGCTCATGGAAGAACAGCACACAGACGGCCAGAATGGCGCCGAGCTGAATCACGACCAGGAACATATTCCAGAACGTCTCGCTCACGTTCATCTTGACGAACTCGTCCACCAAGATCATGTGACCGGTCGACGAAACAGGCAGCCATTCGGTGATGCCCTCGACCAGGCCCATGAAGGCAGATTTTAGAAGCTCGATAATATCCAAAGGGACCCCCTCGTTAGACACCCGCCGATATTGTTCTGCGGACGGTGCGGGCGATGTCCCATTATCAACCGTTCGGGCGCGTCTACGCCTACCCTTACCAAAAAACTCGCCCGTTCACAGAATTGCGAGCGGTCAAACCCAAATCCTTGGGTATAACTGCAACAAGATAAAGTGTCCGGCGGCCAACGCGCCCGCGCCCGCCCGATGCACGAGCCCCGCGCCCGTGCGATAGACCAAGGAGGAAACCATGAACGAGGGCTACACCAAGGTATTTGTTTCACTCGACGGTACTGAGCAGCAGGATTTTGTGCTCGCACGCGCCATCAAGGTCGCCGCGAACAACGGCGCCAAGCTAATCATCGGCCACGTTATCGATTCCACGGCGCTCGAGAGCGCCGGTTCCTATCCGGTCGATCTGGTCAACGGCCTAGAGGAGGCATTTAAGAACTCCATCGCCAAGCAGCTCGAAGAGGCCAAGGCCAATCCCGATATTCCCGAGGTCGAGGTCATGATTCGCGCCGGCCGTATTCGCGAGACGCTCAAGGACGAGATGCTCGACGTGGTTAAGCCCGACCTGGTGCTCTGCGGCGCCCGCGGCCTGTCCTCGATCAAGTATGCGCTGCTGGGTTCGATTTCGACGTTCCTGCTGCGCAATACGGACTGCGACATCTTGGTCGTGAAGTAGCGTTGCTCCCACCGGCCGCGGGGCCTGCGGGGTTTCCACGGGCACGTCCTCGCCGCGTTGCGGCTGCGGGATGTGCCCTTAGGAAACCCCTCCCGGCCCCGCGGCCTTCGCAGCCTTACTTCAACGAGTTGTCTGATAGAAAAATGGCGTGCCGCCCCGTTTGGGGCGGCACGTTTTTCATGGGCGGCACGTTTTTGTTTGGGCGGACGTCCGCCGCGTGCGTTACTCGAAATACTGGAACTTGTTGGTTGAGAAGGCAAACGTGACGACAAAGCCTTTGCCGGAGTCGGATGCTGCGGTGACGTCGATGCCCATCTTGGAGCACAGGCGCGCCACCAGGTAGAGGCCGATGCCCGTTGCGCGCTTGGTGGTGCGGCCGTTGTCGCCGGTAAAACCCTTCTCGAACACGCGCGGCAGGTCTGCCGCACACACGCCGCAGCCGTTGTCCGCGACGGTAAGCTCGATGCGCTCGCTTGCCAGACCCTCGTCCAGCAACGCACCCGAAAACACGATCTTTGCGCCGTCCTCACGCGCATATTTAATGCTGTTCTGAATGAGCTGGCCCAGAATAAACTCGAGCCACTTCTCGTCGGTAAAGACCTCAAAGTCGAGGTTCTCGCACACCGGCGCCACGTGTGCCGCGATGAGCTCGCGCGCATTGGCCTTGATTGCGCCCGTCACCAGAGCCTTGAGGTTCCAACGTCGAATCAGATAATCGCGCTCCACAACCTCCGAGCGCGCATAGTAGAGCGCCTGGTCGATATAGCGCTCCACGCGGGCAAGCTCGCGTGCCAGGTCATCTACGCGCGACAGATCATCTTCGCTGCCGTCCAGGTTTTCCAAAATCAGATGGGCTGCCGCCAGGGGCAGCTTGGCCTCGTGGACCCAGCTCTCGATATAGTCGCGATAGTCATCGGTCTGGCGCCGGCCTTCGGCAACCTCGTCACAAGCGGCTTTGCCCACCCGGCGCAAGACCTCGTACTCGAGCTCGCCCTCGGCATGGGTCGGACATTGCACCATCTCCTGCACCCATGCGGGACTCTCGAGCTCCTCTGCCGCACGCTCCAGCTGGCGCAGAAAACGACGACGGCGCGCGTACTCGATCACGATGCCCAGCATGCCAAAGATAAAGGACACGCCGACCGCCACGACCACGATGGAAACGGGTGCGCAGGCGACCGTCAGCACAAAGCAGCTCAGCAGCACGCCGCACGTCCACACGGCGACGGGAAGTAGCGCATCTTTGAAGAATTTGGCGAACGACATAGCCGGCCCCTAGACCGAATAGCCCTGGCCGCGGTGCGTCGTCAAATACCCCTTGATGCCGATTTTTTCGAGCGTGGTGCGCAGGCGGTTGATGTTAACGGTAAGCGTGTTGTCGTCTACGAAGGCGTCGGAGTCCCACAGGTCCTGCATGATGGCCGAGCGCGAAACGATCTTGCCCGCGCGGCTCAGAAGCAGCGAGAGGATACGCAGTTCATTTTTGGTGAGCTCGGTGCTAGTGCCGGTTTGCGTATTGGTAACCATGGAGCGGGCGAGGTCAAGCTCCAGTCCCTTGTGGACGAGCGTACTGCGCTCGCCTGACGCCGCGGTGCGACGCAGCAAGGCATTGATGCGCGCCACGAGCACACGGGCGCTGTAGGGCTTGGGAACAAAGTCGTCCGCACCGAGCGTCATGGCCATGACCTCGTCGATCTCGGTCGTGCGCGACGTGAGGACGATGATGGGAACCTCGGATTCGCGGCGAACCTCGTGGCAGATATGCTGGCCGTCCTTGACGGGAAGCGTGAGGTCGAGCAGCACCAGGTCGGGCGCGGCGGCGAGAATATCGCGCGAGACATGCTCGAACGATTCGCAGGTCTCGATTTCAAACCCGGCGCGGGCAAGGATGTCAACAAGCTCGCGACGAATGGGTTCATCGTCCTCAACGATATAGATTAGCGCCATGGATTCCGCTCCCCTCTTGGTTGTCTTGCCCCATTATGACCGCGGAGCCGCAGGTACGCGCCTCGCGTGTCACCAAGGTGACAGAACTGTTCGCGAACGAAAACGCTTGGCTCGTCCCTCGCTCGCAACGGGCGCGGGAATCAAATGATTATTAAATCCCCGTCCCAGAAAAATCATTTAGCGGCGGGCGCGGAGCTTTTCGTAGCCGTCGGCGAAGAAGGCGACCGTCGCGGCGTCGGCCTCGGCAGCGTCCGTCTCGGTTGCGGGAACCACGCCGTGCTCGTCGCTCACCAGGAACAGCGCGCCCTTGAGTTGCGCGGGAATGTCTACGCGCGTGACCGGGATGCCCTTGGTCTGGGCGAGCTGCTCGATGAGCGTCGCCGTGCCGCACAGGCACTCGTCCGCCGGCGCCACAAAGGCAAGCTCGCCGTTGTTGACGGCGGCGAGCAACTCGGGCGCCACGCCGGTCTCGTCGGCCTCGGAGCGGGCCTCGGCGGAACGGGCACGCAGCGCCTTGGCCGACGTATCGGCGAGCGGCTCGTACTCCCCCACCGTCATGGCGGCGTTGCCGTTGATGTCGATCACCAGCATGAGTACGCCGTCGTGCGCAGTGTAATCGCCCTCGGCAAGCGACCACTCAACGTGCTGTTTGGCCCAGCTGAGCATGTTATGGGTAAGCGGCTCGCCCTGCACCAGGCGCTCGGACAGTGCGCGAATGTGGCGGTTGAGCATGGGCACCTTTTTATTGGACATGCGCCAACGGCAGATAAGCGCGGGCTTGTCGAGCGTAAACTTCTCGACCGCCTCCTGATTGGCGCAAAAGTCCTCGTACGCACGCTGATCCTCGGCATTGCCAAACAGCTCGGCATCATCAATCTGGGGCATGGTCATACCTTTCGTGTTAGTCATTCCGTCCTCTTATACCAAAAAGACGGCCCTCCAAACGGAGCAGCCGTCTTTTGCGGAGATTATTTTGTCCCAAGGCGGAACTTAGTGGCGGAAGTGGCGGGCGCCGGTAAAGACCATAGCAATATTGTGCTCGTTGCAGGCCTGGATGCTTTCGTCGTCGCGCTTGGAGCCGCCGGGCTGGATGATGCAGGTCACGCCGTGTGCAGCAAGCACGTCGACGTTGTCGCGGAACGGGAAGAACGCGTCGCTTGCACAGGCAAAGCCGCCCTTCTCCACGCCCTCGCGCTCGCAGAAGTCCTCGGCGCGCTCGCAGGCAAGTAGCGCAGAGTCAACGCGGTTAGGCTGACCCGGGCCCATGCCAATGCCGGCCTTACCCTTGGAGACCAGGATGGCGTTGGACTTAACGCCCTTGCAGACCTTCCAGGCAAACTCGAGCTCGGCCATCTCGGCGTCGGTGGGCTTGCGGTCGGTGGGGAACGTAAAGGTCGCGGGATCCTCGGTCACGTGGTCGACCTCCTGCACCAGCATGCCGCCGTCGACGGAGCGCAGCTCCACCTGAGCGCCGTGGTCCACGCCGCCGGTCGCCAACACGCGCAGGTTGGGGCGCTTGGCCATGCGCTCGAGCGCCTCGGCGGTGTAGCTCGGGGCGATGATGACCTCGACGAACTGCTTGTTCTGATCGGCAAAGTGCTCAACCAGATCAAAGGGAACCTCGCGGTTGCAGGCGATGATGCCGCCGAAGGCGCTCTTGGGATCGCAGGCAAAAGCGCGGTCGTAGGCAGCCGTGATGTCCTCGGCAACGGCGGAACCGCAGGGGTTCTGGTGCTTGAGGATTACGCAGGCCGGCTCGTCGAACTCGCGGACCAGGTTCCAGGCGGCGTCGGCATCCAGATAGTTGTTGTAGCTGAGCGGCTTGCCCTGGATCTGCTTGGAGCCCACGAGCGGGAACTGCGAGCTCGCGGTGTTCTCGCAGCCCTCGGCAAAGCGATAGACTGTGGCTTTCTGCTGCGGGTTCTCGCCATAGCGCAGGTCGTCGACCTTCTCCAGCGAAATCTCGAGCTTGGCAGAGGTGTCCGCCACGTCGCTTGCCTGGGCGGCGAGCCAGCGGGAGATGGCCGTGTCGTAGGCGGCGGTGGTCTGGTAGACCTTCACCTGCAGGCGACGACGGGTGGAAAGCGTGGTGCAGCCACCGGTCTCGTGCATCTCGGCCAGGACGGCATCATAGTCGGCCGGATCGGAAATGACGGTAACGCTCGTGGCGTTCTTGGCGGCAGAGCGCAGCATGGAGGGGCCACCGATGTCGATGTGCTCGATGGCGTCCGCGAAGGTGACCTCGGGGTTGGCGACGGTCTTCTCGAACTCGTACAGGTTGACGACGACCAGGTCGATCAGCTTAATGCCGTGCTGAGCCGCCTCCTGCATGTGCTGCTCGGAATCGCGGCGGGCCAGCAGCGCGCCATGAACCTTGGGGTGCAGGGTCTTAACGCGGCCGTCCATCATCTCGGGATAGCCCGTGAACTCCTCGATGGGGGTTACGGGAACGCCCGCGTCCTCGATGGCACGAGCCGTGCCGCCCGTAGAGATGATCTCGACGCCAAAGTCGTCAACCAGCGTCCGTGCGAAATCGACGACGCCCGTCTTATCGGTAACCGAGATCAACGCGCGTGCGATCTTCACATCAGATCCCATGCAGTCCTCCTGTCTGGTACGCCGCCGTGCTCTGTGAGTCGGTGATACGTCGATCTGCAGCGCTCGCGCAGCGGCATTGAAAATACTGATTTAATGTAGCGCATCGAGCGCATCGATGCACCCCGCAACGGGCGCATGTGCAGAAAAAGTTTGCGAGCGGAGGGGATGGGCATGGCACCGGGCACGGTGAGTTCATGGAACACAGGGGCACCATAATTAGATGCCAATGGCGTGGTAGAACTGTGCTCGATATGCATCCGCAAAAGAAAGAGGCACCATGGTCTCGCGGGTTCTCTACCGACCGTTTGATACCGAAGACTTCGACGCCATCGCGCTGATTCTGCAGCAGCTTTGGCATAACAATTCGGATAACGATGAGTACAACCGCCTTGAGGCCGCGTGCGACCTCGCCTATTGCCTTTCGTCGTCGACGTTTTCACAGGTTGCCGTAATCGACGGTCAGGCGCGTGGCATTTCGCTCGCGCGTGCGGGACAGAGCTCCGGCACCACTATCAACGAGCATTGGATGGATACCGAACGCGCGCTGCTATCGCAGATGCGTGAGCTAGAGCCCGATGCGTGCGCCGAGTATCTCTCGTTTGTGCGCGCAACCATCCGAACCAACAACCGCCTGCTCGAGAGCAGCCCGTTGCCGCACGACAACGAGGTCACGCTGCTTGCCGTGGATCGCGATGTCCATGGCCTGGGCGTTGGCACGGTTCTGCTCGATGCCGCCGTCTCGCACCTGTCCTCGCTTGGAGCGACGAGGGCGCACCTGTACACCGACTCCAACTGCTCGTGGAAGTTCTACGAGCTGCACGGCTTTAAGCGCACGGCCACGCACCGCGCCAACCGCGAAGAGCGCCGTCACGACATGCCGCGCGAAAGCTTCCTCTACGAACTCGATCTAACAGCCTAAACCCGGCAGTTAGGGACGTTCCTTTTGTGCCGGCACCCCGGGACACTCCTTGGCAGCAACCGCACCTAGTCGTTGGGGACATTCTTGGGTAGCACAGTCGACGAAACCCTCGTTGGCGTCGCCCTATAGAGGGGTCTGCAAATAGCTGTGGGCAAAAAACATCAAATATGAGTACTGTTACCTTTTTAGTAGCAGCGATTTGGGGCATTTTAGAGGCTTTTAGACATAGCAGCCAGTCAGGCGAGCTGACGTATTTCCACAAATGTTCAATAAAATGGGCCCCTAACGAGAGATAATCTCATTAGGAGCCCATTATTTAGTGCAAATATATGTCACTATAATGGCAACAGTACTCATATTTGGCATTTTTTGCCCACTGCCCCCTGTGTGGGGATCCGTAACGGAAAGATAGACCCATTTCAAAGCATAAAAATGGGATAGATTTTCCGCCAACAGTCGCCGGAGAAGATCCATCCCAAAAATCAGAGCGCGCTAGAACGTTCCGCCGCCGCCTCCGCCGACGCCGCCGCCTCCGCCGCCAGAGAAGCCGCCGCCTCCGCCGCCGCCCGAGCTGTCGGAGCTCGACGCCAGCTCACGGATGCTCTCGTGATACACGTCATCGAACGAATCGAGCGGAGACTCGATACCGTAATGATGGTAGTACCACCAGTAGCAGGGATAATTGTCATAGAAGCCGTCGGCCTCGCGCACCTCGGGCGGCACGGCCTCGGCAAGCTGACGCAGCACTTCCTTGGAAACACCCAGCGCCACGCCCATCACCAGCAGCTTGTTCCACAGCACCAGATCGCCCGGGACGGCTTCCTTTAGACGCGTGAAGTCCTCGAGCCAATGCTTAAGTGCCTTGCAGCGAGCCGCCACCTCGGCGCCCTCCGGCGTAAAGCGGCGGAACGTAAGGCCCACGCCAATACCCACCAGCACAATCGGCACCGAGATAACCGCGGCGATAATGTTCGCCTGCGCGCCGTCGGTAAAGAAGATGGATCCCACGGGAACAAAGGCAATCAGGATACCAAGAACCAGGCAAAACACCATTGCAACAATGCCGTCCGAGGCAACGTACTCGCTATCGGCCAGCTTGCCCTTAACGGTGTTCTGATAGTCCTCGAGCTTATCACCCACGGGTGTAGCGTGCTGCTTGACGTAGTGCTGCAGCTCGTCGAACGTGCGCGAGCGATCGCCGTTCTCGTCAGGCTTAGCACCGGCAAAGAAGACCTTGAGCACCATGTGGTCAATGCCCTTGGCCGACTTCCAGCCCGCATCGCTCACCGTCACGCGATACGTCTGCTCTTCTTTTTCACGCCCCAACAGACCCTTCTTGGCCTTGGTCACGGTCGCCTGCTCCAGCTTGATCACACGGTCGTCAGTGAGCTTCATGAGCGTGGCGATATATGCCTGATCGGGCACCTCGTTCCAGCTCATGAGGGCCGAAAGCACGGCGGGATGGTCGGCTGAAGGCACATCGCGGAAATATTCGCCCTGGAAAAGCGGCTTGGGCTTACGGCGGCGCAGCTTGAGCATAACGATTGTGCCGGTAAAGGCCACCGCCGCAACAACACTTAGCACGGCAAGTGCATTGGCAATCATGCGAGCGTGAGCGCGGCGGGCGTTAGCTTCGTCGGCCCATTCCTTCTCTTCGCTCAGGATCGTTGACATGCGCTCTTCGCCCGAGGCGGCAAGCTGCGGCACCCAGTCGCTAGGGAAGGCGATGCGTGCCTCGGCGAATTCGCCCTGATGCACGCAGGGAATGGTATAGGTGACCATGGGTTCGTCCGCATCGAGCGATACATCGCCCGTCAGCGGGCCGTGGCCCCATGCGCGGAAGTTATCGCCTTTGACGGCCGCCGTCCCGGCAGCGGCATTTGCGAAGCGCACTTCCATCTCGACATCGTCGGAGTCCGCGGACCAGCCGTCGCCCACAAACTTCCAGTAGAGCTCGGCGGTATCGGCCCAGTTCATGACCGCACCGGTCATGGTGTAGCTCACGTAATAGATCGCGCTGTCGCCGCTCTCGTGAGGGCTGAACACCTTAATCCTTACGCCGTCACCGGTCTGTTCGACCGTATAGACGCCAGAGTCGCCCTTGTTCGCGCTATCGACTTTGTTAAACGCGGTGTCCTCTTCCTCGACACTCAGCACATCGACGCCCGCCGTGCCGCCCTGCTGGTTGGTACCCGTATTGATCTCCCAAAACACGCCGTTGATGTCGTCATCGAAATCAAACTGGCGACCCTCGACAACGCTCAGCGAGCCATCGGCCTCGACCGTGGCACCGATATAGGTTTGGGTCATGGAATAACCGTCGGCGTGTGCGGCGGCGGGCAGTAGCAGCAATGCAAGCGCGACGAGTGCGCAGACGGAAGCAAATCGCGCAAACAGGCGGCGCTGCCGACAGGTTTTGGCAACGGGGTCGTTCATAGGCACATCCTTTGTCTGTGATACCAGTAGCGTCATTGTCCCACGTTTGCGGGTACGCATGACAAACATCTAGGCGACCGGAGCGCCAAACGGGATGAAAGTCACACCCGCACCCCGGCAGCTAGTCATTGGGGACGTTCTTAAATGACTAGTCATTAGGGACACCCTTGGCATAGCCCGCCCCGGCAATAGATACCACTTCACAGCTCCGTCACAGGTGTAGCGGCTTTGTGTGGGCGCGGCACGCGCTGATTGAGCCGCCAGCTGAGGGGCATAAAGCAGTTGAGCGAAAACGGTTTGCCCCTTTGCCGTTCGCTCGAGGATCATGTCCCCCTTTTCCGCGGAAACCCCGGCAGTTGCGAAGAGCTGCCGGGGTTTCTGTCGTTTGAGGGGTTGGGCTGGCGGGCGGCGATCGAGCTGTCGAGCCGGTGGTCCGGCACGCGCAACGCGCGGCCTCGGCAACTTGCAGGCCACGGCAGCGTCTCCCCCACCGCGCCCCGCGCTATACTCGTCCGCATGGATATCAACGCACGCAACATAGCAACACACGCCGCGGACGCACCAGCAACGGCAGTGCCCACCCCCGTCGTGGGCCGTTTCGCCCCGTCGCCCTCGGGCCGCATGCACCTGGGCAACGTGTTCAGCTGCCTGTGCTCGTGGCTTTCGGCCCGCAGCAAGGGCGGCAGCATCGTGCTGCGCATCGAGGACCTGGACGATCGCTGCAAGCGCCCGGAACTTGCCGCTCAACTGATTGACGATCTGACCTGGCTGGGGCTCGAGTGGGACGAAGGCCCCTACTACCAGCACGATCGCCTGGATCTGTACGAGGACGCCCTGCGCCAGCTGCAAGACGCCGGCCTCACCTATCCCTGTTTTTGCACGCGTGCCGAACTCCACGCCGCGAGCGCACCGCACGCCAGCGACGGCACGCCCATCTACCGCGGCGCCTGCAGAGGTCTTTCTGCTGATGAAATCACCCGCCGCAGTGCCCTGCGTGCTCCGGCCACGCGCCTGCGCGTGCCCACCGTCGACGACCTCGCCAGCGACGTGATCGAATTCGTGGACCGCACGTACGGAGCCCAATGCGAAGCACTCGCCACCGAGTGCGGTGACTTTTTGGTGCGCCGCAGCGACGGCGTGTTTGCCTATCAGCTGGCCGTGGCGGTCGACGACGCTGCCATGGGCGTCACCGAGATCGTACGCGGATGCGACCTGCTTGGTTCCACGCCGCGCCAGATCTATCTGCAACATCTGCTGGGACTGCCCACGCCGCACTACGCGCACATTCCGCTGCTCATGTCACCGGACGGCCGCCGCCTTTCCAAGCGCGATCGCGATCTGGACCTGGGCGAGCTCCGCACCCGCTTTGGCACACCCGAGGCACTGTTGGGATGGCTCGCCGGGCAAACAGGCATCGCGCCGGACACCACGCCGCGTACCGCCGAGCAGCTGGTCGAGCACTTTAGCTGGGACGTCATCCGCGCGCATCGGGAGAACATCACTGTAACGGTCGAGTAGCCAGCCACCCCGCCTCTACGCAACATCCCAGGGCTGGAGTTCGTCGCCCAAGCGAACGATGCAGTCGTAGAGCACGGTGTGACGCTCGGCCGGGTTGGCGTCACGATGAAAATGCCCGTAGTACCAGCGCTTGTAGTCCAGGTGGTCCTCCAGCTCGTCGAAAAACGTGGTGAGTCGATCGACATCGGGATAATTCCAGCCAGGTGCCGGGTAAAGCGTGGGCGAAAGCATGCGCGTGGAGCAGGTATGGGTGATCACATAGTCGACCTTCCAACCCACGCTGTCGAGCTTTGCCCGCGCCTCCTCAAAGTTGCGCTCGTCCGGCAGCTCCTGCGGCCACCAGCTGGAATACGGAATGCGGTATTCCTTATCCACGCTCGTGGCGCCGCCCATGGTAGAGATCGTTGGGCCGTCGAGCTCAAAAACCTCACCGCGCGTCAGGCGTCGGATGGGCGAGGTGTCCGACAGGCGCTGCGTCAGGCCGCCGTGCCACAGCTCCATGGGGCGCTCCGACCAGTGATCGAAACGCTCGTGGTTGCCGTCGACAAACAGCACGGTATAGGGGCGCGACTCCAGCCAGGCGATGTCGGCACATTCCTCGGCAGAGAAATCCCACGGAAAGCCAAAGTCGCCCGCGATGATGAGATAGTCGTCACTTGTCAAACCATCCCCAAGATCCCAGTCGCGAAGCTTTTGCATGTCGACGCCGCCGTGAATATCGCCCGTCACATAGACCGTCATCGGATCACCACTTCCCTGTAAGTCGCTAGCCCACATTCTGCACGATCACTAAGTCAACCGTTCCAGCCCTTCCATCCTTTGGGACCTACCCTCGCTCTTCCATCCAAACGGGTCAAACACCCAAAAGATCAAATCGAGCACGCCGCCGGTCATCATGGCGCCGGCAAGAGCCATGCAAGCATGCAGAAAGCTGGCACTTCGGAGCACGTCGAACGGCCCCAGAACAGCCAGCAGCGCGACCGCTGCGCCGGCTACGCACAGCGCGAGGCACGGCCCCGCGTCCTTAACGCACTTCTTTGCGAGATGCTTTGCGTTGTCACTCATCGGTATCGAACTCCTTAGAGGGTCGTTGTTCAGACGCATGCCGCCGCGGCAGAGCGGGGCGGCAGGGTAAGTGTCACATACTGTGCGGACATCAATGGAGAAACCGCCTGCTCGACCAACCTTTGACGCCGTTTTGCACCGACACCACATCCCCCGCTATCGAGGTCTAATACTTTTCCCACCGCTACCCAAAAACTCATCCAACATTAATCTTGGCTCAAGAATCGCTTAATCTATAACCTGCACTATAGAGTTCGACCAAGGGCGAGGCGGCGCCGCGCAACGCAGGCCGCCGAACGCAACGCTCGCGCCCATCGAACGAAAGGACAGGTCATGGACGACCTCGAAAAAGTTGAAACCATCCGCACCAAGTGCAACGTGAGCTACACCGATGCCAAGGCCGCGCTCGACGCCGCCGACGGCAACGTTTTGGACGCCATCATTTGGCTCGAGTCGCAGGGCAAGACGCAGACCACATCGGCGCACGCCGCCACCGAGTCCGCGCCGGTCGACGAGCCCTCGGCCGAGATGGTCGCCGCGCAGGCCGCCTACGAAAAGTCGAGCGAAAAGACCGACTTCTCCAAGAAGATGGACAGCGTGTGGGAGTACCTCAAAAAGCTCTTCCGCCTGAGTTTGGACACCAAGTTTATCGCCACGCGCCGCGATGCGATCATCCTCAACATTCCCATCCTGATCCCCATCGTCGCGCTGTTTGCCTGGGGCGCCACGATATGGCTGATGCTGATTGGCCTGTTCTTTGGCATGCGCTACCGCATCGACAGCGACGGCGACGTGCCCGGCAGCATCAACAACCTTATGAATCACGCCGCCGACGCCGCGGACGACATCAAGCAAAATCTCAACGACGACAAGTAATCGCAGACGGGGGCACGTATGGCACGAATCCTGATCGTAGAGGACGAGGAGAAAATCGCCCGCTTTGTGACGCTCGAGCTGGAGCACGAGGGCTACCAGGTGGAGCACGCCGCCGACGGCCGCACCGCCGTGGACCTGGCGCTGGAGCGCGACTACGATCTGATTCTGCTCGATGTGCTGTTGCCTCAGCTCAGCGGCATGGAGGTGCTGCGACGCGTCCGCAAGCACAAGGATGTGCCGGTGATTATGGTCACCGCGCGCGATGCCGTGATGGACAAGGTGGCCGGGCTCGATGCCGGCGCCGACGATTACCTGACCAAGCCGTTTGCGATTGAGGAGCTGTTCGCACGGATCCGCGTGGCGTTGAAGCGCTCGGAGGCCGTGCGGGCTGCTTCGGGCGTTGGCGGCATCGGGACGGGCGCGGCAGGCGGCACGGGTGTCGGCGCCACTGCGATGCCCCCGGTCAGTGACTCGACCCAGGTTTCCGCCTCGCTCTCCCCCGCCACGCTCGCCGTGGGCTCGGTTGCGCTCGACCCCGACCGCCGCGAAGTCACGGTCGGCGGCTCGCCCATTGCGCTCACGGCCCGCGAGTTCGATGTCCTCGCCCTGCTTATGGCGCATGCCGAGACCGTGCTCACGTGCGAACGCATCGCGCACGAAGCGCTGGGCTACGAATACATGGGCGACACCAACAACGTCGACGTGCACATCGCGCATCTACGCGCCAAGATCGAGGACGCCGGCGGCGCCCGCATCATCCAAACCGTGCGCGGGGTGGGCTATGTCTGCCGCGCGTAACGCCGAGGCCAAGCGCGTCACCTCCATCGCCCGCGCCATCAACTGGAGCTATATGTGGCGCCGTCTGAAGAGCTATGTCTGGCTCGATCTGCTGCTGATGGTGATTGCGGCGGCGATCCTCGTCTATGGATACAACCAAACGCTACCTGACGGCGCGCTTACCGCAGGATGGATCCCCGGCGCCGCCGTTCACGGCATGTCGCTGGCGCCTGCGCGCGGCTGGGACCTGACAACGCTCACCTATACCGTCGAGCTTGCGCGTACCACCAAGACCTTCCCCCTCGCGCAGGACCTCGTCGCGCTATGGCCTCTCTACCTTGTCGTTGTGGGTTGGCAGGTCATCAGCGTGCTCGACATGCTCGGCGGCGCCCGCCGCGTGCGCCGCACCATGGCGCCGCTCAACGATCTGGCCCTGCGCGTGGACGAACTCGGTCGCATGCAGCTCTCCGGCGACAAAATGGAAACACTGGAGCAGGCCATCGCGCGCGCAAGCGTCGACTCGCCGAGCGTCACCACCGGCGACGCCGACCTGGCGAGCATCGAGGTCGCACTCAACCGCCTGCTGCGCCAGATGCAAGAGGCCAAGCTGCAGCAGATGCGCTTTGTCAACGACGCGAGCCACGAGCTGCGCACGCCCATCGCGGTGATTCAGGGCTACGTGAACATGCTCGACCGCTGGGGCAAGGACGACCCGGACGTGCTGGCGGAGTCTATCGCGTCCCTCAAGGCCGAAAGCGAGCACATGCAGGAGCTCGTGGAGCAGCTGCTGTTTTTGGCGCGCGGCGATGCCGGCCGCACGGTCCTGCGGCGTGCGAATACCAACCTGGCCGCACTGGTCGACGAGGTATGCGAAGAATCGCAGATGATCGATACCGAGCACACGTATCGGCTGGCTTTTGACGCTGCGCTTGTCAGCGACCCGCGCTGCGATGCGCCCGTTGACGTGGCGCTCGTGAAGCAGGCTCTGCGCGTGATCGTGCAAAACGCCGCCAAGTACTCGGATGCGGGAACGACCGTCACATTTGGCATAACGCCCAATGCGGGCATGGGCACGATCGACATAAGTGTTGAGGACGAAGGCATCGGCATGAACCAGGAATCCGCAGCTCACGCGTTCGAGCGGTTCTACCGTGCCGACAACGCGCGCGATGCCGGCGCGCAGGGTTCGGGCCTGGGGCTTGCCATTGCCAAGTGGATCGTCGATAGCCATGGCGGTGTCATTGGCGTGACCTCAGTCGAGGGCGTCGGCAGCCGCTTTACGATTCGCCTGCCGCGCTAGGAAGCCCCTCGGCATAAAATAAAGGGATAGGGCCACGCGGCCCTATCCCTTTTTGCTAGCTATGGCAGCTTGTGCGCTATTCGCGGCACAGGTGCACGGCGAAACCGGCGAACTCGCGCTTAAAGTACACGAGCTTGGTACCACCGTCGGGCAGCAGCGCGCGCGACTCTTCGTTGACCTCGAGCCCGCGCTCGGCAAACCACTTCTCAGCTGCATCGATGTCGTTAACGGCAAAGCCGATGTGGCCCTTGGTGCCACGACCATTCTGCTTCATGATCTCGACCAGCGAATCGTTGAAGTACGAAACCGGGGTCTCGATGACGGGCAGGCCCATCATCGTCGAGAACAGCTCCGCGATCTCCAGGGCGTCTGCCGGGTCGGTGGCGTTAATGCCCACATGGGCAACGCGCATACCAAAGAGCTCTACCGGGTTGGCGTTCTGCTCACTCATGCAGTCAGCGCCTACTGAGCCATGACGTCGAGAACGGCCTTCTCGGCGGCAACGCGGTTCATGCCGGTCATGAAGGGCACGCCACTCACGTACGGGCAGGTGAGGCCCTCGGGGGCAACGGTGGTGGCGATCAGCAGGTCAGCGCCCTCGTCGCAGTAATCCTTGGCCTCGGAGATGGCGCACTGCACGATCTCGTACTTGTCGGCATAACCGTTGGCGTCGAGCAGGGTAGCGACCTTCTGGGCAACGAGCGTGGAAGTAGCAGCGCCAGCACCGCAAGCCAAAACGATCTTCTTCATAGGTAATGTCTCCCTTCATGGTTTACTTTAGGTAAGTGTACCGCAGCGAGCGATGGCACTCGGCCTCGATGAGCTTTTATGCCAGTTTGCTTGCGCGCTGCGTATAATACATCTAGTACGTGTTGTCATACCGCTCGCTTTATGAGCGACTAAGGACCCTAATATGCCCGATTCCCGCACCCTCTGGACCGCCGTCGTTATCGTCTGCATCGCCGTGTCGGTGTTCTTTAGCGTCAAAAAACGCACCACGTTTAAACGCCTGCAGCAATTGATGGCCGCCAAGCAGTGGGACGAGTTCGATCGTTTGCTCGACGGCAAACTCACCAGCATGCTGTACCCACGCTACAACCGCGACTACCTGCGCCTGAACTCCTATCTGCTGCGCGAGGACCACGAGCGTGCCAGCGAGATGTTCGATCTGCTGCTGGGGCTCAACCTCCCCAAGATGCAGCGCGTCGACCTGGTGATCAAAGCCTTTAACTACTATGTTGGCCAGGAGGACCGCAAAAAGTCCAAAGAGCTGTTGCACGAGATCAAGGGCTTTGAGGGCGGTCAGGCCGAGGCAGTCGCGCACGAATGCCAACTGATGTACGACACGATGATCCTCAAGCGCCACAACGACATTCCCGAGCTGGAGCGCATGCTCGAGGATGTCGGCGACGACCCGGTCAAGCGCTGCCGACTGGAGTACCTGCTGGCCCTGCAGTATCAAAACAAGGGCGACGAGGCAAAGTTCCAAGAGTTCCTGGAGAAGTCGGGCCAACACTCGATGGCCGTCAACGCGTAACGGACGGCTTGTGCTAGACTTCTAGTCTCACGGGGGCGTGGCGGAATTGGCATACGCAGGAGACTTAAAATCTCTCGCCGCAAGGATTGTGGGTTCGAGTCCCACCGCCCCTACCATGTGATTGCTTGCGAGCCCGTGTTCCCCAGGGATGCGGGCTCGCTTCTTTTAGATGCCGGCGGGACTCGAACCCGCGAGGGGGCGAGCGTTAAGCGGACGCGCAGCGTCCGTAGCGAGCCGGCGAGGGCGCCGACAGGCGGCCGAAGCCGGTGCGTATTTGCGCAGCAAATACGCAGACGTCCCACCGCCCCTACCATGTATTGTTTACGAGCTCGTGTCCCCCAGGGATGCGGGCTCGTTTCTTTTACACGCCGGCGGAGCTCTAAGTTGCGGTGGAATAGATCCTGTTTATACCGTTTACCAGCTTATTTAGGAACTATTCCACCGCGACTTAGGTTGGTGTTCCCACATTTTCCGATGGAAAAACGTGGTTGTCTCCCACATTTTCCGATGGAAAAACGTGGTTGTCTCCCACATTTTCCGATGGAAACTCCCAAATGGCCTTATACTAGCCGAGAGGGTTGGGAGGCAATATGCAGCGACAGCTTATGAGTGAACTTATCGCTTGGAAATCAAGGGCGAATCGCAAACCTCTCTTGCTTAAGGGAGCCCGCCAGACAGGAAAGACTTGGCTTCTTAACGAATTCGCAAGCCAGCAGTATCGAAACGTCATTCGTTTTGACTTTATGCTCGAGCCGAGCACACGCTCGTTGTTCGATGGGGACCTCGACCCCAAGCGCATCATCTCCCAGATAGAACTCCTACGTGGCCAAACCGTAACGCCGGAAGACACCCTCATCATCTTCGACGAGATCCAAGAGGCGCCACGCGGGATCACCTCGCTCAAGTACTTCAACGAGCTTGCACCCGAATACCACATCGTGGCAGCCGGTTCCTATATGGGCCTCGCGCTCCGACGCGAAAACGAGTCATTTCCCGTCGGCAAAATCGACCAGCTCACCATGCGTCCCATGGGGTTTGCTGAGTTCGTTCGTGCCGTCGACGGCAACCCGCTCGCCGACGCCATCCTTGCCGCAGACATGAACCTTCTAGCAAACGTTACCGAAAAGCTCGAGCACTTGCTCAAGGAATACCTTGTTGTCGGCGGTATGCCCGAAGTTGTCTCCACTTTCGCCGAGACACGCGACTTCATCGAAGCCCGAAGGCTTCAACAGCAAATCATCGAGGCTTACGAATCCGATTTTGGCAAACATGCACCCGCCCGCATCGTCGAGCGCATGAGGTTGGTTTGGAAATCCCTTCCCGGCCAGCTTGCAAAGGAGAACAAGAAGTTTGTCTATGGCGCCCTTCGTCCCGGAGCGCGCGCACGCGATTTCGAGGAAAGCCTCCAGTGGCTCACGGACTACGGAATCGTTCATAAGGTGCCACGTGTTTCCGCTCTAAAGGCGCCGCTCTCGAGCTACGAAGACCTCTCGGGCTTCAAACTGTTCTGCATCGACACCGGCATCCTCGGAGCGCTCTCCGGTCTCTCTCCGGCCATCGTTCTTAACGGATCCGCTGTTTTTACCGAGTTCAAAGGTTCGCTGACCGAACAATACGTCGCGCAGGAGCTTTTGCTCCAGGACAAAACTCCCGCGTATTGGTCCTCTACCTCCGGCAATGCCGAAACCGACTTTGCCATCGACCATGCGGGAACCGTGCTTCCGCTTGAGGTCAAGGCGGCAGAGAACCTTAAAGCGAAGAGTCTGAAAATAGCCTGCGAAAAATTCAAACTCGAGCGTTGCGTGAGGAGCTCCCTGGCGGCATATAGAGACGAGGGCATGCTCATCAATATTCCGCTTTGGGAGATTGGGCAGATCGACAAGCTGGCATAGGCGCTGTGGGGACGCCCCGCAAGGACTGTCCCCAGGTGCCGGCAGAAAAGGAACGTCCCCAGGTGCCGGCTGTTGAGTTGCGGTGGAATAGGGACTGTTTGGTGCCCGAAAGGGCGATTTTAGTCCGTATTTCACCGCAACTTATTATTTAGAGGGCGCTGAGGCTGGGGGTCCAGCCGATGGTGGGGGTCGCGCCGTCGAGAGTCTCGTTGATGGTGGCGGCCATGCCGGCGAGTAGGCTGTTCTCGCTTACGGTGAGCGTCTTGTAGCCGCCGGCACGCATGAGTTCGCGGATCACCACGGCGCCAGCCAAGATCACGCCCGCGCGTTTGGGCTGTACACCCGGTAGCGCGGCGATGCCTTCCGCGTCCAACACAGACATGCGCTCGATAGCGGCCGAGACCTGCTCCAGCGACAGCTCGCGTAGGTGAACAAAGCTCGAATCGTACGGTTCCAGCTCGTGGACCAGAGCCACCAGCGTAGTCACCGTGCCACCCACCGCGACCAGACGCTCGGCGCGCTCAAAGTCGCTGGGCAGGCCTTCAAAATAGGCGGCGAACTGCTCGCCTGCCCACGAGGCAGCGGCAGCAAGCTCGCCGCGTGCGGGCGGCAGCGCCGAGAAAAACCGCTCCGTCACGCGACGGCAACCGATGTCCAGTGAGCGCGTTCCCTCCAGCGCAAAGACCCCGCGCTCAGGCGCATAGACGCCCGTCGCGAGCTCCGTGGAGCCGCCACCCGAATCGGCGACGATGGTGCGCTCGCCTGCAAAGTCGTGCGCTACGCCAAAAAACGTCAGGCGCGCCTCAACCTCGCCCGGAATCACCTGCGGTTCGAGCCCCAGATCGCGCAGGCCGTCCAGCAGCAGGGCAGCATTGGACGCATCGCGTGCGGCGCTCGTGCACGTGGTGCAGATGCACGCGACCCCAAAGGCACGGGCTTCGTCCACAAACATGCGGCACGCAGCGAGCACGCGCTCAACGGCCGCCTCGCAAAAGCGCCCCGTCGCGTCCACGCCCTCGCCCAAGTCGGTGATCTCGGTATGCTTGGACGATTCCACGATCGCCCCGGCCTCGACCTGCGCCAGCACCAGTCGCGACGACACCGTTCCCAGGTCGATCGCGGCTACCTTATAGCGTTTGCAATTTGTCATTGCGGGCTCCCCTCCGGGCGCTATTTGCCGTTGGACACGACCGTCTGGCCCTCGACGCCGTTAAACCCAAACAGCATGTCGAGCGCTTGGATGTACCACGGCGCGTCCTTACCGACTTCTTCGATTTCCTTGGCAACTTCGCTGGCCTTCTTGGCGTTCGACGACTTCTGGCTCGACGAGGCATCCGAATCGCCGTCCAGGCCCTGCACTTCAATCCTCTTCTCGCCGGGCATCACCAAGCCCAGGTCCTCGGATGCCGCATCCTTGATACCCTCCTCCGAGAGCAGCTTGTCGACGCTTTTTTGCAGCCCATCATTGTATTGCTGGCGAATCTCGACCTGCTTGGTCAAGATATCGCTCGAACGCTTTGCCACGTACAGGTCGCGCACGGGGAAATACAGGCTCACGAGCACCAGGGCAACGACGATGCCGATGAATAGCCCTCGCTGAGGACCGTGGGTAAAGTCGTAGATCGCCTTGACCACCGCGTTGTCGTTGGCGTAGTGCATAAAGTCCGAGCCCGAAAAACGGTTCGAGGGCCTGCTCGACCTATCGTGCGTTTGAGCCGACGAGCGCTGAGCATGCGACGAACGTGCCGGGCGCACTGGTCCATCTGTCGAAGTATTCACTTGAGCATTGGGGCGCGAGGTACTTGTCGGGCGCTGCATGGAGCGGTCGGCGCCGGCGTAGGCGGACCCACCGAGCTGCACCGTGCGCGCACGGCGAGGCGACGGCTCACGCGAACCGGCGGAATAGTACCTGTTGTCGTAAATCTGATCCATGTGCGCCTTGTGCGGTTGAGGTTTGTTTGCGCTAAGTATTCTAGTTATAGCACGAGCGCCCGCACCGCCTTCGCCAGCCTTTGCTCGACATAAAAAAGGCGCTGAGCCGTATGGCCCAGCGCCCATAGCGCTTTGCGGTATCCTGCCAAGGCGAGGCGGAACCGAGTCAGCCTCCCCCTCGCCAAATTCGCCCGTTTAGCGAATGTTGTAGAACGCGGCCTTGCCGGCGTAGCGCGCGCTGCCCTCGAGCTCGTCCTCGATGCGGATGAGCTGGTTGTACTTGGCGATGCGGTCGCTGCGGCACGGGGCGCCCGACTTGATCTGGCCGGCGTTGACGCCCACGACCAGGTCGGCGATCGTGGAGTCCTCGGTCTCGCCGGAACGGTGGCTCACGATGCAAGCGTAGCCGGCCTCCTTGGCGGTCTCGATGGCCTCGAGTGACTCGGTGAGCGTGCCGATCTGGTTGACCTTGACCAGGATCGCGTTGGCGGCACCCAGCTCGATGCCCTTCTTGAGGCGCTCGGTGTTGGTGACGAACAGGTCGTCGCCCACCAGCTGCACCTTGTTGCCAATGCGGCGGGTAAGCTCGACCCAGCCGTCCCAGTCTTCCTCGGCCATGCCGTCCTCGATAGAAATGATGGGATAGGTGTCGACGAGCTTCTCCCAGTAATCAACCATCTGGGCACTCGTGTACTCCACGCCCTCGCCCTTGAGCTCGTACATGCCGGTCTCGGCGTTGTAGAACTCGGTCGAGGCCGGGTCCATGGCGTACATGAAGTCGACGCCGGGCTTAAAGCCGGCTTTCTCCACGGCCTTGGTGATGTACTCGAACGGCTCGGCATTGGTCTTAAGGTTGGGGGCAAAGCCGCCCTCGTCGCCCACACCGCCGCCCAGGCCGGCCTCGTGCAGCACGCCCTTGAGGGTATGGTAGACCTCGGCGCACCAACGCAGGCCCTCGGCAAAGCTCGGGGCGCCCACCGGCATGATCATGAACTCCTGGAAGTCAACGTTATTGTCAGCATGCACGCCGCCGTTGAGGATGTTCATCATGGGCGTGGGCAACAGGTGGGCGTTGACGCCGCCCAGGTACTGGTACAGCGACAGACCCGCCGACTCGGCAGCGGCGCGGGCGACGGCCAGCGACACGCCCAGGATGGCGTTGGCACCGAGCTTGGTCTTGTTGGGGGTACCGTCCGCGGCAATCAGCGCGGCATCGACGGCGCGCTGGTCGAAGGCGTCGAGGCCCACGACGGCGTTAGCGCACTCGTTGTTGACGTGCTCGACGGCCTGCAAAACACCCTTGCCCAGGTAGCGGCCCTTGTCGCCATCGCGTAGCTCGCAGGCCTCAAAGGCGCCGGTCGAAGCACCCGAAGGCACCATTGCGCGGCCAAAGCTGCCGTCCTCGAGCACGACCTCGACCTCGACGGTGGGATTGCCGCGGCTGTCGAGTACCTCGCGACCGTAGACGTCCATAATATCGCTCATGTTGTCTCCCTCTCACTTGGAAACGTAGTGGATGCAAGCGACCGGCTGACCGTGCACCATCGGTGCGCCTCCGTAAGTTAGCCATGTCGCACTTTTTGCATTATGCCCTAAGTTAGCCGAGGGATACACTTGATTTTCGAAAAATTTAGCGGGAACGATGAGGCGCGTCAGCCCGTCGTTCCCGCAGTCTTACTCCTCCGCCTTTGCGGCATCCCACAGGTCGTTGAGGCCGTGGGTCGAGAGCTCGGTCAGATCCACGTGGGCATCGGCCGCCATCTGCTCCATCGCGGCCCAGCGGCGGCGGAACTTTGCTGTGCTGGCACGCAGGGCGCTCTCGGCGTCGATACCCTCCTTGCGCGCGACGTTGACCAGGGCAAAGAGCAGATCGCCAAACTCCATTTCGCGCTCGGGCGAGCCAGGAGCCTCGGCCTCAAACTCGGCACGCTCCTCGGCGACCTCGTCCCACACATCCTGGACCGTCTCCCACTCAAAGCCCACGGCAGCCGCCTTGCGCGACACCTTCTGAGCCTGCATCAGCGCCGGTAGATGCGTGGGCACGCCGTCGAGCAGGCCCTCGGGCGCAGCCTCGCCTGCCGCCACGGCCTTGTCCTTGGCAGCCCTCTCGGCAAGCTTGACCTCGTCCCAAATCTTGAGTACCTCGTCGGAGCTGTCGGCATCCACATCGCCAAACACGTGCGGATGACGGCGAATGAGCTTGGCGTCGATATCGCGCGCCACGTCGGCCAGCGTAAACTCGCCGGCGTCGGCAGCAATCTGCGCATGCAGCACGACCTGCATGAGCACGTCGCCCAGCTCCTCGCGTAGGTGAACCGCGTCGTCCGCCTCGATGCAGTCGAGCGCTTCGTAGGCCTCCTCGATCATGTTCTTGCCAATGCTGCGGTGCGTCTGCTCACGGTCCCACGGGCAGCCATCGGGCTGACGCAGACGCCAGACGGTCTGCACCAGATGCTGCAGCTCGGCCGACGCGTCGACCAGCGTGGACAGATCGCGCGAGCCCTCGGCATTTTGCTGAGCCATGTGCTGCGCCATGGCTACTCCTCCTCCATGACCACGTGGCGGAACGCGCCGCCCTCGTAGATGCCGTAGCTGTGCGAGCCGTCCTTGGGGATGCTCACGCTACCGGGGTTGAAGAGCCACAGGCCCGGGTGCGCCTCGCTTTCCTCGTTGACCTTGATGTGCGTATGGCCGTAGACGAGCGCGGAGCCCCCGGGCAACGCGGGCGCGTGGTCGACGCTGTTGTGCATGCCGGCGCCAAAGACATGGCCGTGCGTCAGGAACAGCTCGCGGCCGGTCTCGTCGAACAGCGTGGCGTAGTCGGCCATGACGGGGAAGTCGAGCACCATCTGGTCGACCTCGGCGTCGCAGTTGCCGCGCACCGCGATGATGCGGTCGGCCAGGGCGTTGAGCAGCGGAATCACGCGCTTGGGAGCGTAGTCGCGCGGCAGGTCGTTACGCGGGCCGTGGTAGAGCAGGTCGCCCAGCAGCACAATGCGATCGGGCTGCTCGGACTCGATGGCGGCGCAGAGGCGCTCGGCCCAGTATGCCGAGCCGTGGATGTCGGAGGCGATGAGGTATTTCATGGGGAGATCCTTTCGAATGGGGTTGATATGGCTAGGCGCAGGATGTCGCCACCAGCCGCGTTATTCAAATCGCAGTGCCGCGCTCTGGGCCGCCCGCATCACGCGCTGGAGCGGCACATTATGCTCGCGAGCGAGACGGGCGCAGTCCTCGTACTCGGGCGCTGCACGCTCGCTGCCGTCGGGCAGGGTGGCCACTTTAACGGACACCTCGCCCCATGGCGTCGTTACGCGCTCAAAGCGGCGTGGCAGGCAAACGCGCTCCATGACCTGGCGACGAATGCCGTTGGTCGTGGTTTCCAAAAAGATAATCGTCTGCAGGCGCTCGATATCCTCGTAGGTGCAGATTACCTGCAGCTGCCAGCCGGGGCGGCCTTTCTTGCAATAGAGGGGCAGCCAGTGCACCTCGCGGGCGCCTGCCCCGCGCAGACGGTCGGCGGCGTAGGCGAGCACCTCGGGCGACGCATCGTCGATGTCGCATTCCAGCTTGACGATGGTTTCGGGTGCATCGGTCTCGCGGGACAGCGGGGATGTACTATCGCATGGCATACGGTCCGGCTCCTTTCCGCACGGGCTCGTTTTGTTCATCCAAACGCTAGCACATCGCAGGCTGCGCGAGTGTGACGGCGCGTGATGAGCGCGATTTTCCTTGTCGACAAGAAACCGACACTCCACCGCCCCGGCCAAACATGTACATCAGCCTCCAAACATGTCATTATTTGTCGGTTTTGGAGGCTGACGTACACGTTTTGAGAGCAAGCGAGGCCGCACCACGCGCCGCGCAACCTTTCCAATCGATTTCGATCCCCGGCGTGCCCGGCGTGTTGAGAGTTGCGCCATTACAATGAAGCGGATTCGCTTGACGCAAAGGAGCCGCTATGCCCATGTGCCCGCTGGTCGATTGCCATACCCACACCTCGTTTTCGGACGGGCATGCCTCGTTTGAGGACAACGTCCGTGCCGCTGCTGCGGCCGGCTGCCGCGTCATGGTCTCGACCGACCATCTCACCCTGCCCGCCAGCATGGATGCTAACTGCGAGGTGCAGGTTACTGAGGGTGACCTCCCGGCGCATCGTCTGGCTTTTGAGGACGCTCGCAATCTTGCCGCTCAGATTGCGCCAGAACTCACCTTTATCTACGGTTTCGAATGCGATTGGTACGAGGGCTGCGAGCCTTTGGTTGAGCGCTGGTCCCAGGGCGCCGTCGTGCGCCTGGGCAGTGTGCACTGGATTGGCAACCCAGGCGATATCATGGCCGGTGCCGCGGGTACGGCGGGAACGGAGGACGTCGCTCGTCCCGATACGCCCGATTCGCGCTGCGGCTGGATCGACGATGACACCAACCTGCACGTTTGGGAAAACCTGGGGGTACGCGGCGTGTGGGAGCGCTATGTCGATGACTGGTGCCGCGCCTGCGAGAGCCCGCTCAACTTTGATGTGATGGCTCACCCCGACCTGGTCATGCGCTTTTCGAAGGAAGGCTTTACGCCCGACTTTGACCCCGCACCGTTTTGACAGCAGATGGCCGAATGCGCCCACGATACGGGCCGCCGCATTGAGGTCTCGACCGCCGCACCGCGCAAGGGCCTCGACGACTACTATCCCACGACCGGATTGCTGCATTGCTTTGCCCACGCCGAGGTGCCGATAACTTTTGGCTCGGACGCACACCGCGCCTGCGACATCTGCTGGAACATCCGTGAGGCCCAGGCACACGCCTACGACTGCGGCTACCGAACCTTCGGCATCCCCCACCTCACCGGAGAATGGGAGTCCACGCCCCTCGCCTAACCATCCCTTCATAAGTTGCGGTGGAATAGGGATTGTTTTGCCTGATGAAGCGCTTAAACAGTCCCTATTTCACCGCAACTTCCATGACCCCGTTACACCAACAAAGACTGTCCCAAACGACTAGTGGCGGCGGGCGTTGAGTTCGCCGGCCAGCTCGTCGAGGGTAATGCCGTAGCGCTCAAGCGTCACGAGCAAGTGGTAGACCAGGTCGCCAGCCTCGTAGCGGATGTGATCGTGATCGTTATCCTTGCAGGCCATGATCACCTCGCTCGCCTCCTCGGCAAGCTTCTTGAGCAGCTCGTCCTCGACGTCGGTCAGCAGGCGAGCGGTATAGCTCTCCTGCGGCGATGCGTCACGACGGCCGTGAATCACCTCGGCGAGCCCCGTCAGCGTCTCACCGATATTTCCATCCTGAACGTTTGCGGTGCGCACACCCATAGTTCAATCCTTTCTGGTTGGCCGAGCGTCTAATCGAGCGCCCGCCCTACGCGAGTTTCTTAAAGAAGCAGGTACGGTTGCCGGTATGGCAGGCCGGACCCGGCGAGTCAACCTTGACCAGCAGCGTATCGCTATCGCAGTCGGCCCAAAGCTCCTTGACCTCCTGCATATTGCCGCTCGTCGCGCCCTTGTTCCAGAGCTCCTGGCGACTGCGGCTCCAAAACCACGTGGTACCGGTCTTGAGCGTCAGCCCCACCGACTCCTCGTTCATCCAAGCAACCATAAGCACCTCGCCGGTGTCATACTGCTGAACCACACAAGGAATCAGCCTCTTGGCGTCGTATGTAAGCTTTGAAGGATCGGTTATCTCTTCCATTTCTCTTCCCAAATTCAAACTTCGCAGGTCGGTGAGGGTTGTCCAGGTGCCCGAGATTCCGAGCGACAAGCCCGACGACGCGTACTTAAGTACGCGAGGAGGGTTGGAGCCGGAAGGTCGGGTGCCTGGGCAAGCCGCAGCATTAGAAGTCCAGCCTCACAGGAATACCTTGAGAGGCCATATACTCTTTGACTTCGCGAATGCTGAACGTCCCAAAGTGAAAGACGCTCGCCGCCAGCACGGCATCGGCCTCGCCCTCAATCACGCCCTCGGCAAAATGCTCGAGCGCGCCCACACCGCCGCTCGCAATCACCGGAATCGGCACCGCGCGCGCCACGGCGCGGGTGAGCGCCAGGTCAAATCCGGCCTTGGTGCCGTCGCGGTCCATACTGGTGAGCAGGATCTCGCCGGCGCCGCGACGAGCCGCCTCCTCGGCCCACGCCACCGCGTCGATGCCCGTGGCGTTGCGGCCGCCCGCCGTGAAGACCCCCCACTTGTCGGCACCAGATGCGCCGGGCAAACCGACGCGCTTGGCATCGATCGCCACGACCACGGCCTGGCTACCAAACGCCGCGGCAGCCTGGCTAATCAGCGACGGGTCGCGCACGGCGGCAGAGTTGAGCGACACCTTGTCGGCACCGGCTGCAACCATGGTGCGCATGCCCGCCAGGTCGCGAAAACCGCCGCCCACGGTATAGGGAATGGCTAGCTCCTCGGCCGCATGCGCCGCCATCTCGATGGTCGTCGCACGGTTGTCGCTCGTGGCGGTAATGTCCAAGAAGACGACCTCGTCCGCACCCTCGCGGTCGTAGGCGCGCGCCAGCTCCACCGGATCGCCCGCATCGCGCAAGCTCACAAAGTTGACGCCCTTGACCACACGGCCGTCCTTGACGTCCAGGCAGGGAATCACACGTTTGGTAAGCATGGGCTACTCCTCCCCTCGGGCGGCGGTCAGCGCCTGTACCAGCGTAAAGTTGCCCTCGTAGAGCGCGCGACCGGTAATGGCACCTTCAATCGCGCCCTCACCCACTGCGGCCAGCGCGCGGATGTCGTCGAGCGTCGAGATGCCACCCGATGCCACGACGGGAAAGCCCGCGACCTCGGCCACATGGCGATACGCCGCCACATCGATGCCCGTCTGCATGCCATCGCGCGCAATGTCGGTATACACCAGATGCTTAAAACCCAGCTCGGAAAGCTGCGCCACGGCGTCGTCGAGCGCCACGCCCGCGCCGTCACGCCAGCCATTCACCTTGACCTGGCCGTCGCGTGCGGCAATATCTGCCACCAACAGCTCGCCAAAGCCTTGGGCCGCCACCTCGGCAAAACCCGGCTCGGTCACGAGCACCGTGCCTAGTGCGATGCGGCGCGCACCGTAGCCGGCCAACTCGTCGATGCGCGCGAGCGAGCGGACGCCGCCGCCCACGTCCACGGACAGACCGTTGACGCCGCAGATGGCCTTAATCGCCGCCGAGTTGGCAGCGCATGTGTCCTCGTCCTCGCCAAAGGCAGCGGACAGGTCGACGACGTGCACCCAGCTTGCGCCCTGCTCGGCAAACGAGCGAGCAACGGCCACGGGGTCGTCGGAATATACCTTGCAGCGACTCCGGTCGCCGCGCTCCAGGCGCACGACCTTGCCGCCGATCAGATCGATTGCGGGAAACAGGATCATCGGCCGGCCTCCTCGACGATGTTGACGAAGTTCTTAAGGATGCGCTGACCCAGCGCGGAGGATTTCTCGGGATGGAACTGGCAACCCCACACGTTGCCATGGCGCACGATGCACGGGAAGCTCCGCGTATAGTGCGTGCGCGCCAGCACATCGGCGGCATCGGAATCGTCGGCCACCGCGTAGCTGTGGGTGAAGTACATGTTGGCACCCTCGGCAAAACCAGTAAGCAGCGGATCGGCCGCACCGGCGGGCGTCATGTGCACCTGGTCCCAGCCCACGTGCGGCACCTTCAGGCGGCTCGACTCCAGGCGCGTGCACGAACCGCGCATAATACCCAGGCCATCGACCCAGAGGGCACCGGCCCGCTCGGAGGCGTTGCCGTCGGCGACCGCGCTCTCGCTCGCAGGAACGCCCTCGTTGCCGCGCTCAAAAAACAACTGAAGGCCCAGGCAGATGCCGAGCAACGGAGTTCCGGCGGCAACGGCGTCGAGCACCGCGTCCGCCTCGCCGCCCTCGCGCATAAAGGCGACCGCGTCGTAAAACGCGCCCACGCCCGGGATGACCAGGCCGTCGGCGTTGCGGATCTGCTCCGGATCGTCCGACGTGCAGGCGGCGGCACCGGCGCGCGCAAGCCCGCGCGCAACGCTCGACAAGTTGCCCTTGTGGTAGTCGACCACCACGATCTTCGGTTCGCCCACGCGACCCCTCCCTTATCTCATCGTCCAAAACCACCACAAAGGGGACAGGCACCTTCGTAGTGGTTTTTGCCTTTGTTGCGGTTACAGCGAGCCCTTGGTGCTGGGGATGCCCTGCACGCGGGGATCGAGCTCGCAGGCGTGGCGCATCGTGCGGCCCACGGCCTTAAAGGCGGCCTCGATAATGTGATGCGAGTTGCCACCCGCCAGCTCGCGCACGTGCAGTGTGAGTTTGGCATCGCGTGCAAAGGCATAAAAGAACTCGACGGCCAGCTCGGTATCGAACGTGCCCACGCGCTCGGTCGGCACGGGCAGCTCGCAATAAGCCTGGCCACGGCCCGAGATGTCCACGGCAGCCATCACGAGCGTCTCGTCCATGGCGATCGCCGCATCGGAAAAGCGCGTGATGCCCGCCTTGTCGCCCAGCGCCTGGCAAAACGCCTCGCCCAGCACAATGCCCGTATCCTCGACAGTGTGGTGAGCATCGACCTCAACGTCGCCCACCGCATGTACCGTCAGATCGAACAGGCCGTGGCGGCCAAAGGCGTTGAGCATGTGATCGAAAAACGGCACGCCGGTCGAGATATCACACACGCCGCTTCCGTCCAGGTCGAGCTTTACGACAATATCGGTCTCGCCCGTCTTGCGGGTCACCTCGGCATAACGGTCCATCTACATCTCCTCCTTCACCAGCGCGGCAAACGCAGCCAGCACCTCGTCGTTTTCTTGCGGCGTGCCCACGGTGATGCGCAGACAGTCCGCGAGACCCGGCGCGTAGCTAAAGTCGCGCACCAGAATGGAATACTCGTCGCGCAGACGCTCGCGCACACGCGTGGCATGCGGCGTACGCACGAGCACAAAGTTCGCCGAGCTCGGCCATGCCTCCACGGGCATGCCCTCGGCGGCCATCGCACGCAGCGCTGCAAGTTCGCGATCGCGCTCAGCCGCGACCTGAGCCACCACGGGCGCGTATGCATCGCGGGCACGCACGCAGGCGAGCGCCGCCGCCTGGCTCAGCACGTTAACCGAGTAGATCTGGCGAATCGCCGCGAACACGTCAATAACCTCGGGCGCTGCGATCACATAGCCCAGGCGCGCGCCGGCAGCGCCAAACGCCTTGGACAGCGTGTGCAGAATCACCAGGTTGGGATGCTCGGCGATGAGCGCCTGCGCCGTCGTGGCAGCGCCAAACGAATCATCGGCAAACTCAACATAGGCCTCGTCGACCATCACCATGCCAGGGCACGCGTCGCACAGCGCCGCGACAAAATCGAGCGGAGCCACGTCGCACGTGGGATTGTTGGGCGAGGTGACGATCGCCAGATTGCACTCGGGAGCCGCCGCAAGCACCGCCGCCTGGTCGAGCTCAAAGGTCGCCGGGTCGCGCCACACGTCGCGCACCTCGGTCTGGCACAGCGACGCAAAGAACGCATACTCGCTAAAGCACGGCGGGCAGTTGAGCAGGGTCCGCCCCGCGCCGCCAAACGCCAGCAAGTAGTTATAGAGCAGCTCGTCACCGCCGTTGCCCACGCAGATATTCTCGCGCGTCACGCCATGCCAAGCAGCAAGCTCATCGCGCAGGTCGTTGGACATGGGGTCGGGATAACGGTTGAGCGGCGTGGCAGCCAGGGCTGCATCAATCGCCTCGCGCACGCCGGCCGGCACGGGATAGGTGTTCTCGTTGGCCGAAAGGTTGATGCGCGTGGGCGTGAAGTTGGGATCATAGGGCTCAATGCCGGCCAGGTAGGGCTGGACGAGCTCCTTCATGCGCGGCGTGAGTTCGGCCATGTTAGACCTCCTCGCCGGTCGCGCCAGCGGCACCGCCCGCAGCCGCCGCCAGGTCCACGCCCTCAGCAACCGTCGCCACGGCGTCGCCCGGCCAGGCGACCTTCGTCAGGTCGGCCGCGGCCAGCGACTCGGCACTCACGGCACCCTCGCCCTGCTCCAGCACGCGGCGGCGCAGTGCGGCCGAAAGCGCGTGCGCCCACAGGCCCTCGGCCTCGGCCAGGCGCTGCGTAGCGGGAGCGTCGGAGAGCAGACCCTCAGGCGTATAGCAAATGACGCTCGAGCGCTTAACGAACTCTTCGACCGAAAGCGGGTTGGAGAACATGGCCGTGCCGCCGGTCGGCAGTGTGTGGTTGGGGCCGGCAACATAATCGCCAAGCGGCTCGGAGCTCCAGGCGCCTACAAAGATGGCGCCAGCGTTGCGAATGCCACCAAGCAGGCCCATCGCATCCTTGCAGTGCAGCTCCAGGTGCTCGGGCGCCACGGTGTTCACCGCCTCGACGGCGGCAGCCATATCGGCGGCCACCACGATGGTGCCCTCATTGTCGAGCGAGGCACGCGTGATCTCGGCACGCGGCGACTGCGCGACCAGGATGTCGATGCCCGCCTCGACCTCGCGCGCAAACTGCTCATCGCAGGTCACCAGATAGCAGGCTGCCAGCGGATCGTGCTCGGCCTGAGCCATCAGGTCGGCCGCGACCACCATAGGCTTGGCCGTGGCATCGGCCAGCACGCAGACCTCGGAGGGACCGGCGACCATGTCGATACCCACGTCGCCCGAGACAATCTGCTTGGCAGCGGCGACAAAGGCGTTGCCCGGGCCGGTGATTTTGTCGACGCGCGGAATGGTCTCGGTACCGTACGCCAGTGCGGCCACGGCCTGGGCGCCGCCCACCATATAGATCTCGTCCACGCCGCCGAGTTTAGCGGCCGCGAGCGTATACGGGCTAATCAGTCCATCCTTTTGCGGCGGGGTCACCATAACCACGCGTTTGACGCCGGCCACCTTGGCGGGAATGGCGTTCATAAGCACGGTGGAAGGGTACTGCGCGCGACCGCCCGGCACATAGATGCCGGCCGCCGCGAGCGGGGTCACCTTAACGCCGAGCATGGTGCCGTCCGCACGCGTGGCAAACCAGCTCTGCTCGACCTCGCGCTGGTGGAACTCGCGAATCTGGCGTGCAGCCTTTTCGAGCGCCGCGACAAAGGCGGGATCAAGGCCTTCGAGCGCGGCATCGATCTGCTCTTGCGGCAAACGGAAGCTCTGCAGTTCAACGCCGTCAAAACGCTGACAGTAGTCGCGCACCGCGGCATCGCCATTGGCGCGCACGTTGGCCACGATATCGCGGGCGGCGTCGACGATGTTTTGCGGCAGCACGCCCTTGCGGTTGAGCTGGTTGGTAACGAGGCGCTCACCGGGAGCAAGCTTGATGGTCTTCATTTCGGTATCCCCTATCGGTCGAGGTTGTGTTCGAAAAACGAGAGGCCGGACGGCGGCGCCAGTCGGCCCGCAGCCCGGACGTTGGGGCGCCCGTGAGTGCTCGCGCTATTGTGCCGAGCCCGCAACGGGCTCAAAATGCTTGCCCTTCACGGCTGCCGCCAAGCGATCTGCCAGATTGCGTACGCGCGGATCCAGACGTGCGGCGCCCGGATTGACAAAGAAGCGGGCCGTGCAGTCCATGATGCGGCCGGTGATGACCAGGTCGTTATCGCGCAGCGTGGCGCCCGTGGCGGTAATATCCACGATGCGATCGGTCATGCCGACGATGGGGCCCAGCTCGATGTTGCCGTGCAGTGAGACGATATCGGCGTTCACGCCGCGCTCGGCATACCAGGCACTCGCGATGCGCGGATACTTGGTGGCCACGCGAAGCGACCCGCGGCGGGCATAGTTGCGCTCGGCCTGGCCGGCGCGCCACGCGGGCTCTGCCTCGATAAACGTGCACAGGCCGTAGCCCAGATCGACCAGCTGCAGCAAGTTGAGGTCTGCCTCGATGAGCGAGTCCCAGCCACAGATGCCGCAATCGGCACCACCACAGCCCACAAAAGCGGGCGCGTCGCTGGGACGCACGATGACAAACTCGATATCGCCGACCGTGCCCTCGCCGGCACGCGTGTCGCGACCGCGCACAATCAGGTGACGGCCGGGGTCGCGCAGCTCAGAGACGTCCAGGCCCGCGGCCTCGAGCACGTCGAGCGTGTCGGCCTTAAGCGAGCCCTTGGGCACGGCGATGCGTAGCGGGCCTTCGGCGCCGCGGCCCACGGCGTGGTCACCATCGGAGGCGGCGTCCTCGGCAGAGGTGCACGCGGCCTCCAGACGCTCGAGCGAAAAGGCGAAGCCCGCCGCCGGCACCTCGATGCCGTCGCCGAACGCGCCGGTAAAGATAGAGTCGTAGCGACCGCCCGAGCCCACCGGATCGGGCAGGCCACCGGCATAGGCCTTAAAGACCAGGCCCGTGTAGTAATCGAAAGAATTCATAATGGAAAAGTCGAAGGACAGCACCTGAGCGTCCTCGGGCGCCAGGCCCTCGACCAGCGCGCGCAGCTCACGCGTGAGCGGCGCGACAATACCGGCAGCCGCCAGCAGCGCATCCACGCGATCGAGCACTTCGGCCCCACCATGCAGGCGCGGCAGTTCGCTGACGGCGGCCTTAACGGCATCGGTCTCGGCGCTTGCCGCCACGCGGGCATCGAGGCCCACAAAGTCGTTGGCGTGCACGCAGCGCAGAGCCTCGGCAGCCAGCTCGCGATCCTCGCACGCCGCGAGCAGCTCCTTAAACGGGCGCACGCTACCTGCGATAATGCGCGCATCGGGCAGCGCCAACTTGCGAACGGCCTCGGCCACCAGCGAGACGATCTCGACATCGCCCGCGGTATCGCCCGCGCCGATGAGCTCAAAACCCAGCTGGGTAAATTGACGCGAACCGCCGGCATTGCGCTGGCATTCGCGAACCACCGGCGCCTCATAGCGCAGGCGCAGCGGCAAGTCGGCCGCGCGCATGCGGGTCGAGACCAAACGCACGATCGGCAACGTATTGTCGGGACGAACCACCAACAAGCGGCCGTCATCGTCAAAAAGCTTAAACGGCGTGTCCGCGATACGGCCGCCCTCCTCGAGCGAGCCCTTGTCCTCGAGCAGCGGCGTCTCAACCGGCAGATAATGATGCTCCCTAAAGCAGCCCTTCACCGTCAGCGCAATCTCCTCGCGCGCCTGAGCCTCCTCGGGCAATATGTCCCGGAATCCCCACGGTGTGGCCGTCATCTGGTGAGCCTCCTCATGCTGTGTTGCATACAGAACAAACGACCGGCATAGCTCCGCCGGTCTTTTGGGTACTTTAGCATACTAGAGTGCTTGCGGGGAAAATCCTTGTCCGAAGCTCACACCGTATTCATTTGGAAACATAGGGGCAGACGCTCAGCTAAATCCGACGATTATCTAGGCCAACCAGAAACCATATCCCGTTTTTCGTCTAAAAACTGGGATGCAGTTTCCGCTGAGGACCTTTTCCGAACTGCTTCTGCAGCGGCTGTTTTGGCTCCGGGACCGCGTCAATCGCATATCTTTATGGCGCCTTTATCCTACACATGTTGTATAACTACCAAATGTGGAATATAACAAAGAGCAAAACATAGGCTGAGCGTTATGGAGGATTGAGGTTGAAAGAGAAGCTATTTCGATGGGTCGTGAAGCACCGCAAACCCATCATCGCGTTCTATGCGGTGGCAGCACTGGTATGCCTGTTCCTGCGCCAGTTTGTAGGCGTTAACTACGACATTACGAGCTATCTGCCCGACGAAGCGGCGTCGACCGTCGCTCTGAATACCATGGGTGATGAGTTTGAGGGTGACGTTCCCAACTGTCGCGTTATGGTGCCCAATGTCTCGATCGCTCAGGCGCTCAAATACAAGGACAAAATCAAAAAGGTCGACGGCGTCGAGGAGGTCCTATGGCTTGACGACGCGGCAGATATCGATCAGCCGCTTGCCACGCAAGACAAAGACACCGTTGAGACCTATTACAAAAAGAACAACGCCCTGTTTACGGTGACGGTTAATTCCGAAAAGGAGATCGAGGCAACCGACGCTATTCGAGATATCGTGGGCGACGAGGGCGCCATTACGGGCTCGGCCATGTCTAACGCGCTCGCCACCACATCGACCGAGCAGCAGATCAGCATTATCACGGTCGCTGTCATAGCGATTATCTTCGTGATTCTGGTCATCACGACTACCAGCTGGGCCGAACCCATCCTGGTGCTGCTGGGCCTGGGCGTCTCGGTGTTTATCAACTGGGGCACCAACCTCATCTTTGGCGAGATTAGCTTTGTCACCAACTCTGCGGGCTCCATTTTGCAGGTTGCCATCGCGCTGGACTTCTCGGTCTTTTTGCTGCACCGCTTTAACGAGGAGCGTGGCCGCCACGGCAGCGTTGCCGAAGACATGGTGCAGTCGTGCTGCCTGTCCTCGGTCGCCGTGTTTTCGAGCGGTTGCACGGTCTGCATCGGCTTTATCGCGCTTGCCGCCATGCAGTTTAAGATCGGCCCCGACCTTGGTCTTGCCCTTGCAAAGGGTATCGCCATCAGCCTGGTATCGGTCTTTACCTTTGTTCCTTCGATGTTCGTTCAGTTCGATGGCTTTGTGCAAAAATCGCAGCACAGGCCCTTTGTCCCGCCGCTGGGTAAGTTCGCCCGTCTGGTGCTCAAGGTCTGTATCCCCGCTGCCGTCGTGATCCTCGCCGTGGTTTACCCTGCGCGTGTGGCATCGACCTCCAGCGATATCACGTACTACTACGGCACTTCGCACATTTTTGGTTCGGATACGCGGCTTGGTCAGGATATGGACAAGGTCAAGGAGGTCTTTGGCAACTCCGATACCTACGTTGTGCTCGTTCCCCGTGGAGAGGTGAGCGAGGAGCAGGCACTCTCCAATGAGCTCAAGGCGCTCCCCGAGGTCAAGTCCATCCAGAGCTATGTTGACGTTGCGAGTCCCTATATCCCCACGGGCATGGCCGAAAAGGACACGCTCGATCTGGTGGAGGGAGAGCACTACAGCCGTTTGGTGCTCACGGTTACCGCGCCCTACGAGGGTCCGAGTACATTTAAGCTGGTCAAGAAGATTCGTTGTATCGCGGACAAACATTATCCGGGTAAGGCAATGCTCGCCGGCGAGGGCGTGAGCACCACCGACCTTAAGGACACCATCACCGTCGATAAGGGCAAGGTCGACCTCATCGCCGTCGTGGCCGTGTTCGCGGTCTTGCTGCTGGCCACCAAGTCGCTGAGCCTGCCGATCATCTTGGTGCTCGTGATTGAGACCTCGATCTGGATCAACTTTGCTGCACCGCTCTACACCGATATGCACGAGTTCTTCCTCGCCTACTTAATTGTGAGCTCCATCCAGCTGGGCGTTGCCGTCGACTACGGCATCCTGATTGCTGACCGCTATCGTGAGGACCGCGTGACCATGCATAAGCGCGAAGCGCTACTCGAGACCATGGAAGCTTGCACGATTCCTGTTTTGACCTCTGGATCGGTTCTGCTGATCAGTGGCTTCCTGATCCATGCGATCTCGAGCCACGGCGTGCTCAAGCAGATCGGCTGGTTCCTGGGCGTCGGCGTGAGCATCTCCCTAGTCGCCGTACTCTTTGCGCTGCCGGGTTTCCTGTATGTGCTCGATGGCCTCATCGGCAAGACCACGCTCAAAGCTCATTTTTTGCCCAAGGATGCCCAGGATCCGGTTTCGGATACCACCGAGGCATCGGCTGCGGACGGCTCCGCTCAGTAACGTTTTACAAAGCAGTTGGAAGGAATACCGCAATGCATACCCATACCACTGATGCCGCTTCGAAAGAGCTCAAAGCCCAACGCGATCTTGTACGTCGTCCCCATAAGCGCATCGCTGCGCTCGCTCTTGCCGCCGGTCTGACCGTGGCCCTTACCGTTCCCGGTGCCGTTGTGTTCGCCGACGGCGTAGGGTCGACGAGCGCTGCCTCGGCTACGAGTGAACAGATGGCGACGGACTCCGATAACAGCACGCCGGGATATAAGAAAAACCAGGTCGTATACGTCAAAACCGATGCCGACGGCAATCGCACGGGTGTTTACGTGGTCAATAGCTTCGAGGCCAATAAGGGCGTCAAGATCGACGATGCCGGCACCTATAACAAAGTGACCAACCTATCGACGACTCAAAAACTAACGGACGACAGCGGGTCGGTTGCCGTTACGGGCCAGGGAGTGCAGGACTTTGTCTACCAGGGCGATCTGGACAAGAACACTCAGATGCCGTGGAACGTCACCGTGGCATACCAGCTCGATGGCCGCGATATCGACGCCAAGGATTTGGCGGGCAAGAGCGGCAAGCTCACCATGAAGCTCAAGGTCGAAAAGAATGACGCCTATACCGGTGGCGATTATGCCGATAACTACCTGGTTCAGATTACCGGTCAGCTTAAGGATGCCGAGGCACACGATATTGAGGCTGAGGGCGCCACGGTTGCTGCCAACGGCTCCAACACGCAGCTTACCTACATGGTGATTCCCGGCAGCACCGGAGACTACACCATTACGACCGATGTTGAGGATTTTGAGTTTGATGGCTGGCAGATTGTCGGCGTGCCGCTGAATCTTGCCATCGATGTGGACTCGAGCAGCATGGATACGAGCCAGCTCGTGGAGCTCTCCAACGGTATTGCTACGGCCAATAGCGGTGCTGGCCAGGTTGCCGACGGTGTCAAGACGCTCGCGGCCTCGCTTGCCACGGCCAATACCGGTGCCGGCACGCTGTCCAGTGGCGCCGCTGCGCTCGCGGCGGGTACGAGTCAGCTCAACGCGCAGGTCCCCACGCTGGTCGAAGGCGTGAGCAACCTTAATGCCGGTGCCGAGGGGGTTAATGCCGGTGCCGTGCAGCTTAAGGGCGGTACGTCCGATCTTTCGGCGGGCCTTTCCAAGCTGCAGGGGAGCGCACAGCAGATCTCGGGCGGCATAAGTGGAATTGCCGCTGGGTCCGATACGTACGTCGACGCGCTGACGCTGGGCAAGCAGGCTCAGGAGGCAAACCTTGCCAAGGCGCAGGCTGCGGCCAAGGCGGCCCAGGACGCCGTGACCGCTACGTCGGGCAACGCCTACAGCGCGCTGTACGGGCCGCAGGGTCTTACGGCGGCGCTCAGCGGCGAGGGGCAGTACCTTGCCGGTGCACAGCAGGCGCTCGGCGGGGCAAAGCAGGCCGCAAGCGCCATGGGCAACGATGCGGCAAAGGCTAACGCCGAGAGCGCAAAGGCTGGCGCCGAGAGCACCGTTGCATCTATTGCCGCTGCCAAGGCGGCGGTCGCCGATGCTCAGGACGCGCTGGATAACGCGGCCGATCTCGACTCCGCCAAGGCTGCGGCAGCCAAGCTAAGCGAGGCTACGGCACAGCTGGATGCCGCCACCGCAAGTGCCGGCAGTGCTGCTACCAGCGCGGGTGCCGCCGCCACGGCGGCATCGAGCGCCGATGCGACGGGTCTTACCGCGCTTCTCGATTCTGCATCCAATGCCGTTGCGGGCGCGCAGGGTCTTAACACGCAGGTGTCGCAGGGCCTTAAGGGTGCCGAGTCCATGTTTGGCACGCTTACCGATCAGGTTACGACTTTGGCCCAGGCGGCCGGCGCCCAGGGCGGCGCCCAGGGTGCCGTCACCGCGCTCGATAGCGCCATTCAGGGCTACACCACTGTCCAGGATGGCCAACAGCTGAGCCTGGCCGGAGCCATCGCCTATATGAACAGCGCGATCAACCCGGCAAACCCCACGGCCGTGAACCCCGGTCTTGTCGCCGGTGTTGGCTCTGCAGCAACGGGCGCGGGTCAGCTGAGCGATGGCGCCGCGGCTCTTGCCGCGGGCACCGACCAGCTTGCTGCGGGCACACAGCAGCTCAACGGTGCCACGCCCGCGCTTGCCAACGGCGCATCACAGCTCAACAACGGTGCGGCGCAGCTCAAGACAGGTGCTGCTAGCCTTGCTAGCGGCATGAATCTTCTCTCCTCGGGTGCAGGTACGCTTGCCAGCGGCGCATCCGAGCTCGGCAACGGCATGCAGGAGCTTACCGACCGAACGAGCAATCTCGATACTCAGGTCATCGACACCGTTAAGGACAAGATCGAGGAAATGCTCAACCCCGGCTTTACGCCGACGGACTTTGTCAACGGCGAGCAGGGCGGACATATAAATCGCGTGCAGTTTATCTATATGACGGGCGCGATCAGCAAGTAGGCAGCCGCGCCCTTGTGGCGATTGGCATCGATAGCAAGTTATGAGGGGAGGGCCGTCGGGCATTGTCTCGGCAGCCCCTCTTTGCTGTCAGCGGCCACTTCGCGTCTTTGCAGAAGCTGTACCGCAAGATTTGTGTTTGGAAGGAGACGCGCTTTCTGCAAGGGGCGGAGCGCGGAAAGCATGTCCCGGATTTGATGCTCGGAACGGGATGAGTTTTCCGGATCGGACCCCAAGCGGAAAGCGCGTCCCGTTTCGGGGCTTCAGAATGGGACGCATCCGGAAACCGCATCCCACTCTGAGCCGAAATTCCGGGATGAGATTTCCGCCGAGGACACCCTGCGCCGACGGCAACGCAAAAAGGGCGCCCGCGCGAATGCGGACGCCCTTGTGTAGGGTCGAGATATCAACCAGCCAAGATATCGGCCCTGCGGCCAGCTCTTAGTAGTCGAACTGGTGGTAGTAGCGGCGGTACTTGAGGTTGTGCTTGGTGACCAGCTCGTAGTTGCGCGCGAGGCGGTCGGTGGTCAGCACGGACAGGATCCAGGGGGACACGATGACGCGGAAGTCGTCGTCCAGGCCCGGGATCGCGTACTCGGCGGTGTCGATGATGACGTAGTCCTCGTCGCCGGTCACGCCGCTGGTGAGGAAGGCGCGGACGCGCTCGTCGAGGGCGCGGCACTCGTCCTCTCCCATGAACAGGAACACCGGGACGCCGGGCTCGAGCAGCTCGAGCGTGCCGTGGAAGAAGTCGTGCGAGGTGATGTGGCGGATACGCTTCCACTGCATCTCCTCGAGCAGGCACATGGAGTACAGGATGGTCTCGCCCCACAGCGCGCCCGAGCCGATGAACATGGTGTAGTCGGCCAGCGCGTACTTCCTGGCGAGCTCCTCGGCGCGCGGCTCGAAGCGTTTGCGGATGTCGAGCATGTCCTTCCAGACGTCCTTCGTCTGCTCGATGAACAGGTCGAACTTGGGGAAGCAGCCGCGGCGGTTGAGCAGGCGCAGGCCGAAGCAGTCGGCGAGGTAGTAGCCCTTCTCGCAGCCGCCGGCGCCGTGGTCGGAGGCCATCATGACGCAGTTCTCGGCGCCCACGGCCTGCCCGATCTTGCCCTCGGGGTTGGTCATGGCGAAGACGCGCACGCCCATCTCCCTCATCTTGCCGACGGCCTCGAGCACCTCGGGGGTGGTGCCGGACTCGGAGGCGGTCAGCACGACGGACCTGTCGGTCATGCGCTTGTGGCCCATGACGTTCCACTCGGCGGCGTGGATCAGGTAGACCTCGAGGTCGCGGTCGCCGAACTTGTTCATGAGGTACTCGAGCTGCATGAACTCGTCCCAGGTGCCGCCGACGCCCATCAGGAAGACGGCGTCGTAGCCCTCCTCGTGCACGCGGTCGGCCAGGGCGGTCATCCGCTTGCCGGCCTCGTAGACGTTCCTGCCGTCCTCGAGGTAGCCCTCCTGGTCGAAGTGCATGATCTCGATCTTCTCGGTCTCCTTCATGTGTGTCCTCCCATCACATGTGCGCAATTCTATACATCGCGCTTCTTGCTGATACCAATTATAGCCATACGATTGCTTGTTATTTAATACCAATCCAAACTCACGGAGATTTGCGGCGAACGGTCGGTTTCCTCGCCCGAGTGGTATTACAACGCCAATAGTTGTCTATTTCGAGCGCTACTGCCAACGGGTTCCCCACAACTCGCCAGCTATAAAAGCGTTGCGCCAGACCCGCCCAAGCGTTTCCGGCGCAACCGCGCAGTTTAGTTATTCGGCTTCCATCTCCGCTGTCACACGGCGATACATCTCGATAACCTGAGTCGTCGCCTTGGACGGATCCTGATAGTAGCGGCCATCACACGTCTCGGCCGAGACATAGCCCGTATAGCCGTGGCGCATGAGTGCCTCGAGGTCGGCACGCATATCACGCTCGCCGTCGCCCCAGGCAAGATGCGTCGTGCCGCCGCCCACATCTACAAAGTGGGTGTGAACGATCTTGTCGCCCAAAACCTCAAAGTAGCCGTCGATCGTGTCGCCGGCAACTTCCATGGCGCCAAAGTCGATACAGGCCTTCAGGTTGGGACGATCGACCGCCTCGAGGATGCGCGCGACATCCTGTGCGGTGTTGACCAACACGGACTCCGACGGCTGCAGGGCCTCGAGCGCGACGCGAATACCGCGCGTATCGGCGTAGGCGCACACCGAGCGCAGCATGGCAACGCTGCGGGCCCAGGCGTCCTCAGCCGGCTCGTCCAGATAGGCCCAACCACTCGTCACCAGAATCTGCGGCACGCCCAACTCAACGGCAACGTCGATCACATTCTTAAAGTACGAGAGGATGCGTTTTTGGCCCGCCTCACCGCGCACCGCGACGTTCCACGGCTTGGGGTTGTTCTGCTCGGGGCACACGCACACGATCTTGATACCGTATTGGGCGGCAAGATCGCGAATCTTATCCACCGAATCGTGCTCATGGCAATCCACATACAGGTGCATCGAGCCGGTCCACAGCTCGATATTGCGATAGCCGGCCTCACCTGCAGCCTTAAAAAACGTCTCGATGCTGTAGTAACGATGGTTGATGTTCATGAGCGAAAGCTCGGGTACGACCATAGCCCTCCCCTTTCGTACGGAGTTTTAAAAAACAGGGGGCCGCCGCAGATGCGACAAGCCCCCAAAGATCGACGCAACCGTTAGACGCGATGGAAGCGCGATTCGAACATATTAGGCAAGCACGCCAAAGTAAGCGCCGATGATGCCCACGACCATGGTGCAGAGGATCAGGACCATCGGGTTGATCTTCTTGGAGAGCAGCCAGTAGTAGAGCCAGAAGGCGGCCATACCGAGCATACCGGGCATGATGCCGTCCAGGATGTCCTGGAGAGTCTGGGCGGAGTCGCCCTGACCAATGGCGATGGGCAACGAAGCCCAGAACATGTCCTTGCTCATGGCGCCGACGACCATGACGCCGACAATGCCGACGCAGGCCATGATCTTTTGCATCAGGCCGGTCTTCTGAGCCTCGTCGAGGAAGCCAATGCCTAGCTCATAACCCTTAATAGCGCCAAAGATACGAATCAGGAACGCCGGGATGTTGTAGACGAGCAGGAAGGCGATGGGGCCAAAGACGTTGCCGGCCTGGCACAGGCTGATGCCCACGGCAGCGGCGACGACGCGCAGGGTGGACAGGAAGAAGGAGTCACCCAGGCCGGAAAGCGGACCCATGAGGGCGGCCTTGATGTCGTTGACGCTCTCGGGCTCAACCTCGCCACGAGCGACCTTTTCTTCCATGGCCATCGCGATGCCACCCACGAAGGGAGCGAGCTGCGGGGTGATGTTGAAGAATGCGCTGTGACGGTGCAAGGCCTCGGCGTAATCATCGGGACGGCCGGCATAGATCTTCTTGAGCATGTTGGCGACCATCAGGCAGAAGGCAATGTTCATCTGCTTGTAGTAGGTCCAGGAGAATTCCATGCCCAGGGCGCCGGTGTTCACGGCGCTCTTAATGAGGTCGGAGCGAGTAATCTGGTTCTCGGAATTAGAAGTCATCGTCCTCATCCCCTTCCACAGAAAGCTGGGACTGGGCGCCACCAAGGCCCAGCAGGTCGTACTTGTCGATGCCGATGATGATTGCGATCAGGGCGACGCCGAGGACGGGCACGTTGGCATAGGAGCACAGCAGGAAGCCCAGGAAGTAGAACGGCACGAGCTGCTTGGTAAGCACCAGACGGCCGAGCATGGCGAAGCCCATGGCAGGCAGGATGTTGGCTGCGACGCCAAAGCCATCGAGGACGAACGTCGGGATGAAGTCGAGCAGGCCCTGAACGGCGTCGGCACCCAGATAGAAGGAGACCGAGCACAGGATAAAGGCCAGGACGACAATCACGAGACCGATAATCCAGTGCATAGCGTAGATACCCTTGAGGTTACCCTTGCTGGCGAAGACGTCGGCACGGTCGACCAGAAGGGGCATACCGGCGTTGACGACGTTCTTAATGGCCAGGCACAGAGTGGCGATGGGCATCGCGAGCGCGATAGCGGCCTCGGTGCTCTGACCCAGCTGAATAGCGAAGGCGCAGGCGAGCACACCGCCAATACACTCATCGGGCGGCACGTAAGCGCCGATGGAGATTGAACCCATGAAGAGCAACTCGAGGCTCGCACCGATGGCGAGGCCGGACTGCAGGTCCCCGAGGACTATGCCGACGAGCGGGCACAGAACGATCGGGCGGAACGCATAGAGCGTACCGAGCTGATAATCGAGCTTACCGAAGGCAGCGATAAGTCCGATGAGGATCGCTTGAACAAGCATTGTTCCTCCCTTTGATCCCTCTTGGATCCGCGCGGCGATTCCCGACTTGTCAGCGCGCCCTTTTCCATGCCGACAATCGCCTAGACAGATCCAGCTTGTACCGGTGTGCTGTTAACACCTAAACCGGTGCAAATGATTTGATACCAATTATATAGTCATGAGAAAACTATTTAATACCAATCGCTCAACGGGCGTGTACTCCCGGTGAACGGTAGATGGGGGTAACGGGTAAAGCGTTTATCCGGTACGCCCACGAATAGGGGCGGCGCCGTGCGCGCCGCCCGTGGTTCTCAATTAGAGGGCGCTTAGGGCATCGACCTTGGGGTCGTCGGCCAGAGCGCGAATCTCGACCTCGACACCGCGGCCGACGAGCTCGCGAATGTCCTCTTCCTCGGCAGCAGTCACAAAGATCTGGCGGGAGATCTTACGGGCATCGGGACGCTGCTCGTCCTTGGACTTGGTGTTGCCCAGGTTGATGGAGGTGATCTGCGGGCAGCCGTCGACAAGCTGCTTGGCCTCGGCGATGCTGGCGACGCAGATGATCATCTTGTACTTATCGGTAACACCGGAGTTGATGGCCTCGATGGCGTGCTCCATGTCCTTAATGACGAGCTTGACGTTGGCCGGCTTTCCCATCTTGAGCGTAGTCTTCCAGACGGGATCGTTGGCAACCTTGTCGCCAACGCAGAAGATGCAGTCGGAGCCCAAGCCCTGGACCCAAGAGACGGCCACCTGGCCATGAAGCAGACGATGGTCGACGCGAAGCAGTTGAATCATGATTGACCCCCAAAGGTCTCATGCCGGAAACCCGGCCCCATTAATAGCAGGCGGTGACTAGAACTCTTCCTCGTCATCCGCATCGGTCAGCAGGTCGTTGACAAACTTGACGCGCGTATCGTCAGCCGCGAGGATCTCGCGGATAACCTGATCGGCGGGAGCCTCCTGGTCCGAAAAGAGCAGCTGGATCAGCAGCGGCAGATTCATGTTGGCAACCAGGTAGGTGTTGGGGCGCGTCTGGACGATCTTGGTGAACTCGTTGTTGACGCTGCCGCCAAACAGGTCGGTGCACACGATTACGTCGTCGGCGGGGTCGAAGGTCGCCAGGAGCTTGGCGGCCTCCTCGGCGACGTCGGTGCGGCCGTCGACAAACATCGACAGGTCGTGGACGTTATCGCGCGCGCCCGAGAGCAGCTCGGTGCTCTCTTTGATGCCTGTCGCAAAATGCGCGTGGCTGGCAAAGATGTATTGCCTCATTGCGGTTTCCCCCAAATGAAATTAGTAGTCGAACTGGTGGTAGTAGCGGCGGTACTTGAGGTTGTGCTTGGTGACCAGCTCGTAGTTGCGCGCGAGGCGGTCGGTGGTCAGCACGGACAGGATCCAGGGGGACACGATGACGCGGAAGTCGTCGTCCAGGCCCGGGATCGCGTACTCGGCGGTGTCGATGATGACGTAGTCCTCGTCGCCGGTCACGCCGCTGGTGAGGAAGGCGCGGACGCGCTCGTCGAGGGCGCGGCACTCGTCCTCTCCCATGAACAGGAACACCGGGACGCCGGGCTCGAGCAGCTCGAGCGTGCCGTGGAAGAAGTCGTGCGAGGTGATGTGGCGGATACGCTTCCACTGCATCTCCTCGAGCAGGCACATGGAGTACAGGATGGTCTCGCCCCACAGCGCGCCCGAGCCGATGAACATGGTGTAGTCGGCCAGCGCGTACTTCCTGGCGAGCTCCTCGGCGCGCGGCTCGAAGCGCTTGCGGATGTCGAGCATGTCCTTCCAGACGTCCTTCGTCTGCTCGATGAACAGGTCGAACTTGGGGAAGCAGCCGCGGCGGTTGAGCAGGCGCAGGCCGAAGCAGTCGGCGAGGTAGTAGCCCTTCTCGCAGCCGCCGGCGCCGTGGTCGGAGGCCATCATGACGCAGTTCTCGGCGCCCACGGCCTGCCCGATCTTGCCCTCGGGGTTGGTCATGGCGAAGACGCGCACGCCCATCTCCCTCATCTTGCCGACGGCCTCGAGCACCTCGGGGGTGGTGCCGGACTCGGAGGCGGTCAGCACGACGGACCTGTCGGTCATGCGCTTGTGGCCCATGACGTTCCACTCGGCGGCGTGGATCAGGTAGACCTCGAGGTCGCGGTCGCCGAACTTGTTCATGAGGTACTCGAGCTGCATGAACTCGTCCCAGGTGCCGCCGACGCCCATCAGGAAGACGGCGTCGTAGCCCTCCTCGTGCACGCGGTCGGCCAGGGCGGTCATCCGCTTGCCGGCCTCGTAGACGTTCCTGCCGTCCTCGAGGTAGCCCTCCTGGTCGAAGTGCATGATCTCGATCTTCTCGGTCTCCTTCATTCCCGCTCCTTTCACGAGCAGTTTGAATTGTCGCACGGAATGGACAGGCTTGCCGCCCCGTCTCGCCGCTTAACCTTGTGGACATCTTGGCCCCAAGCTCAACAATTCAAAGGTTCTTAATACCAGTAAACGATTACAGGTTAGCCGTTTTTAATACCGATTTTATGATTTCATCCTCCCCTCTCGGTAGACGGTCAGTTTTTGCCGCTCATCGGTCAAGCGACATATATCCGTAAAAACGAGCGCCCCCGCCATGCGCAGGGACGCTCTAGACGCTAATAGTTGTAGGTATATCCGCCGGCGTCGCCGCGGGTAAAAGACTTGGCATGCTCGATTGCCTGCCCACTCGAGTCATAGGTCAGGCCTTCCAGCACGAGCGCCAGATCGCCCGGCTCAAGATTGAGCAAACTCGCATCGCGTGCGCCCAGCGCCTCGATATCGAGTTTCTCTACCGACTGATCTGGCTTGCGTCCCAACATATCGTAGGTCTCGAACAGGCTGAAGACCGAAATGTCCACGTCTTCGATGCCCGGAAACAGCAGGCACGGAATCAGTGTCATCTCGATCGATACGGGCTCACCATCGATGCAGTTGAGGCGGCGCACCGAGTAAAGCAGATCGTCCTCGGCGATGCCAAACAAGTCGGCATAATACGGGCCGGCGTAGCGTTTGGAGCGCGCCAGGATGCGCACCGACGGCGTCGCGCCCGATGCCAAAACCGACTGGCGGAAGCCGCCCTTGCGTTCGTGCTCGTCAAACCACTTGTGTCCCACAAAGGCGCCTTTGCCCTGCACGCGACGAATCTGGCCACTTTTGACCAGCTCGTCCATGGCGCTTCGGATTGTCAGGCGTGTCGTGCCAAACTCCTCGGCCAGCTCGTTTTCGGACGGAATCATCGAGCCCGTCGGGTAGTCGCCGCGCTCGATTCGCTCCGCAATGCAGCGGCGAATTTGTTTGTAAACCGGCAAGTCTTCTACTGCATCAGCCATTCGACACCCACCTTCGTCGCAACGCCGTCTGCCTCGCCGTTATCGGCAAAACGATACTTGGTCGGCAGAATCACGGACTTGCAATACTCGACAAAGCCATCGGTCTCGTCGCGCTCGTGCGAAGCCTTGTAAAACACCGGCGTGCCCTCCTGAGCATTCAGCAACTTGGCCTCGTCGGCGTTCAGACGGCTGATGGAAATATGCTCCTTGCCGTGCGTCACATGGACATTCCCCTCCTTGAGCAAAACGTCGTAGAGGCTTTCCTGCTCAAAATCGTGATCGGGAAGCGAGGGGCACAAAGACAGATTGACGTAAGCCGTCTCGATCGATGCCGGGGAACCGTTGACCACACGCACGCGCCGAATGCAGAAGAGCGGCATGCCCAGGTCGATCTGGGCTTTTTGGGCAAGATCGATATCGGCATACACGACCTTGGACCAAACCAGGCGCGCGGTCGACTTTGAGCCAACCCTCTCCACCGCCTGCGTATAGTTCCATGTTTCCTGAAAGATGTTCAGCGGTTTGGGAGGACACACATAGGTGCCCGAACCGCGGCGGCTTTCCAAAGTTCCGCACGAAATAAGGCACGTGATCGCAGCACGCAACGCCGTGCGCGACACGCCCAGCTCTTCACAGAGCACACGCTCGGCGGGCAGCCGGTCGCCACTCTGCAGGTCATAATGTTTGATATACCAAAGAATGCCCTCAAAGGCGCGGTCTTTGGGCGGAATCGCATATGGTTCACTCGACATGGGCAAGGCTCCTCAACTGCTTGATGCTGCAGGAATCATTGCTCCGGACGCCTCATGGCGTCGAAGGCTTCTTTGATCTGCTCCGCAACGTTCCGATACGACCGATATAGGCCGGAGTCTCGCTTGACTTCGCCCGCGGTCACCGGAATCTCAAGCTTCGAAATCTCATCCTTGCCGGTTTGCACGACAACGATGACACCCATACCAAGGCACATATTACGCTTGGCAGCGTTGTTTTTGGTAGCCTGAGCTGGATTAATCAAAATCTGCTGAGCCAGTTCGCGTTTGCTGAGCTCCGGCACATCCTCGGGATTTCCGGTCTCGGCAATCTCGCACTGCAGCACATCCGCATAGTCAAAAATCTTCGGCTCGCCGCCGCGCTGATGCACGGCCCACTTGCGGCGCGTGGCATCCTGGTAGATAGCCGGCAAAAACGTAAACCGCGGTGGGTCCAAAATCGTATCCGTGATGGTAAACACATCGGGATCAAAGGCATCCTGCGGGTTTTTCTTCTTGAACAGCCCCATATCACCCTCCCGTACTAGCATTAAACAACTCAAGCTGAATATAGCACCAATTTCAAGCCGCCACTTTACCGTATCGGTACGCGGCGTCTATGGCTCGCCCAGCGGAAGAGTTTACGGACGAGGGCCGGGGTGCCTGCCTTGTTTTGAGAAGTTCGCGGAGCCCACTTTTCAAAACAAGGCAGGCACCCCGGCCCCGCCGGCAAATAGCGGACACTCCGCATGCAATCTATGCAAACAAACAAGTACGCTTAGCTACATTCGGTAAGCTCGAGCACGCTGCCCTTAACGATAAGCGCCGGCTCCAGGACGACCTCTTCGGCACGCCTGCCGCCCCTACCGGCAAGACGCTTGGACATGCAGCCAAAAGCATGCTCCGCAAGGACACCAGGATCCTGCTCAATCGCGGTCAGCGCCGGCTCAAAGAGAACGTCGGCCGCCGAGTTGTCATAGCTCACCACCGAGATATCGCCCGGGATGCTCTTCCCCATCTCGTGCAAGCGCTTGAGCAGACCGAGGGCGATGTTATCCGAACTTGCGAACACAGCGGTGGCATCAGTTGCGAGCACCGCCTCCGAGGCCTCATAGGCACTCGGAATGTAGTACTCGCTCTCAAACTCCAAACGTGCGTCGATAGGCAGGCCAACCTCGCGCAGCGCGCGCTCATAGCCGGCAAGTCGCTTACGCCCCGTATTGGAACGGCGCGCGTTAACCAAGCAGGCAATGCGACGGTGGCCCTGCTCGATCAGATAGCGAGTGACCATGTAGCCACCCATCTCGTGGTCGAACATCACCTTGTCGCACTCGAGCCCCTCAATGGCACGGTCGACCATCACGGCAGGGATAGGCAGATGGCTGACTTCTTCGCGCAGGGCGCGGTCGTCGGAGAACTCGTCGCCTACGACCAGGAAGACGCCATCAACGCCGCGCGTCACCAGCTGGCGCAGCAGCTCCAGATCGTCATCGGCGCTTCCGCCCGAGCTGGTAATGAAGAGCGCATAGCCGTCCTCGCGGCAGCGCTTTTCCAGGCTACCGGCGAGCGAGGCAAAAAAGCGGCTCTCGATGTTAGGGACGATAAGGCCCAGGGTGCGCGACTCGCGCATGACCAGGCTGCGCGCGATCTGGTTGGGAACATAGTGGTTGCGCGCCGCGACCTCTTTGATGAGCTTGCGGTTTTCTTCCGAGATGCGACAGGGCCGATTATTGAGCACAAGCGAGACCGACGAGGGGGAAAGCCCCACCTCCTGGGCGATCTGCTTGAGGGTGACTTTGTTGGCCATCTCGCTCCTTCCGGGTTTACGCGCAATCTCTTGAAAGTATAGCGACTACCCCTCTACCTCGGTGATAAACACTTTACCAATCCGGTAGACGGCTGTTTTATCGCCGCCAGCGCACCAAATCCGTCCGGGTGGGGTATATTGCAATCGATTGATGACAACGACCACCAAAAGGCGGATATTCGTATGCACGAGAACGACTTTTTTAACGAGGACCTGCTGTGCGCGCTTGCTGGCGTTGCCGGCGAGGACAACGTACTGATGAGCGAGCCCATGCGCGAGCACACCACGTTTAAGATCGGCGGCCCGGCCGACGTCTTTGTCACGCCCGATACCGAGCAGGGCCTCGTCGCCACGCTCGATACCTGCTATCGCTGCGATCTGCCCCTCACCATCGTGGGCAACGGCTCCGACCTACTCGTCGGCGACAAGGGCATCCGCGGCGTCGTCGTGGCGCTGGGCGAAGGCCTCTCCGACATTACGATCGACGGCACGCACGTCACGGCGGCAGCCGGCGCGCTGCTTTCCGATGTCGCAGCCGCGGCAGCCGAGGCCGGTCTCACCGGCATGGAGCCCATCTCGGGCATCCCCGGATCGGTCGGCGGCGCCTGCTACATGAACGCCGGTGCCTACGGTGCCTGCATGGCCGATGTGCTGGAGTCCGTGCGCGTCTACAAACCCGCTCGCCAGCTCGACGACGGCACCCGCGGCAGCGGCAATATCATCGAGTTCGATGTCGACGAGCTCAACCTGGGTTATCGAAAGAGCCGCATCGCCGATGACGGCTTTATCGTGCTTTCGGCCACCTTCAATCTCGCCCCGGGCAACGCCGCGATGATCAAGGCCGACATGGACGACTACCGCCAGCGCCGCGAGGACAAGCAGCCGCTCGACATGCCGAGCGCCGGCTCCACTTTCAAGCGCCCCGAGGGTTACTTTGCCGGCAAACTCATCATGGATGCCGGCCTGCGAGGACACGCCGTTGGCGGCGCGCAGGTGAGCGAGAAGCACTGCGGCTTCATCGTCAACGCCGACCACGCCACCGCCGCCGATGTCGACGAACTCATCCGCCACATCCAGGCAACCGTCAAAGACCAATTCAACGTAGACCTAGAACCCGAAGTCCACCGAGTCGGCGAATTCCTTTAACAAAGAAGGCCCCGAAAGGGGCCTTCACCATATTTATTCAGATAACCCAGTCCGGTGTGTCGCGCTCAGGACCCGAGAGGGCCGGGACAGTCCGAGAGGCATAAGGTTGATCGCGAGTTCCGCACGAGCCGGAGAGCACTTAATGTGCTCTCCGTGCGAGCAGGACTGCCCGAGCAGGCAACCTTATGCCTCTCGGACTGTCCCGGACCAAACCGCCGTTACGACAGTGCAATACCGCCAAGCCAGCCCCAGCGCACGCCAGAGCCAGTACCATAAAAGCTAATGAACGAATCGAGCGACTTCGATGTAATGGCACCCTCGTTGCTCATAACGATGCCGCCGCCAACGTAGATACCCACATGACCGTAGATAAGGCCCGGAGCACCCGTGCCGCTGTGCGAGGAATCGGCCACGATCATGCCCACCTGCAGCGCCGAGCGGTCGGAGGTATAGCACCATGCGTTAAACATATCGCACGCGTTACCGCCAAAGTAGCCAACGCCAGCGTTACGGAAGACATTGGTAACCCACGCCGCGCACCAGTTCTGACCCGGCGAAGGCGTGGAGTAGCACGCGTTGACGACAGCCTGCTGCTTGCCCGAGCCGGCATTCTGCTGCGGAGTTCCGGGCGCATACGATCCACCACCCGAACTCGAACCACCCGAGTAGGAATTGTTCTTGTTCGCGGCGGCAGCGGCAGCGGCGGCCTTCCTGGCAGCCTCCTCAGCCTGGGCGGCAGCGAGGATCTCGGAATCGCGCTGAGCCATGAGCTCCTTGACGTCGTCGGAAAGACCGTTCAGCACGGTCTGGACTTCTTGCTGCTTGGCCTGCATATCCTGCATCTGAGCCGTCTGCTGGTCCTTGAGCTTCTCTAAGTCGGCTTTCTGCGACTCAAGCTCGGTCTTTTGCGCATCGAGCTCTTCCTGGATGGTCTGAATGTCCTCGATGGCGTCGCGGTCGCTCTTGTTGATCTTCTCAACATAGTGCGCATTAGCGACGAGTTCCTCAAACGAGCCAGAGGCCAGCAGCAGCGACAGGATGTTCGTGCCGCCGGACTTGTAGCTGGCGGCCACGCGATCGGAAAGGTCATTGCGCTTCTTCTTGAGCTCGGCCTTCTTTTCATCGATCTGGGCCTGCGTGTCGTCAATCTTGCCCTGGACATTCTCGATGTCGTTGAGGGTCTGGGCATTCTTGTTGGCCAGCGCCGCATACTCATTTGCGATGCTGTCGAGCTGGGCCTGAACCTCGTCGAGCTGGGCCTGGGCGGCATTCAGTTTATCGGTGGTTTCTTTGGAAGCCTCCGCCGCATGGGCGCGAGCGGGCAGGCCAAAAAGAACTGCCGCAGAAGCGGCGCCGAACAGGGCCTTGAGGGCAGTGCGGCGCGAGAGCTCCTGGGAAAGGATAGAATCGCTGTTTGGTGACATATGTACTCCGTTACATGCTTATTTATATGTCGCTCAACTCATACATATTAGCGTACATATGGCGCGTCCCAACGATTTCCACGAACGGCAGGAAACTACAAGGTCAGCGGCTCGTAAGCAAATGTCAAAGATCAGGTTATGCGTACGCAAGCTCTTCTATGAGTACGTTAGCACAATCCTCTGCTTTTCCTACAGCGCACGATTTGGGCGTCCCTGCCTGCGCTATACTCCCCTGAAGAAGTGTTCCTGATTCGATAGGAGACTACATGTCCAAAGCACTCGACCCCAAAGACACCTGTGTCCTCGTTACCGGTGGCGCCGGCTTTATCGGCTCGCACACCGTCGTTCAGCTGCTCGAGGGTGGCTACCAGGTCGTCATCGTCGATGATCTCTCCAACTCCAGCGCCGTCGCCGTCGACCGCGTCAAGACCATCGTGGGCGACGAGGCCGCCAAGAACCTCACCTTCTACGAGGCCAACGTGCTCGACCGCGATGCGATGAACAAGATCTTCGATACCCATCAGATCGACCGCGTCATCCACTTTGCCGGCTTTAAGGCCGTCGGCGAGTCGGTGAGCAAGCCCGTCGAGTACTATCACAACAACATCGAGAACACCCTGGTGCTCATCGACGTCATGCGCAACCATGGCTGCAAGTCCATCATCTTCTCGAGCTCCTCGACCGTCTACGGCGACCCGGACAACCCGCCCGTCACCGAGGAGGATCCTAAGAAGCCCGCGACCAACCCCTATGGTTGGACCAAGTGGATGATCGAGCAAATCCTCATGGACGTCCACACCGCCGACCCCGAGTGGGACGTCGTGCTGCTCCGTTACTTCAACCCCATCGGCGCTCATCCGTCGGGCCTGATCGGCGAGGACCCCAAGGGCATCCCCAACAACCTGGTGCCCTATGTCGCCCAGGTTGCCGTGGGCAAGCTCGAGGCCGTTCAGGTCTTTGGCAACGACTACCCCACCCCCGACGGCACCGGCGTGCGCGACTACATCCACGTGTGCGATCTGGCCTCTGGTCACGTTGCTGCCCTTAACTGGATGAACGGCAAGACCGGCGTCGAGATCTTTAACCTGGGCACCGGCACCGGCACCTCGGTACTCGAGGTCGTCGCCGCCTTCTCCAAGGCTTGTGGCAAGGAGCTGCCCTACGTGATCCGCGAGCGCCGCGCCGGCGACATCGCCGCCAACTGGTGCGATGCCTCCAAGGCCGAGCGCATGATGGGTTGGAAGGCCCAGTACGATATCGCGGACATGTGCCGCGATAGCTGGAACTGGCAGAGCCACAACCCCAACGGCTTCGCCGACGCCGAGTAGCAAAAACCTACATACCGCTCTTGCCCCGATCTCACGTTGTGAGGTCGGGGCTTTTTCATGGCATGTAACCATTCGCCGAAAATCGACCAACTTTTTTATCTTGCCTGTACATGTTTAAACAACATGTTTTACAATAAGCGTATCGAATCAGAACATCGGAGGCGGACTGCACACCCATCGGCAGGCCGACCCCACAACAAGAAGGTTGGTGAGCGCATTCATGGAGCGTGCAAGCGGCGTCCTCATGCCCGTCTCATCTCTGCCCGGACCATACGGAATCGGCGGCTTTGGCTGGAATGCCTACGACTTCGTCGATTTTCTCGCCTCGTGCAAACAACATTACTGGCAGATTCTGCCCCTTACGACGACCAGCTATGGCGATTCGCCCTATCAGTCGTTCTCGGCCCGCGCAGGCAACCCCAACTTTATCGACTTTGCCGAGCTTATCGAGGCCGGCTATCTGGAGCAGCACGATATCGACGGCGTGTACCTGGGCTCCGATCCCAGCAATGTCGACTACGGTGCTATCTTTGGCGGCCGCCGTCAGATTCTCGACCGAGCCGCTGAGCGCTTTGCTGCCGACAAGCCGGCCGATTTTGATGACTTTATCCAAGCCAACGAGGACTGGCTCATCCCCTACTGCGAGTTCATGACCGTCAAAGAGGAGTGCGGGCTCAAGGCCTTCTGGGAGTGGCCCGAGGAGCTCCGCCGCCGCGGCGAGGCATCCAGCAAGATCTGCGCCGCCCATCCCGAGCGCATGCTCTACCACCAGATGACGCAGTACTTCTTCGATCGCCAGTGGAGCCGCCTCAAGGCCTATGCCAACGAGCGCGATATTCTCATCATCGGCGACCTGCCCATCTATGTCTCGCGTGACTCCGTCGAGATGTGGGCGACGCCTGAGCTCTTTAAGATCGACGCCGCCGGCAATCCCGTGAGCGTCGCCGGCACGCCGCCCGACCAGTTCTCGGCCACCGGCCAGTACTGGGGCAACCCCATCTACGACTGGGACGCCATGGAGTCCGACGGCTTCTCCTGGTGGGAGGGCCGCATTCGCGCCGCCCTCGACATGTACGACGTCATCCGCCTGGATCACTTCCGCGGCTTCGAGGCCTATTGGGAGGTGCCGTTCTCCTCGCCCGATTCGTCCTACGGTTCGTGGACGCAGGGTCCCGGCCTCAAGTTCTTCAAGACGCTCGAGAAAAAGCTCGGCACGCTGCCCATCATCGCCGAGGACCTGGGCTTCCTCACCCCCGGCGTCATCGACATGCGCGACAACTCGGGCTTCCCCGGCATGAAGATCCTGCAGTTTGCCTTTGAGGGCACCAACTCGTACTACCTGCCGCATAACTACATCGCCAACACCGTCGCCTATGTCGGCACCCACGACAACGAGACGGCGCGCGGTTGGTTTGAGGGAACGGCCACCCCGCGTCAGCGCGAGCAGGCAGCCCTGTACACCCATCAGCAGGCCGGCGAACCCATGGCAGATGCACTCAATCGCACCATCGCCGCCAGCGTGAGTGACACGTGCATCTACACCATGCAAGACCTGCTCAACTTGGGCAACGAGGCGCGCATCAACACCCCTGCCACGCTGGGCGGCAACTGGACCTGGCGCATGCTCGACGGCGCCATCACCCGCGAGCTCGAGCACAAACTCACTGACTGGACCGAGACCTACTTCCGCATCCCGTCGGAAGCCGAAATCGAGCTTCCTCAATAGGAGCTACCGCGCCCGACCCCTCCCCACCGTGCGGACGCGCTTGCTTTTCCCGCGCGAGGCCACCCCAATCCCCTCGCGCGGGCTTCTTATGAATTGCAGACATGAAACAACCCATCACAGGAGAAAACATGCCCCAAATTAACCTCATGGAACTCGCCGAGCAGTCTTTTGGCACCTCGCTCGAGCAGCTCGACGACCGTCGCATTTACAAGCTGCTGGTCAAACTCGTGCAGGAGCGCTCCACCGCCTGCCCGCTCAACAACGGCAAGAAAAAGCTCTATTACATTTCCGCCGAATTTTTGATCGGCAAGCTGCTCATCAACAACATGATCGACCTTGGCATCTACGACGAGGTTAAGGACCAGCTCACCGCCGCAGGCCACGACCTCAACAAGATCGAGGAGTTCGAGGTCGAGCCGTCGCTCGGCAACGGCGGCCTGGGCCGCCTGGCCGCGTGCTTCCTGGATTCCATCGCCACGCTGGGCTTGACCGGCGATGGCGTGGGCCTCAACTATCACTACGGTCTGTTCCGTCAGCGCTTTGTCGACAACCAGCAGAAGGCCGTCCCCGACGAGTGGCTCGGTGAGCAGGACATCCTAGTCGACGATGACCGCTCCTACACCGTCGAGTTCGGCGATTTTGCCGTTACTTCCAAGCTCGTCAACATCGATGTGCCCGGTTACGGCCAGCCCACCAAGAACCGCCTGCGCCTGTTCGACCTGGCGAGCGTCGACGACGGCCTGGTCCCCGGCAGCTCCATCGACTTCGACAAGACCGAGATCGCCAAGAACCTCACCTTGTTCCTCTACCCCGACGATTCCGACGAGCAGGGCCGCCTACTTCGCATCTATCAGGAGTACTTCATGGTAAGCAACGCCGCCCAGCTCCTGATCGACGAGGCCATCGAGCGCGGCAGCAACCTGCACGATCTGGCCGACTATGCCGTTGTCCAGATCAACGACACGCACCCCACCATGGTCATCCCCGAGCTCATTCGCTTGCTCACCACCGAGCATGGCATCGAGTTTGACGAGGCCGTGACCATCGTACGATCCATGGTCGCCTACACTAACCACACGATTCTTGCCGAGGCGCTCGAGAAGTGGCCGCTCGCCAGCCTGCAGAAGGTCTCCCCTGCCATCGCCGACATTATCGTCAAGCTCGATGAGATCGCGAAAGCCGAGCACGATGACCCGCGCGTCGCCATCATCGACGAGCACGACACCGTCCACATGGCCCACATGGACATCCACTTTGGCTTCTCCATCAACGGCGTAGCCGCCCTCCACACCAAGATCCTGGAGGACACCGAGCTTCATCCGTTCTACGAGATCTATCCCGAGAAGTTCTCCAACAAGACCAACGGCATCACCTTCCGCCGCTGGATCCATGGGGCCAACCCCGCGCTCGCCAGCCTGCTCGACGATGTGATCGGCACCGACTGGCGCAGCACCGGCGATCTGAGCAAACTCGCCAAGTTCGCCGACGACAAGGACGTTCTTGAGCGCCTGGCCGCCACCAAGGTCGAGGCCAAGGCCATCATGCGCCAGTTCATGGCGCTCGAGCAGGGCGTGACCATTCCCTCCAACGCCATCATCGACGTCCAGGTCAAGCGCATCCACGAGTACAAGCGCCAGCAGATGCTCGCGCTCTACATCATCTGGAAGTACCTCGATATCAAGAACGGCAACAGACCTAAGCACCCCGTCACCATCATCTTTGGCGGCAAGGCGGCGCCTGCCTACACTATCGCGCAGGACATCATCCATCTGATCTTGACGCTGTCGCAGTGGATTGCAAACGACCCCGACGTAGCTCCCTACCTGCAGGTTGTCATGATCGAGAACTACAACGTCACCGCCGCCGAGCGCGTGATCCCCGCCGCTGATATCTCCGAGCAGATCAGCCTGGCCTCCAAGGAGGCGAGCGGCACATCCAACATGAAGTTCATGCTCAACGGCGCCCTAACCCTGTGCACGCTCGACGGCGCCAACGTGGAGATTGCCGAGCTCGTGGGCGACGAGAACATCTATACCTTTGGTGCCTCGTCCAAACAGGTCGAGCAGCTCTATGCCGACGGCACCTATGACGCCGGTGTGCTCTACCGCAAGCCCGGTATCAAGCTGCTGGTGGACTTTATCACCAACCCCGCCTTTATGGCGACCGGCAACGCCGAGCGCCTGCAGCGCCTGCACGACGACATTAAGGGCAAGGACTGGTTTATGGCCCTGCTCGACATCGAGGAGTACATCCAGACCAAGGAGCGCGTGCTGGCCGACTATGAGGACCAGGACACCTGGATGCGCAAGACGCTCATCAATATTGCCAACGCCGGCACCTTCTCGTCCGACCGCACCATTTCCCAGTACAACGACGAGATTTGGCACCTGAGCTAATTTCGTTTCCTTTACCCATCCTCTTGAAAGCGGAGTCGTGGCAACACGGCTCCGTTTTTTGTGCCCGCACGTTACCCTGTGACCCGACTCGGCCAAACAATCTCGATCTGTAACAACTACTCGGTAAAAACGGTCCCAGCTGTTACAGATTGAGACATACCGGCCCCTCCCCTTGGGTTTATCTCGATCTGTAACATCTAGCAGCTGAAATTCACCTTTGGTGTTACAGATTTAGATGAAATGGTTAGCTCAGCGGAACCGTCTCGATCTGTAACATCTAACGTCCGAAATCAGCCTCACCCATTACAGATCGAGACAAACGACCGGTCAGACAGCCCCAACACAAAGAAAGGCTCCCCTCTCGCCCAGTGGACGGGAGGGGAGCCTTATATGTGACCGCGGCAAAAGGATGGCAATACCGCAGTCGCCCAAAGGGAGGGCCTGGATGCACCGGGCCTAGATAAGGTTCTTGCCAGAGACCTTATCGAAGAGGTGGGTCGCGTTCTTCTCGAACTTGAACCAGATGGTGTCGCCAGCCTTGAGCGCGCCCTTGGCCTCGAGGTCGACGACGGGGATAATCAGAACAAACTGGCCGTCGGGAGCGGTCACGTGGACATGCTCGGTCGAGCCCATGAGCTCGGTCACCTCGACGGTACCCTGGAGCGCGCCCTCCTCGCCCTTGTCAGCAAGCAGGATCTGCTCGGGACGCACGCCGGCCGTAATCTCCTTCACGTCGCCGCCGTCCCAGTTGAGGGCAAGTTGAGCGCAAGTCTCGGGGGCGAGTGCCACGTTCATATCCTCGGTCTTGACGGTAAAGCCGTTGCCCGAGCGCACCAGCTGGGCATCGAAGAAGTTCATCTGCGGCACGCCGATGAAGCCGGCGACGAAGATGTTCGCGGGATGGTTGAAGACCTCCTGCGGCGTGGCGATCTGCTGGACGACGCCGTCCTTCATGACCACGATACGGTCACCGAGGGTCATGGCCTCGGTCTGGTCGTGAGTAACATAAATGAACGTGCCCTTGATCTCGTGGCGCAGCTTAATGAGCTCGGCACGCATCTGGTTACGAAGCTTGGCGTCCAGGTTGGACAGCGGCTCGTCCATCAGGAAGACCTTGGGGTCACGCACGATGGCGCGGCCGATAGCGACACGCTGGCGCTGGCCGCCGGAGAGTGCCTTGGGCTTACGGTCGAGGTACTCGGTAATGCCCAGAATCTCGGCAGCAGAGCGAACCTTGCGGTCGATCTCGTCCTTGGGAACCTTCTTGAGCTCGAGCGTAAATGCCATGTTCTCGTACACCGTCATATTGGGGTACAGAGCGTAGCTCTGGAACACCATGGCGATGTCGCGGTCCTTGGGCGCCACGTCGTTGACACGCTTGCCGTCGATGAGCACATCGCCCGAGGTAATGTCCTCCAGGCCGGCGACCATGCGCATCGTCGTGGACTTACCGCAGCCAGAGGGGCCAACGAGGACGACGAACTCCTGGTCGTGAACGGTGAGGTTGAAGTCCTCTACAGCGAGCACACCGTCCTCGGTAACCTTGAGGTTGTGCTTCTTCTCCTCGGTCTTCTTCTTTTTGCCAAAGAAGCCCTTCTTTTTTGACTCGTTGTTGGGATACACCTTCTGAACATGTTTGAGAACGATCTCGGCCATGTCTCTACCTTTCGATATGCGGCGCCGCGCTGAGGGGCGCCGCAGAAACTTGCAAAACAGTTACGGCATCAGCCCTTGACGGCACCTGCCACCACGCCGTCGATGATGTACTTCTGACAGAGGATGTACATGATAACGATGGGGATAACGACCATCATGATGCAGGCCATCATGGGGCCGAGCTCGACGTGGCCGTAGCCGCCGCGGAAGTACTGGATCAAGATAGGAATGGTCTTGTACTTGGTGGAGTCGAGCGTAAGGTAGGGCAGCAGATAGTCGTTCCAGACCCACATGGTCTCGAGGATGCCGACCGAAAGATAGGTGGGCTTCATGATGGGAAGGACGATCTTAAAGAACACCTGGACCGGGTTGCAGCCATCAATCATGGCCGCCTCCTCGATCTCGAGCGGGATGTTCTTTACAAAACCGGCGAACATAAAGACCGCCAGGCCCGCGCCAAAGCCGAGGTAGATAAAGCAGATGTTGAACGGCGTGTTGAAGCCGATGCGGTCCGCCAAATTGGACAGCGTGAACATGAGCATCTGGAACGGCACGACCATCGAGAACACGAACAGGTAATAGAAGAAGTTCGAGATCTTGTTGTTGACACGAACCACGTACCAAGCGCACATGGAGCAGCACACCAAGATCAGCACGACCGACGTGACCGTGATGATGAGCGAGTACATAAATGCCGAGGCAAAGCCCTGCTCGTTAAGGGCGTGCATGTAGTTTGCGAGGCCGTTGAACGTCTCGGGCGTGAGCAGATCGAATGCCGTGGTGGTGCTGATTGCGGTCGCTTTCTTAAAAGAATTAAGCGCAATCATGAACACGGGGTAGATCCACGCGAGCGACAGGATCGTAAAGAAAATCGAGAGCGCGCGGTTGATAACCTTATCGCGTTTCATTACTGCTGCACCTCCTTGGACCTCGTGGCCTTAAGCTGGATCATGGAGATGGCCACGACCAGGATGCAGAAGATAACCGCCTTGGCCTGACCAATGCCCTGCCATGCGATACCGGCACGCGAATAGAACGTGTTGTAGATGTTCAGGGCGAGCATCTCGGTGGAGTGCGCGGGGGCGCCGCCGGTAAGGGCGAGGTTCTGGTCGAACAGCTTAAAGCCGTTGGTGATGGACAGGAACAGGCAGATGGTGATGGTCGGCATCAGGTTAGGGATCTTAACCTTCCAAAACGTCTGCCATGCCGTAGCGCCGTCGACCTTGGCAGCCTCGATGTAATCGGACGGAATGGACTGCAGACCAGCGATGTAGATGATCATCATGTAGCCGACCTGCTGCCACAGGGTCAGGATGATAAGGCCCCAGAAGCCAGCAGCAGAGTTAAGAGCGATGAGCTGGGCGCCCACGTTGGAGAGCAGGCAGTTGATCAGAATCTGCCAAATGTAGCCCAGCACGATGCCGCCGATCAGGTTAGGCATAAAGAAGATCGTACGGAAGATGTTGGTGCCTTTGAGCGCCTTGCGGGTGAGCGCCTGCGCAATGGCCAGGGCGATCACGTTGATGAGCACCGTCGACAGGAAGGCAAACGCCACGGTAAAGAAGAACGACGTGGAGAACTGCGGATCGGACAGCGCGCGCACGTAGTTCTCGATACCGACAAAGTGCGCGTTACTAATGATAATAAACTGGCAGAACGAGAGATAGAAGCCCTGGATAAAAGGGATCACGAACCCGATCATAAACGCCAGGCACGTGGGCAGCATAAAGAGCGGCCACCAGCGCTTGAGTGCTTTGCCCATAAAAGGGTCCTTTCAATATGCAGGGGGCGGGCAAACCAACGTCTGCCCGCCCCCCTGTCGCTAATCAGATAGCTTGGGCAGCAACTGCTTACTCGGAAGCGGCCTTCTCGGTCTTCCAGCCATCGACGAAGGCGTTCTTGACGCCGTCCCACTTGCTGTTATCGGCAGCGTAGGCAATCAGAGCCTGCTTGAGGTTCTTCTTCCACTCCTCGGAGGGAATGTAGACGAAGTCCCAAGCGACGGTCTTCTTGCCGTCCTTGGCCATGGCAACGGCCTGCTGCGAGAAGACGTTGGTGGTCTCCTTGGCGCTCTTGAACGGAGCGGTCAGACCCATCTTGTCGGCGATGATGCTGGTCGGGGTGTCAGCGGTGACGCACCAATACATGAAGTCCTCGGTGGCCTTCTGGGCATCCTCGGAAGCCTGGGAACTGACGCACCAGTAGTTCTCGCCGCCGGAGCACAGGCCCTGGTTCTCCTCGCCGTCAACACCGATGTAGATCGGCATCATGCCAATCTGATCGTCGGTCATGCCGGCCTTGACGAGGTCAGAGTAGGCCCAAGAGCCGTTCTGGTAGAAGACGGCCTTGCCGGTTGCGAACTCGTTGGTGGCGTCGTCGCCGGTCTTGGAAGCAAGCTGCGAAGGATCGCAGGTGGAGTCGGTGATGTACAGGTCGAAGATCTGCTTGTAGTTGTCGAGGAACTCACCCTTGATCTCGTCGTCCTCCTGGTTGTGCTCCTTCTCAAACTCGTAGTAGAGCGGCATGTTGGCAAGGTGGGTGGTGTAGCGCCAGCTGGAGGAGTCGTCCATGCCGGCGGAAGTGAAGGCACCCTCGACACCAAGCTCGTCCTTGCGGGCCTGGATGTCGTCGGCACAAGCCTTCAGCTTGTCGAAGGAGTTGATGTCCTCGGCCTTGTAGCCAGCCTTCTCGAGCAGCTGCTTGTTGTAGATGATGCCGAAGCTCTCCTGGACCCAGTCGATGCACACATCCTTGCCGTCGGACTGCAGAGCCAGGGAGTCGTCAATGAGCTCACCGCGGAGCTTGGTATCGGACAGGTCGGCGCAGTAATCCTTCCAGTTCTTAAGACCGGTGGGGCCGTTGACCTGGAACAGGGTCGGAGCGGAGCTCTTGGACATCTCGGACTTAAGCTTCTCCTCGTAGGTGTTGGAAGCGGCGGTCACGATCTTGACCTCGACGCCCTTCTCCTTCTTATAGGCCTTGGCGATCTCCTTCCACTCCTTGTCGACCTCGGGCTTGAATTGGAGGAAGTAGACCTCGGCAGCGTCACCAGAAGCAGAGGAGCCGGAGCCGGCAGAACCACCGCAACCCACGAGGCCCAGACCAAGAACTGCAGCCGCGGAACCAGCAAAGCCCAGGAACTGCCTTCTGCTCATTTCGTTCTTCATTACAATCCACCCTTTCACACCGTGGCGGCACCCTTTGCCGCCGCCTTCGGAGATTGGCTCGGGGACTTTGCCCCTTTTGCTGATTTGAACGATACGCCATTTGGCTAGTTGTTTGAACAAGTATTACTAGAGCGGTAGAAAAACTTCGGTGAACGGTAATTTCAACTTGATACTTGACAAGTTTTGTATAAACAATTATTTGTTATCTAATGCAGAGAAAACGCCCGGTCAAGCCGATGTACCGTCGGTTTGACCGGGCGTTTTCTCTTTGAGGCCATGAGTCTCGTCAGGCTGCGAGCTAGCCGGCTATCGCTTGGAATTGACGCGGTAATGGAAGATCTCGGGGTGTGTGCGAGTGTGCGTCACCTCAAACAAGATGCCATCCGAGGTGTACGACTGACTCTCCATGACGGCAACGCAGTTGTATTTGCCGAGGTCAAGATAGCTGCAGTCCTCATCGTTGGCGAGCTCGACACTCACCGTACGACGGCTCGCCATCACTTTGACACCGCGCTTGTGCTCCAGATAGCCGTAAATAGAATCTGCCGCGATCTCGGGAGTCAGGCCCTTGGCGATCGACGCCAAAAAATAGCCATGGTCCACTTGGCGCGCGTTGCCGTTGAGGCTTCGGACACGCACTACGCGAATCAACTCCTCGCCCACCTTAAAGCCCAGGTGACGAGAGAGTTGCTCGGTGCAAACCAGATGTTCGAAAGACTTAACGTCCGTCGATGCAACGGCATTGTTGCGCTTTGCAAACTCGCCAAACGACTCAACCTCTTCGAGTGCGCCCAACATGTCGGTTTCGCCCTTAAGCCAAATAACGCGCACGCCTTTGCCGTGTATGGGCTGCACAAACATCCCGTCGGCCAGCATGCTCAAAGCGCGGCGGACGGTATTGCGCGTGCAGCCAAATTCCGCGGTCAGCTCGGCTTCGGTTGGCAGCATCTCCTGAAACGCATAGGTCCCATTAATGATGCGCGAGCGTATTTCTCGGTAGATTCCTTCGTATATCGCTTTTGGCATTGTTTCACCTCTACATTATTCATTTCCGGCTAGGCACGATAGCATTTCTTAAAGTTGTTTAAACCGAATATCGGTGAAGCGACAGGATTTAGCCGTTGACGGTTTCTGTCATGCCCAAATCGGTTTCGCTCAAAACTGCCGGTACGACACTCGTCTGGTCCTCTACAATGAATCCATTGTTTAAACGTTTCCCCACGCGCAACGCGCCTCGATATTCGGAAGGCAGAACATGCTGCAAAAAATCCAACGCTTTGGCGGGGCAATGTTCGCGCCCGCCATGCTGTTTTCTATATCAGGCCTCATGGTCGGCGTCTCCGCTCTCGCAACGACTGCGGACATCGTCGGCGATCTCGCCGTATACGGAACCCCTTGGTACGCTTTTTGGACCATCATCCAGCGCGGCTCGTGGACGGTCTTTAAACGCCTCCCGCTCCTTTTTGCCGTAGCGCTGCCCATCGGTCTTGCCCAAAAACAACCGGCTCGCTGCTGCCTCGAGGCTCTCGTCGCCTATTTTGCCTACTGCTTCTTTTTGAGCGAGATCATTAAGCTGAGCGGAGACAATCTTGGACTTAAGTACCCGTCGTCTTTGACCTCCGCTAGCGGCATCACCATCATCGACGGCATCAAGACGCTCGACACCGGCATTATCGGCCCGCTGGCGGTATCGGCAACCGTCGTCGCCATCCATGACCGCTTCTACGATGCCAAGGTTCCCGATTGGCTCGGCACCTTCTCGGGCTCCTCGCTGGTCTACCTCATCAGCTTTTTTGCCGTGTTTGCCCTTGCCGCTATCTCGGCCGCCATCGTGCCCTCCGTATACGCAATGACCGAAACGCTGCGCCATGCACTTACGAGCGTCGGCCCCTTTGGCGTGGGCATCTTTGTGCTTTTGGAGCGAGCGCTCGAGCCCATGGGGCTGCACCACCTGCTCTACATGCCGATCTACTACGACAACCTGGTCATTAACGACGGCATCTACGCCACGTGGAGCAGCTTGCTCCCCATCCTCTCCCATAGCACGCGCCCCCTTAATGAACTTGCGCCGTGGGCCGGTTTTACCGCCACCGGCTGGGTCAAGCTCTTTGGCCTTCCCGCCATCGCAGCCGCGTTCTACTCCACCGCAAAACCAGAGCGCCGCGCCGGCCTTAAGGTCATCCTTTTGCCCGCCATCGTCGCCTCGGTGGTTTGCGGCGTTACCGAGCCACTCGAGTTTCTCTTTATGTTCACCCACCCCGGGCTCTTTTTGCTCTACGCCGTCTTATCGTCTTGCCTTGCCACAACCATGAATCTCTTTGGCATCGTCGGCATCTTCTCGGGCGGCCTCATGGAGATGGCAGCCTTCAACTTTATTCCGCTCATGCGCACGCATGCCGGTGCCTATCTTTTGGCGCTCGGTATCGGCCTTGCCTTTAGCCTCATCTTTTTTGTTAGTTTTCGAGCACTCATCTTGGTCTATGACCTTAAGACACCGGGCCGCGAGGATCATGTTGCCAATCGCGCGGCAATCGATTGTTTAACGGGAAGCGACTTTGCCAAAGAGCAATCCCCCAATGACGAGGTCGATAGTCGATCCGATCAAGATCACGTCCTCGCTGAGCGGGTAATTCAGCTTTTAGGTGGCGTTGGCAATATCGTGGGCGCAACCAACTGCGCCACGCGCCTGCGCGTCGAGGTCGCAGACCCTTCCATCGTTGCAGATAACGCGTCGTTTGTCGCGGTGGGCGCCAAGGGCCTCATCATTACGGGCAAGACCGCCCAGGTGGTCATCGGCATCTCCGTTCCCCGCGTTAAAGAGCATTTTGACCAGATCATGGGCCTCGAGCCGGAATTTGTGCCCACTACCTCGGCCTCCCCTGCCGCCAGCGCAGCCCATAAGCGCGGCGATATCTGCTTCTTCGATATCGACGGAACGCTCGCCTGGCAAGACCCCAGGCTCGCCCAAGACCTTCCCGAAGACGAGCGGGACCTCTCCCCCTATCCCAACGAGGCGGTTTCGCAGGCAATCCGCGAGTTTGTCGCCAACGGCAACATGGCCTTTATCTGCACGGGGCGCACCCTCAGCTGCATCCACCCCAAACTTCTTGAGCTGCCCTGGACCGGCATCGTCTGTCTTGCGGGCGGTTACGCCGAGATCAACGGACACGCAATTCGCGATCTGTCGATGACGCCCAGTATGCTGCAGCGTCTTGCCCCCTACCTTGAGCAATCGGGCGAGGTCATCCGCTTTGAGGGCCTCAACGGCGTCGTGCGCATGAGTGCCGATGCGCCCGATGCTCCCGGATACGCGCGCACCCTGGGCGACGCAGTCACGCAGCTGCAACATTACAGTGTCTACAAGATCTTGATGTCTACATCGCTCGCCAACCACATTGCTCAAGATAAGGCACTTGAGCCGCTGCTGTGCTTTAATGAGCTCGAACTCGAGGTAACCGAAATCTCGCCCCGCGAATGCACGAAGCGCGGGGGCATCCAGTCTGTACTCGACGCCCTCGACCCCCACCACGGAACCGTATACGGCATTGGCGACGCCAGCAATGACGTCTCGCTGATGAACGCCGTCGATGTCGGCATTGCGATGGGCAACGCACCGGACTATCTCAAGGATAAGGCCGATTACGTGACCGACACCGTCGATCATGACGGTGTCGTTGCGGCGCTCGAGCATTTTAGGCTGATTTAGGCACACTCCATCAAACGCACGCCCGTTGTCCTAAATCGCCAAAACTGCCGCGCCAAACGCCCTGATGTGGCAATATGTTGTCTGCATATTGCATCAATGCAACCTCAGAAAGAATGCGAGAACCCGTGTCCAGTCCGTTTACCAGCTTTTTAGCCCAGCACTTTGACCAGATTAACGACTATCTGGCCACGTTCTTTGACGGACAGGCGACCTCTGCCGATATCGAGCGCTACCTGTACGCGCCGCTCTCGGCTTTTACGGCCAACGCCGGCAAGCGCCACCGCCCGCTTATCTGCATGCTCGCCGCAACCGCAGTGGGCGGTAGCTTTGAGAGTGCCCGCAGCGCCGCGGCGGCCATCGAGCATTTCCAGTCGGGCGCGCTGATCCACGACGACATCGCCGACAACGGACAGCTTCGTCGAGGCAGGCCCTGCATGCACCTTACCGAGGGCACGGGCCTTGCCATCAATTGTGGTGACCTGGCGCTCACCATGGTCACCAAGACGGTTCTCGACGACCCTACGCTGGAGTCCGACGTGAAGCTGCGCGTGCTCCACGAGCTTACCGAGATGATCGTCCGCACCATCGAGGGTCAAGCACTCGACCTGGGTTGGGTCCGCGACGGGCGCTTTGATATCTCGGTTGATGACTACCTGGACATGGCGACGCACAAGACCGCGTTTTACAGCGGAGCAACGCCGCTTGCCGCCGGAGCCATTATCGGCGGCGGCAGCGATGAGCAAATCGAAGCGCTGCGCGCCTTTGGCCTGCACACAGGCCTTGCCTTTCAGATTCAGGACGACCTGCTCAACCTTGTCGGCACTAAGGAAGCCGCCAACAAGGACTTCCGCACCGACATCACCGAGGGCAAGCGCACGCTTGTCGCCGTACACGCCCTCTCTGATGAGCGCCACCACGACGAGGTCGAGGCGATTCTTTCCTCAGGCACCGATGATCCCGCGCAGCTCGCACGCGCCGTGGAGATCTTCCAGGAGACCGGCTCCATCGATTACGCCCACACTTACGCGCTCGACCTGACCGCTAAGGCCAAAGCGGCCATCGAGAACGTTGAGCTTGATCCGCACGCACGCGAGCTGTTCCTCTCCATGGCAGATTTCTTTGTGGAGCGCCTTAACTAACGGGGGTTATAAAATCTGTCAGCAGCGTATTTAGGCACAACTTGCTACACTGTTGAGTGCATGTTTATGCATCCCTTTGCGTTGTCTATCCGACAGACGCTCAAATAGTACGAATGGTACGCCGAAAGGGGTTCGTTCATGGAACCTATTACAACGGGCATGCAAGGAGCAGCCGTCGAGGACGTGCAGTCTCGTCTCCTGCAGCTCGGCTACACGATTGATGCCGCCGAAGTCACCGACAAGTACTTTGGAGCCACCACTGAGCAGGCCGTCAGCACCTTCAGGCTCGACAGCGGCCTTGCTGCCGGTCATGCCGTCGATATCCCCTGTTGGAGCGCCCTTGTAGACGCTTCGTATAAGCTGGGCGACCGCACCCTCTATCTGCGCATGCCCAATTTCCATGGCGCCGATGTGCAGGCCCTGCAGCGCGCTCTCAACGTTTTGGGCTTTGCCTGTGGCGAAGACGACGGCTACTTTGGTCCGCATACCGAGGCCGCCCTGCAGCAGTTCCAGGAAAATGTCGGCCTGTTTGCCGACGGCATGGCCTTCCAGGACACCTACGCCTACATCAACCGCCTGCACCATGTGTGGGAGGGCAAGCCCTCGGTCACCGAAGCCGAGTCCCGCATCGGTTTTGCTCGCGCCGCCAACGTGCTCGAGCGCTTCCAGATTGCCGTTATCGGCGAGGACCCCATCGCACGCAGCGTTGCGTCGCGCATGTGGAATATCGCCACGGCAACGACCGACAACAGCGGCATGATGCTCTGTGACTCCGAGGTCCCAACCGACGTTGACCTGGTGCTCGAAATCGCAAGCGACGAGCTGCCCGCCGACGCCGCACCGCGCGCCACGATTGCCCTCGCCGAGTGCCACAACCTGGCCCAGCGCATCCGCACCGCCAATGTCGCCGCGCAGCAGAAGCCGGCTCGCATTCGCATTGAGCTCACGGGCATGACGCGCTACAACGGCACCTTCACGGCCAGCGACGCGCAGACACTCGCCGTACGCCTGCTCGATGGCGTTTGCGATGCCCTCGCAGATTAGGTAAACTAAACGAGTTGCTTTTGGGCAACACCACACATTGGGACGTAGTTCAACGGTAGAACTCCGGTTTTTGGTGCCGGCTGTTGGGGGTTCGAATCCCTCCGTCCCAGCCCTTAAGAACACAGCGCTCCAGGCCCTTATGAACCTGGAGCGCTTTCTTGTGGGCAAGCGGAGGGATTCGAACCCGCAAGGGTGCGGAGCCGAGGAAACGCGAAGGCGCCCCAAGCCCATTAGGACCAAGAGCGCCTAACATCAAGAAAATATCAGCCCAGTTCCGAAAAGCGAGCCGCATGCAACAACCAGGTAACCACAGGCCCCGGGAGAGCGGGGACACCGGCTTAGGTTTATCGCGAGTTCCGCACGAACAGGAGGCCACTTAATGTGGCCTCCGTCGTGAGCAGGACTGTAGAGCAGGAAACCTAAGCCGGTGTCCCCGCTCTCCCGGGGCCGAACGCCCTAGTTGTTGAGCATGCGGTCGAAGCTTCCCGAGTCGCCATCCCGATAGTCTGCGGTCATCAGAATCTCCTGCGGAATGCGCCCGCCCTCGCGCAGCACGTTGCGGAACTGCACGCGCGTAACCATGGGCAGATCCTTGATCGTCGCTGCCAGGTTCTGCGGCACACCCTGGTTGGCAGCCGCGGGCTCGCACTCTCCGCCGGCCTTCACGCGACGCTTATGCTCGGCGAGCATGGCGCGGTACATGCCGGCATGCAGGCGAATCTCAACCACATTGGCATTGCGAGCCTGCTCGACGATGCGCGCGCCCTCGCGATCGATATCGCCCACGTAGTAGACGTAGTTAAAGCGATAGCCAATCTCGGCCAGATAATCATCCAGTGCGTGCGAGACGCTCGCTTTGCAGCCGCCGCCAAAAATCACGCCGCCCACCTTGATGCCAAAGAGCTTGGCGTGCTTGCGGCCACGCAGCAGCTTGACGATCTCGTCGTAGGTGTCCAGGTTCTCGACCATAATGAACGGCTTGTCGGCTCCCAGCGTAAAGAAGCCCGTAAAGTGCACGGGGCGATTGGGGGCGACCTTGATCGCCTGCATGCTGATGCCCTTTTCGGTCATACGCCTGATCAGGCGCTCACCGTGCTTGCCGTCAAAAGCCTTCTCGTCGTTAAAGATCTGGTAGGCACGCTGGCGGCGCGAGGCAACCGGCGTATCGGCACCTCGGTTCTGCTCGATCCAAGCCTGGATGATTGCGATTTCCTCGGCAATCTTGCGGTTGGACATCTCGTTGTGCTGAGTGCGCTGCGGAGCCTTTTTGCCGTCCTTGCCCTCGACCTTTACGATCTGTGTCTGCTGCTCCTTGATCTTGGAGAGCGCCATAGGCGTGGGGACAACCTTGAGCAGCTGCCTGCCTAAAACGCGGGCAAGGGCAAACGCCGAGACCTCGCCGTGGGCGGCCGACTCGGGCTGCTGGGCAGCAGTATCTACTGCGGCAGACTCCGGCTTCTTCTGAGACTTGCGCTTAGAATCGCCTTGGGAATTGCGCTCGCGCTTCGGCATAGACGCCTGCTTCTGCGGACGATCGGACTTGCTCTCCTTCGCTGACTGGCGCTTAGGCTGCCCCGAAGAAACCTCGGCCTTCGCATCCTCGTTCTGCGGCGTGGTCTTCTCGGTTGCAGTCTCGGCATGGGAACTGCGGCCTCCACGATGGCGACGGCGGCGAGGCTTGCTCGACGCGCTCTGCTCCGTCTGCTCATCAGTAGGCTGCTGGCCCTTGGCCTCGGCATCAACCTCAAGCTGCGGCTCAACAGGCTTTTGCTCGCGAGCCACCGGCTCAACGGCCTTCTCGTCCTGGGTGGTCGAAACCGACTCGCCCTTCTCCTGACGCTTTACGGGATACGCACGTCCCGCAAAACCGCGGCCGGGACGACACGAACCCGGAGCCTTCTTGGCAGACTCCTCAACATCGTCTGCAACCTCAGAAGACTCTTCAACCTCACGCGCGGCATCCTGCGCTGCAGCCTTAAAGTGAGCACCGCGACGACGCTTGGGCTCTTGGGCCTCCACGGGCTTTTGCTCCTTCGTGGGCTTCTGCGACTCGGCAGCAACCTCGGTCTCAACAGCCTCGGCATCCGTCTCGCCCTTTCGAGCAACGGCGCGACGGAAGCGCTCCTGCTGGGCGCGGCGCTGTGCATCGCGCTTGCCGCCCCCGCCAAAACCGCCGCGTCCTGCCTTGGCCGTAAAGGCACGCACGACGTTCTCATCGAGCAACTCATCGGTATCGACATGCTCACGCGGAGCAGCTTCTTCCACAGCAGGCACGTCAGCGGAATCCTCGACGACAAAATCCTCGACGGACTCGGCAGGCTGCTCCTGGGCATCGCGGATCTCGGCATTGATGGTATAGAACGCCGGGCGCCCGTTAATGCCGCTACCCTCGATCTTGGTCACGATATTTGCCGCGATAAGCTCATCGCGCATCGCCTTGGTGTCACATTCCTTATCGACGGAGCGGAAAATTTGCGCCAGCGCGCTCGACTTGATCTTGAGCGCCTTGCGGCAAAGCAGGTCGTAGGCAACCAGCTTGGCACGCTCAGCAGAAAGCGATGTCTGGCTGCTCAGACGCTCAGCCAGGGCATCGACATTATTTTGGTTATCGGAATATACCGTCTTGGCCACGGGGCCCCTTTCATATGCACACATATACGTCTATATGGTACAACGCGCGCCCTTATCCACGCAAAACATCTGCGAGAGCACTCGAGCGTCACCCGCTTTTGCATGAAAAAAGACCGAGCCCGCGAAGTCGCGGACCCGGTCTTTCCGAGTCAAATGGATGGGAGATTCAACCCGTCCGACCGACTAGGCCTTGGCGGCCTCGGCGTCAGCGGGAGCCTCGGCGGCAGCGGCGCGACCGTACTCGGCCTTGCCCATCTCGGACCACTCGGGCTCCTCATCAGGCATGGAGCCAGCCTCCTTGCCGAAGAACTCCTTGAGGCAGTTGACGGCGACGATGAGGCCCAGGACCATCAGCAGGACGGCAAAGACGAGCTGCAGGCCCTTGGTGGCGGCGACGGAGACGGCGGCCGTGGTGGCGGTAGCCGGGATGGTGCCGAAGAAGCCGTAAGCCTGGACGGCGGCCATGCAGCCCATGGCGCTCTGGACCAGCGAGGTGAAGGTGCAGCAGAGCAGGAAGGCGACGGGCACGTAGAGCATCCAACCCTTGCGGCCGGTGCACTTGCAGAACACGGCGAGGGTGATCATGGTCATGCCGCCGAGCAGCTGGTTGGAAGCACCAAAGAGCGGCCAGATGTTGGCATAGCCACCAAAAGCGAGGGCGAGACCGGGAAGCAGGGTGACGACCGTGGCGAACCAGGGGTTGCCGAGGACCTTCATGTAGCCGGCCTTGGACTCGATGGCCAGGGCGTCGTTGGTCTGGGCAAAGAACTCGGAGAACGAGGTGCGGGCGATGCGGGCGACGGCGTCGAGCGAGGTCAGGGCCAGAGCGGAGACGTTCATGGTCATGAAGACGGTAGCGAGCGTGCCGTCAACACCGAAGGCCTGCATACCGCGGGAGATGCCAGCGGCGAAGATCTGGAACGGGGTGGAAGCGACACCGGCGTTGAGGGCGCCGGTACCGGCGGTGTTCATATCGGAGAACATGATGCCGGCAACGATGATGGCAAGGATGCCGACGAAGGACTCGACGATCATTGCGCCGTAACCGACCTTGACGGCGTCCTGCTCCTTCTCGACCTGCTTGGAAGAGGTGCCGGAAGAAACGAGGCTGTGGAAACCGGAGAGAGCACCGCAAGCGACGGAGACGAACAGGACCGGGAACATCATGCCGGAGGCAGTGGAGAAGCCGGTGAAGACCGGAGCGGTGATAGTGGCCTGACCGTTGACGCCCAGGACGACGATGCCGAGGACAGCGCAGACGATCATGACGATCATCATGATGGAAGTGAGGTAGTCACGCGGGGTCTTGAGCATCTGGATGGGCATAGCGCCAGCGAAGACCAGGTAGACCATGACGACGGCGAACCACTGGAACTTATCCAGGTAGACCGGAAACTGCATACCGACGGCGAACATGAGAACCATGAGGACCACGCCGGTGACGAACTCGGCAGCGCCGGTGAGGTTGAACTTCTTCTGGGCCCAACCAAAGGCGATAGCGACGAAGGTGAACAGGATGGAGATGGTACCAGCGCAGCCGGCGGCATAGGACTTGGTGAAGTCGATGGCACCGGTAGCAGCACCAGAAGCGTCAACGGCCGGGGTGAACATGAACGTCTTGCAGACCATGTCGGTAAAGGCGGCGATGACGATGATGCAGAACAGCCAGCAGAACAGCAGGAACAGGCGACGGCCGGTCTTGCCGATATACTTCTCGATGAGCTGAGCGAGTGACTTGCCGTTGTTCTTCATCGAAGCGTACAGGGCACCAAAGTCGTGGACGGCGCCAAAGAAGATGCCGCCGACGAGGACCCAGAGCACGACGGGCAGCCAGCCAAAGGCCATGGCGACGATCGTACCCGTGACAGGGCCAGCACCGCAGATCGAGCTGAACTGGTGCGAAAACGCAGTGAAGGCGGAGACGGGCGAGAAGCTGTTGCCGTCCTTCATGCGCTTGGCCGGCGTGAGGGCCTCTTTGTCAACGCCCCACTTGTTGGCCAGCCAGCGGCCGTAGCCCAGATAGCCGCAGGCGAGCACCGCCGCGGCCACAACCATGAGCAAAACTCCGTTCATTACATTTCCTCCTCTAAAAAGAACTTCCTAGACATAAAAAATGAGGGCCGTCGGTTGCGCTCGACGGCCCTCATCTTCATCAGCCGCCCGTTATCGTACGGGCTAGCTGTATGTGCTAACCCGCATCAGATAATTACTACGCTGATAATGTTTAGCTGATGCGTGAACATGTCTAAGAAATCCTCTTCAATCATGATGTGAACGATCCGTGCGTGTTCACATCCCCCAGTGGTTGAAAAGGAGTATGAAACTTTAGTTACCTAAAGTCAACGCAAATATGTAATGAATTATCAACTTTTTTTGAATTTCTCGGTATAAAACGCCACCGACCTCGGACTTTACCCGACAAAAGTTTTTGCATGAGAGATGCCTCTCGGGAGTGGGCGGGCGTATGCAAGGTTTCCTGCTCTACAGTCCTGCTCGCACGGAGAGCACATTAAGTGCTCTCCGGCTCGTGCGGAACTCGCGATAAACCTTGTATACGCCCGCCCGCTCCCGAGGGGCTCCCATCCCAAATGCGGAGCAAAGCTCCGCACGCCAACTTTTTCTTTCAGCTAAAGAACGCCGGAAATTCGACGCTGGCTTGTTAACCTTGCTGGACGTTGTCGACGCCAAACCAGCCCAGAAGCTATATCGATACAGAAAGGTCCCCGGACGGAGGGGCCGGATATAAGGTTTATCGCGAGTTCCGCACGCAAAGAAGGCCACTTAATGTGGCCTTCGTCTTGCGCAGGACTGTAGAGCAGGAAACCTTATATCCGGCCCCTCCGTCCGGGGACCGCGCCGTACCAGCTACAGCGTCATGTTTGGATCGGCGTCGACGTCGAACGGCGAGATTTCACCTCGGTCGAATTTACGGCGGGCGACCTCCGCGATCATGGCAGCGTTGTCGGTGCATGCCGAAAGAGGCGGCACCGTCACGCGGATGCCCTGGCGTCCGAGCTTCTTGATCATCATCTCGCGCAGATGCGGGTTGGCCGAGACGCCGCCGCCGATGCAGTATTCCTTGCATCCGGTAGCGTGCAATGCGTTTTTGGCCTTCTTGTACTGCACGTCAAAGACAGCTGCCTCAAACGAAGCTGCCAGATCGGGCAGGTGAATCGTGCGCCCGGCCTTGGTCTCCTGTTCAATGTAGAGCGTCACAGCGGTTTTAAGGCCCGAAAGCGAGAAGCGATAGTCTCCCCTGCTGTTGAGCGCACGGGGGAAATCAATCGCGCGGGGATTGCCTGTCTCGGCCAGCTTGGAAATGATGGGGCCACCGGGATAGCCCAGGCCCAACGCCTTGGCCACCTTGTCGAAGGCCTCGCCCACGGCGTCGTCGAGCGTCTCACCGAGCACCTCGTAGTCGCCCCACGCCTTCACGTGCACGAGCATGGTGTGCCCACCCGAGACAAGCGTGAAGATAAACGGCGGTTTGAGGTCGGGTTGCGCCAGCAGGTTGGCAAACAGGTGCCCCTCCAGATGGTTGACGCATACGAGCGGCTTACCGGCAGCGTAGGCAAAGCCTTTGGCAAAGGCAACGCCCACCACGAGGGCGCCCACCAGGCCCGGACCCTGTGTCACGCCCACGGCGGCAAGCTCGCTGGGGGCAATGGCTCCACCCTCAAGACCAAGCGATGCTGCGGCATCCTCGAGCGCCGCATCCACGACACTCACAATCACCTCAACGTGTTTGCGCGAGGCGATCTCGGGCACCACGCCGCCAAAGCGGGCATGAAAATCAATCTGTGTCGACACCTGGTTGGCCAGCATATTGCCATCCGCATCGATAATCGCCACGGCCGTCTCGTCGCAGGAACTCTCGATAGCGAGCACTAGGCGGCGGCGCTCAATTTCGGCACGCTCCCCCTCGGAGCGCCCAGGCGCAGGCAGCGGCCATACGCGCTGCTCTGCCGCCGTCGGCTCGGGCGAAGCATTGTCGACCGGAAGCACCAGGGGCAGCGGCGCCGTCATGACGATGGCATCCTTGCCGACACCGTAGTAGCCGCGGCGACGGCCAGCCTCGGTAAAGCCCAGAGCGTTATAAAGCGCGATCGCCCCCTCGTTACCGTCCTCGACCTCGAGCGAAGCCGTGGTGCAGCCGAGCATCTGGGCATCATAGCTCACGTGCGACAGCAGCTTGCGGGCAATGCCCTCGCGGCGATGTGCCGGGTCGACGGCGACATCCAGAATCTGCACATCACCGTCCACGACCATACCGCCGGCAAGGCCCAGCAGCTTGCCGTCGTCGTGTGCCACCCACCAACTACGCGGCGCAGCGACGTCCTCGCCCAGTTCGGACAGGAACATGCCCGGCGTCCACGCCTTGTGTCCGGCACCTTCAAAGCAGGCAGCCTCTAGCGCGCTCGCGCCCTCGGCATCCGCCGCGCCCATGGGACGGAACTGCAGATGACGACCGGCGAGCTCATCGGCAACGCCCGTAATTTCGCTTTGCGCACTCTCGGCAAGACCAAGACGCTTGCGCTCGTTTTCCTCGGCATCAGAAAGGCGCGTGTAAATCGGCAGGACGCGAGCCGGATCGCCGTCACCCGCAGCGTGCGCGAGCAGCAAGCCCTCGCCCGAAGGCCACCACAGGTCGCGCTCCACGCAGCGGGCGGTCTCGTCCTCACCCAGCAGCTTGCCATAGCGCACGAGACCGTCACCGGTCAGCTGAACCTGGTCCCAGTCCGCTGCTTGGCGCCACTCATCGAGCGCCACGGCGGCCTTGACCACGTGTTCGCGCTCAAATTGACGCTCGGGACCCTCATCGACCAGCATATACAGCGCCGGATATACCTCACCGCGCATAGCATCGGCCAAGATACCAAGCTTGCCGCGCACGCCAGCCTTCCACGCCGTCCAAGCGCAAGCGTCGAGCGTCGACACGCCCAGCAGCGGAACATTGGCACCGCGCGCGAGGCCCTTGGCAGTGGAGATGCCGATGCGCACACCCGTAAACGACCCCGGGCCGCGGCCGACCACGTAGTAACCAACATCGCTGCGATCCAGACCGGCTTGAGCCAGCACGCCATCAACGGTATTCACGAGCTCAACGTTGGCGTGACGGCGACACATGTGGTCGCCACTCACGAGCTTCGTCTCGCCCGTCTGCCCATCAATCCAGCTTGCCGCGCAGGCAAGCATGTCGGTCGAAGTATCGAGCGCCACCACCAGCGCGTTGTCGTTATGCAAGCTCATCTTGTACAGCCTTATCAATCAAATGGGAAAGCTCCATTGCGCGGTCACCGTGCGCCTCGAGCGTTATCGTTCGCACATCGCTGTCGCCCTCATCACGCTTGAGCGTCACCGAAAGATACTCATCCGTCAGCTCGTCTTGGAATTGTTCGCCCCATTCCAGCAGGCAAGCACCCTCATAGCCCAGCACATCAAAAATGCCCGTATCCTCGAGCTCGTAGGCATGCTCCAGGCGGTATAGATCAAAGTGAAACAGCGGAATACGGCCTTGATCGTGAACGGCCATGAGCGCAAACGTAGGGCTCGTAACCATATGCCCATCGCCCAGCCCGCGCGAGACGCCCTTGGTAAAGTGAGTTTTGCCCACTCCCAGGCCACCGGTCAGGATGAGCACATCGCCGTCCTCAAGGCACGGTGCAATTAGCTCGCCAAAGTACTCCGTATCGGCAGCGCAAGTCGTTTTGTAAGTACCTACCCCCAGGCGCTCCAGGGACATATATGCTCCTTATTATTCCGAGGCGTCCTCTGGTGCGGGATGTCGCTCCAGATAGTCGCCCAGCATCTTAAAGTCTTCCTCCAGCAGTTCCTGCCACGCCGGATTGCGTAGCGCTGCTGCCGGATGGAACGTGGGCATTACTACAAAATGCCCCATCTGGTGGAACCTGCCGCGCAGCTTAGTAATGCCAATCTCGGTCTTAAGCACAAAGTGCGTCGCGGGGTTGCCGAGCGTCACGATAATATCGGGCCAGATGCTTCGAATCTGCTCACGCAAAAACGGCGAGCAAGCCAGCACTTCCTCGGGACGCGGGTTGCGGTTTCCCGGCGGACGGCACTTAAGCACGTTGGCGATATAGACATCCTCGCGCTTAAGACCCGCCAGGGACAAAATGCCGTTGAGGTCTTCACCCGCCGCCCCCACAAAGGGCTCGCCCTGCAAATCCTCATTGCGGCCCGGCGCCTCACCAATAAACATCACGCGAGCGCGGGGGCTTCCCACGCCAAACACGATATTGTGACGCGACTGGTAGAGCTGGCAGAGGTGACAATCGCCCAGAACGGCCTCAATTTCCTCGAGTGCGACCTCACGTGGTGCCTGATGGGTATGGCCGGGGATGTGCATGACGCCCATAGCGGCTCCTACACGTAGACCTTGTCGAGACGCATGCCAAAGCCGCAGGCGACCTCGTAGTTAATCGTTCCGCGCAGTCGGGCCATCTCGTCCATAGTGATCTCGGCATCGCCATCGCGGCCGACAATGATCATCTCGTCACCATACTCGGCCTCGGGAATCTCGTGTGCCGGGTTGGACTGAATGGCGACCATAAACTGGTCCATGCAGATATTGCCAACCTGATGCACGCGCTCACCGCGATACAGCACATCCATACGATTGGAAAGCGTACGCGATAGGCCATCGGCATAACCGATCGGCAGCGTGCAGATCTGAACGCGCGCACGCGGTACGCGGTAGGTAAAACCGTAGCCCACGCCCTCACCCATCGCAGGGTGTGCCACGCGCGTCACACGCGCATGGACGCTCATAACGGGATCAAGCTGCATCACGCGGCCACTCAGCTCGCACGGCTGCATGCCATACAAGCCAACGCCGGCGCGGATCATATCAAAATGCATCGAGGGGTCGAGCATCGAGGACGGCGTGTTGGCGCAGTGCACGATACCGCACTCAAAACCCGCATCCTTAATGGCCTGAACGGCCTCGGTAAAGCGCTGACACTGCAGCTTGTAGTCCCAGCCCGAAGGTTCATCGGCCGTGGCGAAGTGCGTAAATACGCCGTCGCACTGAATACCGCGATGGAAATTTATACCGCGGACAAAGTCGAGCACCTGTGTGTAGTGTACGCCGATACGATTCATACCCGTCTCGATGGCGAGATGATACTTGCCCACCTTGCCCGCCGCGACGGCACATTCGCCATACGCAAGAGCAAAGTCAGACGTATAGACCGAGGGCATGATATCAAACTCGAGCAACGTCGGAATGGCCTCGATAGGCGGCTCGCTTAGGATGAGGATGGGTTTCGTAATCCCGCCCTGTCGGAGCTCAACGCCCTCGTTAACCGTCGCCACGGCAAACATGTCGGCACCGGCCGAATACATGATCTTGGCGCACTCAACAGCTCCATGACCATAAGCATCGGCCTTGACCACGCAGCACAGGCGCTGACGTGGATTCAACAAGTTCTTATAGGCCCTCGTGTTGCGACGGAGCGCCCCGCGGTCGATCTCGACCCAGGACCAGCGCGTCAAATCGGCTTTATTCATGATTAGTCATCCGACCCTTCGTCCATGATTCCCAGATCTTCGAGCGCATCCTTTGCCGCCAGCTCCATGGCAGGACCAATCAAGTCGATAAGATCGGTCGCGATAACGCTCTTCTCACCATACTCCGTCGCCGCGGCAAAACCGGCGTAGCTGTGAAGTGCGACGGCGTACGAATACAGCAACTCCCAACGATCCATCTCGTCGCGCATGGTGGCAAGCGTGCCGGCCAAAATACCCGCGAGAACATCACCCGAACCGGCAGTTGCCAGAGAAGCCGGACCCGAGAGCGGCAACAGAACGCGCTCAACGCCACAGATAGCCGTCGTCGGCCCCTTGGCAATGACCACCAGATTGTCGGAGCCTGCAGCCCAGACAACCTTCTGCGCGGCCGCAATCGCGGTACCAAGGTCGTTCACCTCGTCACCGGCAACCAGACGCGAAAGCTCACGATAGTGCGGCGTCATAACCAACGGCTGCTCGCGACGATACATCTCGGGGTTACTATCAATACCGTCAATGGCAATCTTAGCAAGGCAGTTGAGTGCATCGGCATCCAAAATAAGCGGTACATCAAGCTCGAGCAAGCCCGAAACCACCTGCATAGCGCCGGCCGACGTCGTCATACCGGGACCGCACAGTACGCAGCTGTACTTCTTTGCAATCTCGCACACCGTCATGCGCGCAGCGGCGCCAAAGGAGCCGCGGGAATCAGACGGAATAGCAAAGACGGGAATCGAAGGAAGTGCCATGCGAATAAGATTAGCGCAGGCGTCAGGAGCCGCGACTGCCACGTAACCAGCACCCGCGCGAGCTGCAGACTTGGCCGCCATAATGGCAGCACCAGGATATTGCGCAGATCCGGCGACAATAAGCACAGAGCCACGGGAATACTTATCGATATTCGTAGGAAGTGGAGCAAAGTAATCAACTAAGTCACCGGGCTCGACAATCTCGGCGGCGTGGTCGACATCATCGATGACCTCGTCAAGACGGTCGTAAAGATTGCCGCAGATCAAATCGCCAGCATACTCAGGGCCATCAGCGCTATACAGACCAATCTTGGGCGCAATCATCGTCACCGTATGCTCGGCACGAATGCAGTCGTCATCAACAACGCCCGTCTCGGCATTCAGGCCCGAGGGGACATCAATGGATACGACACAATCGGCGCATTCATTGACCGTAGGAATCCAGATGGAGAACGGCGCACGCAGATTCCCGTGGAAACCGGTACCAAAAATGGCATCGACAACAACATCGGCCTTATCGATCAAAACCTCGAGTTCATCACGCGAGGGGCCGACGCAAACGTGCACATCGCGGCCGGCAGTACGACGAGCAACATGACGTGCCAGAGCAGCAGGAATCTCATCCGGCTCAACCGGAGAAACGATATCGACGTCCACACCCTTATGGCTCAGAATATCGGCGGCAACCCAACCGTCGCCGCCATTATTACCAAAACCGACCAGAACGAGAACCCGATCGGGATTGAGCTTCAAGACCTCGTTGGCGGCAAACTCACCCGCTAGCTCCATAAGCTCGGCCTTCGAAGTCCCTTCGCGTTCGATGATATCCTCGAGACGAACGACTTCTTCGGTACTCAAAACCGGTTTCATCTATGCTCCTAGCGTATCTTGCGAAGCATCGCCCAGGTGCTCCGTCAATGCTGAATTCTGCAGCTGCTCAAGCTCATCTAAAACAGAGCGAGCCTCTTTAAATGTCTGCGCTACGCGTTTCTTGGTACTCACCTTTTCCTCTTTTGGCTTAGGCCGAGCATCTTCGGTAATCGCGATGGCATTCGCAACGGCTAAGTCTCCTGTAAGCGTAATGGAAAGAGCGACCTCAACAACACCCAGCTCTTGAGCGATCTCGAGAGCACGGCCCGAAAGCAGCGCTTTCGGTTTGCCGAGTTTATCACGCGTAACCGAAACATCCTTGCGACCAACGCCTTGACTAAAACCCGTGCCGAGAGCTTTAAGTACCGCCTCGCGCGAAGCAAAGCGGCTGGCATAGTGAGCAGCGGGGCGCGATGATGCATCACAATACGCACGCTCTTCTTCGGTAAACACACGCCGAGCAAACGACGGCGTCTTTTCAAGTATTGATTTCATACGGGAAATCTCGACGATATCAACGCCGATACCAGCTTCAGCCATGTTCACCTCCATATCGCACAGACTAAGTTATTGTAGCCCGTTCACAGAAGATGCGACAAACGAGGGTTATAAAACACAGCCACTATGTGAGACAAGAGCCCGTAAACGCAAAAAAAGGGGGAGGCCGCGAGGCCTCCCCCTTCCAAGTTCGATGACGGCTCGGTGCCGTCCACCGGTCAGCGGCGCCCTGGCCTCCCACGGGCTGACCCCGCAGTACTCTCGGCGCGATGGGGCTTAGCTTCCGGGTTCGGAACGGGACCGGGCGTGCCCCCCATGCTCTG
>NZ_JBBNMZ010000006.1:0-135570 GCF_040098165.1 Collinsella sp. CLA-JM-H32
CGTCCGCCAGGGGTCCGGCTACAAGACCTACACGCTGGGCTGCGCCGAGGAGTCCTACACCGTGAAGGGCCTCTCGAACGGCACTTCCTACAAGTTCCTGGTCCAGGCCTGGAACGGATCGTCCTGGTCGTCCTTCTCCGACGCCGACCTCGTGGCGTGCCGCCCGTCGGACCCCAGGGCCCCCGAGGCTCAGGCCGAGGCGACCGGCGACGGCGAGGTCACCGTCTCCTGGAAGGCGGTCGCCGGCGCCGAGCGCTACGCCGTCGCCGAGAAGATGGCCGACGGCTCCTACAGGACCTACACGCTCGACGAGAAGGGCACCTCCTTCAAGGTCTCCGACCTCGCCAACGGCGTGACCCACCGCTTCCTGGTCCAGGCCCGGGTCGACGGGTCCTGGTCCTCGGCCGCCGACGGCTACCTGTGCTCCGCCGCGCCGTCGGGCACCGTCAGGCCCAAGGTCTCCGCGAAGGCCGGCGACAGGTCGGTCGAGCTCTCCTGGGGCCACGTGCCCGGCGCGACCCGCTACGCGGTCGCCGTCCGCCAGGGGTCCGGCTACAAGACCTACACGCTGGGCTGCGCCGAGGAGTCCTACACCGTGAAGGGCCTCTCGAACGGCACTTCCTACAAGTTCCTGGTCCAGGCCTGGAACGGATCGTCCTGGTCGTCCTTCTCCGACGCCGACCTCGTGGCGTGCACAACTTTGGGCACTCCGATTATGGGAAAGTCTGCCGCTTCGGTTTCGAGCATGGTTTCCTTGTACAACTCAACTGGACATATCTATCCGACTATTTATGCCTCCAAGGGCGCAACAACTATTAATGACTTTTGCCAGATAGTATTTGAGGAAGCGAATGCTGAAGGTGTTAAGGCGGAAATCCTGTTTGCCCAAGCAATGTACGAAACTGGCTGGCTTCAATTTGGTGGTAGCGTAAAAGCGGAACAATGCAACTTCGGTGGAATCGGCGCCGTGAATGCCACAGCGGGTGGTGCGTCTTTTGGGGATGTGCGATCTGGTCTTCGTGCACAGGTCCAACATTTAAAGGCTTATGCTTCGAAAGAACCTTTAAATAATCCTTGTGTCGACCCCCGTTTTGAAAAAGTCAAGCGTGGCGTTGCGCCATGCGTCGAGGATTTGAATGGTCGCTGGGCAGTTCCTGGCGATGGCTATGGGCAGCGTATTTCGTCTTTAGCCACTAAGGCTTGTTGTTAATTGCTTTAATGTGGCGGCATTTAAGTGTGTAAGTAGGTTTAGGTTGAATTCTACGAAGTTTTACAAAAATGCAAACGTCTATTGCTTGGTGCTCGTTCTTGCAGTGTTTTGTTTGATTAGCATCTGGTGGGCATTTCGTCTGCCTATGTCTTCAGCGCCTGATGAGTATATGAGGCTACAAGTACCCTTATTTATTGCAGAGAATGGCTGTTTACCGCGTGGAGATGATCCTGCGATCATAAATGAGGTTTGGGGTACATCATATGCATTTAGCGTGTACGGGTCCTCGTTGATTGCAGTGCCGTTTATCTGTGTTGCTAAGCTGGTGGTTCCCAATTCTTCTGCAGCGCTAATAATTGCTGCGAGATTATCGAATTGCCTTCTTGCTGCGTTAAATATAGTTTGTATCTATCTTATGGGTAAAAAACTTAAATTTGGCAATTTAACATCAATTCTTGCCGCAACTATATTTGCATTTTTACCACAAAACGTATTCCTTGCTGCTTACTTTAATTCTGAACAGCTTGAATTTCTCTCGACAAACCTTGTGATAATTCTTTGTTTGAATGCACGAGAGAATCGCTGGAGCTATAGGAGCTGTTTCTTCTTGGGCTGCGGCTTGGGGGTGCTCGCGCTCTCTTATTACTACGCTTATGGTGTAATAATTGCAGCAATCATATTCTATTTCAGTTCTATTAAGAAAGATTTTTGTTTAAGGACGAGATCCGATTATATTTCCGCTATTCTTTATCGTCCTTTGGTGGTTTTTTCCGGTTCATTTATAGTCTGCGGCTGGTTCTTTATAAGAAATGCGCTGTTGTATAACGGAGACTTTATCGGAATGGCTACTAGCTCTAAAACATCTGAGATATATGGTGCTAGCGGCTTTAAACCATCGCAACGTGGCACCTTACGTCAGCAAGGGTATTTGCCTGACTGTTTGTTTAATCAAATGAACTATTCGGTGTATTGGCCTTTGTCTGTAGCTCAGTCATTTATAGGTACATTTGGATATATGAGTATCTTTGTAGGCAATACGTCATTCGTTTTATATTTATTAGTATTTATTCCTTCACTCGTAATCGGTCTTATTCGTCGCCTGTTTACTGCTAAACAAACTGGCGATTATTTAACATTTATTCCTGGCCTTATTACTGTTGCGACTCCATTTCTTTTATCAATTTACTATTCATGGGCATCTGATTATCAGCCTCAGGGCAGGTATGTGATGGCTGGATTCGGGATCTTGTCTCTGCTTTGTGCTTTTGGGATTGTTTCGTTATGCCAGGGTCTCTGGACCTTGCTATGCGCGGAAATTGAAGTTAAATCCTGCAAAGATGAATCTGGTAATTCATTAGAGAAGCGCTTGGCTATATCAATTAATGACTATGGTGTATTTATTAAGCTGGTTAAGTTTTCCGTTGTGGCAACAGTGCTATTTTATCTGCTGCTGTTCGTTCGCATTTTTATTCATTTGATTATTCCGTTACTTTCAAGTGGTGTTTTGTAATTCAGATTATGCAGCCTGTAGTGCATTTTGGAGGATTCGATGAAAGCTAGATTGACCTGTCTTTGCCGCGGCCTCGGTAAGGCTTACTTTGGCTTTGCGATCAATAGTCAGGTTGACATTAGTGGAATTTCCGCTGAGGTGCGCACGGATTTGGGAAATCAACTTCCGGTTGGGATATATAGATTAAATTCTAAAGACATGTTGATTTTGGCTGTTCCGTTGTTGGGTTCTGGCGGAGTCCATATCTCTATTATGTTGAGATTAGATAGTGGCATGGTCAAGAGTTTGTATAGCGGAAAATTGAACTGGATTGCAATAAAGTGGCTATCACGTTATTGTTATAAAATTAAACGCAAGCTAGCTTTCGCTTTGCGTGATATTGATCAGCAGGTTTATTCGCATCAAATTCACGTTAAGCCAGAGCTTGCTCTTGAATCACCTGCCGGTGATCTCATCATTAAAGGCGTGGTTTGCGGGCCGTATAGTTGCAGAAACTCCGATATTTTTCTCTTGGATGAGAGCGGCAGCAGAAGTGATTCAGGCAATTTAAGTGTTGGCCGTTGCAGCGATGTCGTAACTTTTAGCCAAAGACGTTCTGAAATTTCTTTTACACTGCGAATTCCAATGGACGGCAACACTTATACGCTAGTTGCTGACGGAAATTGCAGTAATGAACAGCCTGGTTTTCTGTGCTTTGATGCTGCTTCCGTTCAATATTATCTTTCGACGCTATCGCCACTTTTCTACAAGGCCTCATCTGCCGGCGCCTACGCTTCTTCTCATTCCAAACGTATTGACTATCTTTCGATGCTGGATTTTAGTGAATGTAAATTAATTAGCGGCCCTCTGTTTAGTATTGTTGTTCCGTTATATAAGACACCTGTTAGTTTTCTTAACGATATGGTGCATTCTGTAATCAATCAGGCATATTCTAATTGGGAACTCATTTTGATTAACTCAACTCCAGAATGTGTTGAGCTGGCTGCCGCTTTGGATAAATTGACTGATAAACGCGTCAAAGTTGTCACCCTTGAGTCAAACAAGGGTATTTCGGGGAACACTAACTTTGGCATTGCTAAAGCAAAGGGCGATTATGTCGTGTTTTTCGATCACGACGATACACTCGATCCGTTTGCTCTTTATAGATACGCAGAGCGAATTCAGGACTGTCCTGATACTGATGCACTGTATTGCGATGAGGACTTCTTAAATGAGACCGGTGAGTATGTGGCCCCTCATTTCAAGTCTGATTTCAATCTAGATCTCCTTCGCGTTCATAACTACATAACTCATCTGCTTTGCGTTCGTGCCTCGTTTGCTAAAGAACTGATGCTACGGAAAGAGTTCGATGGAGCTCAAGACTATGATTTTCTGTTGCGTTTAGTAGAGAGAACTCAGAATATCTATCATGTCCCCGAGGTTCTCTATCATTGGAGAATTAGCGATACGTCAACTGCGAAGAGCGCGGGAAATAAGAATTATGCCGACGATGCTGGCAGAAGGGCACTGCAAGAGCATTTGGATCGCTGCGGTCTGAACGGTACTGCGGAGTTAACTGATTCTGCCTGTTTCTATCACATTGCCTACGCTCTTAATGAAGAACCCTTGGTCAGTATCGTTATCCCCAATAAAGATAGCGTTGAGGTCTTACGCCGCTGCATTGACTCTATTGAGGAAAAAACTGATTACCGCAACTTCGAGATTCTGGTTATTGAGAATAACAGTACAGAAGATGCGACATTTGAGTATTACCGCACCGTTCCCGAGCAATATGAGAACGTCCGTATTGCAACATGGGATGGTCCGTTTAATTACTCCGCTATCAATAATTATGGCGTTGGGCTGACATCCGGCAAATACCTGCTGTTCTTGAATAATGACACTGAGGTTATTGAGAGCTGCTGGCTTTCTTCAATGCTGTCTTTCTGTCAGCGTGAGGACGTTGGGGCCGTCGGTGCAAAATTGCTATATCCGGATGATACGGTACAACATGCGGGCGTAATGATGATTTGCTGTAAAAATGAAGGTGAAATGGGTGGGCCCATTCACGTATTCAACAACCTTGACCGGGATGATCCAGGTTACATGCGCCGCGCTGTAATTTCACAAGACTTAAGCGCCGTTACTGCTGCCTGCATGATGACAAAGCGCTCTGTATTTGAAGAGCTTAATGGGTTTAATGAAGACTTCGAAGTCGCGTTTAATGACGTTGATTTCTGTCTGAGGGTTCGTTCACTCGATAAGTTAGTTGTTTTCGATGCAGATGCGCTTCTGTATCATTATGAATCCTTTAGTCGCGGCTATGAGACCGGTGAGAAGAAAATTCGATTTATGCGCGAGCAGGGTAAATTGCGCACTGCTTGGGCGGAGTACTATGTCAATGGTGACCCGTACCACGGTCCGATGAGCACTATGTAGATTGAAGTAAAGCTCTGGCGACACAATAAGTCGCCAGAGCTTTACTTATGAAATAGTTTTCCGAATATACTGGTCTGCTTTTTATTGATTTGATTACAGATGCTTATAACATCCAAAAGGTCCAGTTTATTTGCTATGAAGTGGATACTTTTTGCCCCTGATAGGTGATACTGCGGATCGAATGTCAAAAACGTCTCTTGCGCTGTATTTGAGGAAAAACAGTTATTCGAAATGGGCTTGCAATTGCTAATAGTGCACTTGCACGGCTTATTATCGGGATCGAATCTAATGATAATAAGCCCGCTTCGCATTTGCTCTGGGAGGTCTATTTCGACTTCAGTTGAGTACCTATATTTAAACCGATAGCTATTGCACTGCTGGGCTTGTGGGTTGGATTCAGATTCTTTGTCATAAAAGAGCTCGCCTTGGCCAATGCAAGCGTTTTCGTAGCTTGTTGAATAATTCATCGCCTTAAGCCTGTAGAGTTCTTTTGCTTCATCAGAAATTTCATTCTGTACGTGTGGCTTTTTGTCTTTATTAACATTTATAAAGTTCATGACTTGTTCGAATTGATTTTCTAGCTGGAATCTGTTTATGCATAAATCCTTTATCTGGCTTTGCATCCTTTGGGCTTCTGCATAGCTATTGACTAAATCATTGTAGAGTTGTTGCGCTGAGCTCTTTCGTTTCTCTGGTCGTCCAGAAAAATTGAAAAGGGCATTATGTTCGATGTTATTAGGGGTGATATAGCCAGGTCCCCCGAAGTGGTCATAGCAATAGAAGGGTATTCCCATGGACATACATTCCTGTGCGGTTCTTCCGATGGAAACTACAGCATCATATTGAGAAAGTAATTCCGGCGTCACTTTGACACTTTGAGATTGATAGCCAAAGACATCGGCCCTTATTCCGTCTTTTTTTAATAAATCAAATGCTTCGAGGCATTCTGGAGCGGGATGATTAGATATGCAGCAGATGCTTTTCAGTTCATTATTTCCCTGGTAATTATAATCGTAAAAAGATTTCGTGCAGTAGTTTGGAAAGACGTGGACGGGGGGGAGCTGAATATTATGCGCCTGAGCGCTGTTTTCTATATGACCTTTAACTTCATGGCTGACAGCGATGATTCCGTCTGACAGATTTGTGAAAAAGGGCAAGCCTTCATGTTCATCTGAGAGCCCGAGTACTGAAATAAAAATGGATGAGAACGTAATTCTTTGAAGTGAATATATGTATTCACTTGCTACTCGGTGTTGTGCAATAAATAAATCATACTGATTCTCGAGTTTGGTCTCGTCTCCTAGGGTCAATACTTCGATGCCTTCTTCTTCAAATTCTTTAAGTAAAGGGTAAGCGGCGCATAAGCAAAAACAGGTGACAACGTAGCCTCTATTTTGCAGTTGTTTGGCGAACTCTAGAGTGTGAAGCTCTGAGCCAGTACGGGAGTTGATGTTCAGGTTGGTAATCAGAGCCGTTGGCATGTGTTGTTCCTCTTCCGAAAGGATTAATAGCAGTCAAATTAATATAGAATTACTTTAGCGTTTTCCACTTTTGTTTTTCCTTAGAAGGAGATTTTGATATGAAAGGCATCATCCTCGCCGGCGGGTCCGGCACGCGCCTGTACCCGCTCACGCTCGTGACCTCCAAGCAGCTGCTTCCGGTCTACGACAAGCCCATGATCTACTATCCGCTGTCCACCCTCATGCTGGCGGGCATCCGGGACATCCTGGTCATCTCCACGCCGACCGACCTGCCCAACTTCGAGCGCCTGCTCGGGGACGGCTCGCGCTACGGCGTGAACCTCTCCTACGCCGAGCAGCCGAGCCCCGACGGCCTGGCCCAGGCCTTCACCATCGGCGAGGAGTTCATCGCCGGCGAGCCGTGCGCGCTCGTGCTCGGGGACAACATCTTCTACGGCAACGGCCTGTCGCGCCACCTGACGCGCGCCGTCCAGAACGCCGAGTCGGGGAGGGCCACGGTCTTCGGCTACCACGTGGACGACCCCGAGCGCTTCGGCGTCGTGGAGTTCGACGGCGAGGGGAGGGCCGTCTCCATCGAGGAGAAGCCCGCCCAGCCCAAGTCCAGCTATGCCGTCACCGGCCTCTACTTCTACCCGGGCGACGTCGCCGTCAAGGCGCATAGGGTGGAGCCCTCGGCCCGCGGTGAGCTGGAGATCACCACGCTCAACCAGATGTACCTGGAGGAGGGGACGCTGTCCGTCGTCACCCTGGGCCGCGGCTACGCGTGGCTGGACACCGGCACCATGGAGAGCCTGCATGAGGCCGCGGAGTTCGTCCGCGCCGTGGAGCACTCCCAGGACCTTCCCGTGTCCGTGCCCGAGGAGATCGCATGGGAGAACGGCTGGATCACCACCGCCGAGCTGGAGGAGGCAGCCAAGGCCTACGGCAAGTCGGTCTACGGGCAGCACCTGAAGAAGGTCGCCGCCGGCGAGATCGTCAACAGCCCGCGCGAGTACTAGCGCAAGCTTGTTTTCTTTCAGGGGTCACCGTTTATCTGGTGGCCCCTTTCGTTATGATTACGTTGACCATAAAGACAATATGATTGGGAGTGGATGTGTTAAGCGTCTACTTTGGCGATATGCCAGAAGCGATTTACAACACAGCGACATATTTCAAAAACTCTTACCGGTCTTCTTGGATTGCGGATCCCTATGCAGTCTCGATAATTAAAGATGTCGATCGATCGGTTGTTGTCTCCGAAAACGTCATCGAAAGCCCTGTGCTTGGATCCATCTCCCCACTCCAGCTTTCTGGTGGCGTGAAAACGCTGCTGCTTATGAGATTTGATCGTAAGCATATTTTTAACGCTTCTACCTGTGGTGACAACTGTGCCAAGTGGATTCTCGACATGGCGAAAGACCGCAAGCTCGTTGTGAATCTCTATCATGTGATGGACTTTGGCCGCGAGGATTTTAAAATCAAAGTCGTGAACAGCGGCCGAATCGTTCATAACATGGCCGAATTGATTCACGAGTCGATTCCGTATCTGTAGGTGCTGCTTATGAACGGTTCGCATCTTGTTAAGATTTCCCGCCGTAGGGGAACCAAGTACACATTTACCATCAAGCGGAACATCACTATTGTGCGTGGCGATAGCGGCACGGGTAAGACGACGCTGTTTGACATGGTCGCAGACTACATGCGAACGGGCGAGCAGTCGGGCGTTTCCTTGCAATGCGATTGTCCCTGTGTCGCCCTGACCGATTATGATTGGCGAAACCAGCTTTTGTCCGTTCATGACTCGATTGTATTTGTCGATGAGGGCTTAAAAGAGATCCATTCTGATGAGTTTGCCCATCATGTGCTGTATTCCTCGAATTTTTTCGTGCTGATCTCAAGGGCTGATTTCCCCAATCTTCCGTATAGCGTGGATGAGATTTACAAGATTAAGACGAGCGGAAAATACCATTCTTTCGTCCCTGTTTATCAAGATCGCGGGAATCATCGTTATGCTATTTCCCGGTCGGCGCCAAAACAGGACTTTTCTATCCTTCTATGCGAGGACAGTAAGTCTGGTTTCCAGTTCTTTGAACGGCATTTCGCTGACAGTGAGCTTACCTGCGCTTCGGCCATGACGAACAGCGCGATTTTGGGCTGGTTGGATCAGCATTTCGACGATCGCGTGTTTGTTGTCGCGGACGGAGCGGCATTTGGGTGCTATGCGGACCGCGTCCTTAAGCTGCAAGACATTCACCGCGATACTGTTACGGTTTGTCTTCCCGAATCATTCGAGTGGCTTCTACTGAGCTCCGGCGTAATTTCAGGGCTAGATGTTAAGACGGTTTTGGAAACCCCAGAAGCCTTTGTAAACAGTGAGAAGTTTAAAAGCTGGGAGGATTTCTTCTATAAGTACTTACGTGAAATAACTGGGGATTCGGTTTTTCACTACGACAAAGACTGCATTTCGGAGGCGTTTTGTACAGGAGGTAATTCTGCGAAGGTTATGGCTCTTATCGCATGCCGAAATGTCCGATAGTTTTGTTGAATAGCGTCGCGGCGTCACTTCCTGCGGCATACTAAAGAAGCTGTACATGCTTCAGATTGGATTTTCATGTCTGAGATTTTCGAACCCAAGAATATCATCGTCACTGGCGGCTGCGGCTTCATCGGCAGCAACTTCGTGCACTACGTGGTCGATAACCACCCCGACGTGCACGTCACCGTCCTGGACAAGCTGACCTACGCCGGCAACCCCGAGAACATCGCGGGCCTGCCCTCCGACCGCGTGGAGCTCGTCGTGGGCGACATCTGCGACGCGGAGCTCCTGGACCGCATCGTCCCGGGCCACGACGCCATCGTGCACTACGCCGCCGAGTCCCACAACGACAACTCCATCGCCGACCCCGAGCCCTTCCTGCGCACCAACGTCGAGGGCACCTTCCGCCTCCTGGAGGCCGTCCGCAAGTACGGCGCCCGCTACCACCACGTCTCCACCGACGAGGTCTACGGCGACCTGGCGCTCGACGACCCGGCGAAGTTCACCGAGGAGACGCCCTATAAGCCCTCCTCTCCGTACAGCTCGACGAAGGCGTCCTCCGACATGCTCGTGCGCGCCTGGACCCGCACCTACGGCCTGCGCACCACGATCTCCAACTGCTCCAACAACTACGGCCCCTACCAGCACGTGGAGAAGTTCATCCCCAGGCAGATCACCAACATCGTCGACGGCGTCCGCCCCAAGCTCTACGGCCGCGGCGAGAACGTCCGCGACTGGATCCACACCGAGGACCACTCCAGCGCCGTCTGGGACATCCTCACCAAGGGCCGCATGGGGGAGACCTACCTCATCGGCGCAAATGGCGAGAAGAACAACATCACGGTCCTGCGCATGATCCTCGAGGCGATGGGAAAGGACCCCGAGGACTTCGACTGGGTCGCCGACCGCCCCGGCCACGACCGCCGCTACGCCATCGACTCCACCAAGCTCCAGCGCGAGCTCGGCTGGAGGCCGGCGCACACCGACTTCGCCGAGGGCCTGAAGCAGACCATCGACTGGTACGTTGAGAACGAGTCCTGGTGGCGCCCGGCCAAGGAGGCCACCGAGGCCCGCTACCGCGCACAGGGCCAGTAAGACTGCATTCCGGCGAACCGCACCGCGGGGCGCCCGCGCGGGGCCGCAGGGCATGGGGATGACCCTGCGTCCCCGCGCGGGCGCCCGCAACCTGAACCTCTTCGATAGGAGCTTTTCCCATATGGCAGACATCGCATTCGAGAAGGACCTCTCCGTCGCCGAGACCGGCATCGAGGGCCTCAAGGTCGTCGACCTCGCCGTCCACGGCGACTCGCGCGGCTGGTTCAAGGAGAACTGGCAGCGCGCCAAGATGACCGCCCTGGGCATCCCGGACCTCAGGGTCGTCCAGAACAACATCTCCTACAACGACAGCCGCGGCGTCACCCGCGGCATCCACGCCGAGCCCTGGGACAAGTTCATCTCCGTGGCGCGCGGCAGCGTCTTCGGCGCATGGGTGGACCTGCGCGAGGGCAGCGAGACCTACGGGAAGGTGTTCACCTGCACGCTCGACCCGTCCAAGGCCATCTACGTCCCGCGCGGCGTGGGCAACTCCTTCCAGGCCCTGGAGGACGGCACCGCCTACACCTACCTGGTGGACGCCCACTGGTCCCTCGAGCTCAAGAAGACCTACACCTTCGTGAACCTCGCCGACCGCGAGCTCGCCATCGAGTGGCCGATCCCGGTCGATGAGGCCACTGTATCCGAGGCGGACCTGAACCACCCGATGCTCAGGGACGTCGTCCCAATGGCGCCCAAGAGGACGCTCGTCACCGGCTGCAACGGCCAGCTGGGCCATGCTGTGCGCAGGCTGGCGGAGGAGCGCGGCGTCGCCAAGGACTTCGACTTCTGCGACATCGACACCTTCGACATGTCCGACCCGGACGCCTACACACAGTACGACTGGTCGCTCTACGGCACCGTGATCAACTGCGGCGCCTACACCGCCGTGGATAGGGCGGAGACCGCCGAGGGCCGCGCGACCGCCTGGAAGGCCAACGCGACCGGCCCCGCCCTCCTCGCCCGCACATGCTCTGATCACGGGATCACCCTCATCCACGTGTCCTCCGACTACGTCTTCGACGGCACCGCTGAGGTGCACGACGAGGAGGAGCCCCTCAGCCCGCTGTCCGTCTACGGCCAGACCAAGGCCGCCGGCGACATCGCCGTGGCCGGGTGCCCACGCCACTACATCATGCGCTCCAGCTGGGTCATCGGCGAGGGGCACAACTTCGTCAAGACCATGAAGGCGCTGTCCGACCGCGTCGCCGACCCCGAGGACGGGCTCGAGCAGGTCACGGTCGTTGACGACCAGCTGGGCCGCCTGACCTTCACGCGCGACATGGCCGAGGCCATCTTCCACGTGCTGGGGACGCACGCCCCCTACGGCACCTACGACTGCACCGGCTCCGGCACCGTCAAGAGCTGGGCCGATATCGCCCGCGCCGTCTTCGAGGCCGCCAACGGCAACGGGGACAGGGTCGTGCCGGTTTCGACCGCCGACTACTACGCCGGCGCCGCCGGCCCCGTCGCCCCGCGCCCGGTCCACTCCGCGCTCGACCTGTCCAGGCTCGAGTCGGTCGGGTTCCACATGCCCGACTGGGAGGAAGAGCTGGGGGAGTACCTCAAGACGCTCTAGCCGCTATTAACTTTTCGAGAGCAAAAGCCGCCGCTTGTTAACGGCGGCTTTTCTTGTTGGTGGCTATCTACGCAGTGGTGCCAATAGTATTTTGCGGAAGATCTACCTCTCGCTTGGCGTGGTGGCGGACCTGCCAGGCTGGTCGTCGTAGGCGTATTTGCTATACACGTTGACTTCCCACTGCTTTTTTTCGACCTTTGCCACGGAGTCGAGGATAAAACCGGTCGCGAGGCTTAAGCCGCACAGGAACATAAACGATGCGGCGAGTATGGCGGTGGGGAAGCGCGGAACAAGACCGGTCTGGAAATACTCGACAATGATGGGGATGCCCAGGGCAAGCCCGACTATCGCAAACAGAAGCGCGACGAGGCTGAAGAACTTCAAAGGACGGTAGTCCTTGAACAGCGTGCCGATCATGGTGACGACCTTAATGCCGTCCCTCACGGTATTAAGCTTGGACTCGGAGCCTTCCGGGCGATCGCGGTACTCGATGGGTACATCTTTGATGCGCCAACGGTGGTCGACGGCGTGGATCGAGAGTTCGGTTTCGATCTGGAATCCCTCGGAAAGCACGGGGAAGGTCTTGACGAACGGGCGGCTCATGGCACGATATCCCGTCATGACGTCATCGAAACTGTAGCCATAGATCCATTTAATCATGGCGCGGACCAGATTGTTGCCAAAGCCGTGGAACGCACGCTTGTTTTCCTCGGCATAGGTGCCGTTGGACAGGCGGTCGCCCACGGTCATGTCGGCCATGCCGTTGAGGATGGGCTCGCAGAGGGCTTTGGCCGCCTCGGCGGGGTAGGTATCGTCGCCATCGACCATCAGATAGCAGGCGGCGTCGATATCGCGAAACATCTGACGGCAGACGTTGCCCTTTCCCTGTCGGGGCTCAAAGCGCACCGTGGCGCCATGTTCCGTTGCGATGCGCGAGGTATCATCTGACGAGTTGTTGTCATAGACGTAGACCGTCGCCTGCGGAAGCTCGCGGTGGAAGTCGTCAACAACTTTGCCAATAGTGAGGGCTTCGTTGTAGCAGGGGATAATGACGGCAATAGAATCAGAATTCACTCAATGCTCCTTAATTATTCAATCGTTAGAAAGTATAGCCGTTTGCGACGGGCATCCTAAGATGTGAGTTAGTTCTCCAGTTTTGTTGCGCGAATCGTTTGCCCGCCCGTCGGGTCTATACTGTTCGTTTGTCAACGATTACGAGTAAAGGAGTTGCATCCGTGTCGGATCAGACAAAGCAACAAGAAACTCGCAGTCTGCCTGCGACGTTTGCTAAGAACGAATTTGAGAAGGACGTGTTCATCCTTCGTCAGCTGGTCACCAAGGATTTTAAGATCAAGTATCGTCGCAGTGTTTTGGGCGTTGCATGGTCGGTGCTTAACCCGTTGCTCATGATGATCGTCATGGCCATCGTGTTCTCGACGATTTTTGCCCAGGGCCGCAATGGTTCGATTACGCCCGAGATGTACCCGCTGTACTTGATCGTGGGTAACGTCACCTTTGCCGTCATGTCCGAGTCTACGAACCAGGCCCTGACGTCGATCGTGGGTGCTGCCCCGCTGCTCAAGAAGGTTAAGGTGCACCGCTGGGTCTTCCCAGTACAGAAGGTGCTCTTCTCGCTGGTTAACTTTGCCTTCTCGCTGGTCGCCGTTGCCATCGTTATGCTGTGGTTCCACGTTATGCCTTCTTGGCACCTGATTCTGCTGCCGGTCTGCCTACTGCTGCTTATGTGCTTCTGCATGGGCCTGGGCATGATGCTCTCCGCCCTCACGGTCTTCTTCCGCGATGTCATGCATCTGTGGAGCGTCGTCATTACGGCGTGGACTTACATTACGCCTATTTTCTGGACGACCGACTTCGTTGCGCAAATGCCGCATCTCGTGCGCATTCTGGTCTATGCGAACCCCATGTATAACTACCTGCAGTTTATGCGCGATATCTTCCTGTTCCAGACTACGCCCTCGCTTATGACGTTTGGTATGTGCGTTGCTTGGGCGGTTCTTGCGCTTGTTATTGGCTATACCGTGTTCCATAAGTCCGAGCGCAAGTTCATCCTCTACATCTAAGGAGTGCTGTGATGACTGAATCTGTTGTTGATTACAGCGAGCAGCCTCTGGCTGTCGAGGTCGACGACGTCACCATGATCTTTAACATGGCGTCCGAGTCGCTGACCAACCTCAAGGAGTACTTCATCAAGCTTGCCAAGCACGAGTTGTTCTTTGAGGAGTTTAGGGCGCTCAAGCATATCTCGTTTGATATTCATCGTGGCGAGGTCGTGGGTCTGGTTGGCACCAATGGTTCCGGTAAGTCTACGATGCTCAAGATTATCGCCGGTGTGCTTGAGCCTAGCGAGGGCAGCGTTAAGGTGCACGGTAACATTGCGCCGCTGATTGAGCTTGGTGCCGGCTTTGACCCCGAGCTGACCGCCCGCGAGAACATCTATCTGAACGGCGCCCTGCTCGGCTATACCAAGGAGTTCATCGACGCCAACTTTGACGGCATTATTGAGTTCGCTGAGCTTCAGAACTTTGTCGATATGCCGCTTAAGAACTTCTCCTCGGGCATGGTGGCGCGTATCGCCTTTGCAATCGCGACGATTACCGAGCCCGATATTCTGATCGTTGACGAGACGCTGTCCGTCGGTGATGTGTTCTTCCAGCAGAAGTGCGAGGCCCGCATCCAGCACTTTATCCAGAGCGGCGACGTGACGGTTCTGTTCGTTTCGCACTCCATGGAGCAGGTTGAGCGCATCTGCCAGCGTGCCGTTTGGATTGAGAAGGGTGACCTTCGCATGGACGGCCCGGTCAGTGAGGTCTGCAAGGCGTATCGCGAGCAGTTCAACTAGGTTATAATTACTTGCGCTTGGCCGAATTGTTTGGCTGGGCGTGCGGTTATTTGCTCCATTAGCTCAGTTGGATAGAGCAGGGGACTTCTAATCCCAAGGTCGACGGTTCGAATCCGCCATGGAGCACCATCGTTTATTAAGCCCGGACCGCTTGGTGGTCTGGGCTTTTTTCATCTTGTGTGTTGCTGGAGCCGAGCGCGAGCAAGCCGCTGCTGTTTGTTGGGGTTGGCATTTTACTTTTCGAGATGCTCTTTCAGCAGCTCCAACGCGTGGGCGTAGCCTTGGAGGCCCTCTCCGGTGATGGTGGCGAAGCAGGCCAGACGGGCGTAGCTCACCTGGCGGAAGTCTTCGCGGGTCTCGACTGCGCTAATGTGGACCTCCACAGCCGGGATGGCGACGGCTTTGAGCGCGTCCAGGATGGCCACGCTTGTGTGCGTGTAGGCGGCCGGGTTGATGACGATGCCGTCGACCTTTCCGTAAGCCTCCTGGATCTTGTCGACGATGCTGCCCTCGTGGTTAGACTGGAAGACCTCGACCTCGTCGAAGCCCTGTGCGGCACCCGCTTCCTGGCAGATCTGCACTAAGCGATCGTAGTTGTCGCTGCCGTAGATGCCTGGCTCGCGAATGCCGAGCATGTTGAGGTTGGGGCCGTTAATGACGAGTGCTTTCATGGTTGCTTCCTTTGCAGTTGAAAAACCACCACAAAGGTGCCTGCCCCCTTTGTGGTGGTTTTGGTTAGAGAGCGGGTGGGAGGGTGTCGAGGAGGGCATGGGCGGTGTTGGCGGCGCAGTCGCGTGAGTCGATGATGTAGTCGGCCCAGGCGCGGTAGCGCGGCATACGCTGCTCGGCCAGCTTGTCGATGCCGTCGCGCGCGGTGATGGGGCGGCCCTTGTGGGCGAGCTCGTCGAGCTTGCGGTTGAGCATCACGATCTGGCTGTTTTGGTGCAGCAGAGGGTAGTTCTCGTCGCGCGTAACCACGCCGCCGCCGGTGGAGAGCACCAAGCCGCTGCGCTTGGAGATGTCGGCCAGCGCTGCCGTCTCCTGCTCGCGGAAGGCCGCCTCGCCGCACTTGATGATAAAGTCGGCGCAGGGCATGCCCAGGCGCTCCTCGAGGGCGCGATCGAGATCGATGTGCTCGCGGCCCGTGAGCTGGGCGATCTGCTCGCCCACGCGGGTCTTGCCCGAGCCCGGCATGCCGATCAGCGCGATGTTCTGTTCGCGGCGTGACAGGCGCTCCGTTACGTCCAGGATCCTCTCGCGCGGGGTGGCTTTGCCGGTATAGCGCTCGACAGCTTGTGCCGCCTGGGCAACAAGCATAAGCAGGCCGCCGATGCAGGGGATGCCGCGGCGCTCGGCCTCGAGCATCAGGCCCGTGCGGGCGGGGTTGTAGACAATGTCGATGACGCCCTCGAGCGCATCGAGGCCTTCGAGCGTGCAAGGCGCGTCGGGGCAATGGGGGAACATGCCGGCGGGCGTGCAGTTGACGAGTAGGGAGGCGTCGGACTGCTGCGCGATATTGTCGTAGTTGACCTCGCTCGTGCGACCCACGGGTACGACGATGGCGCCCATGTCTCCCAGCACCATACTTGCCGTGGTGCCGGCGCCGCCGGTGGCACCGAGCACGAGGGCCTTCTTGCCGGCAACCTCAACGCCCAACTCCTCGACCAGGCACTGGAAACCGAAGTAGTCAGTATTATCGCCGTGCAGGCGGCCGTCGGGCAGGCGCGTGATGGTGTTGACGTTGCCCATGCGCTCGGCGAGCGGGCTCAGCTCGTCCAGGTATTCCATGACGGCGCGCTTGTAGGGGATGGTCACGTTGGTGCCCTCCCATTCGTCGCCCGTCATAAAAGCCTCAAGATCCTCGGGCTCGCGTTCAAAACGCACGTATTCAAGCCCAGCGAGCTCTTTGTAGATGGTCGGGGTATAGCTGTGGCCCAGCACGCGGCCCAGCACGCCGTAGGGGCGGGTTGCGGCGGTATCGGTCATCTAGAGCACCTCCGTGTAGCTGCCAAAGTAGGTGAAGCTCTCGCACACGTCGTCGATGGAATCGAGCAGGTCGTCGAGGGCCTTGCTGCCAAAGGGGCAGTCCAGATCAAAGTAGAACATAAACTCAAAGTCGCGGCCGGGGATGGGGCGGCTCTCGAGCTTGATGAGGTTGATGTTGAGTGCGTAGAAGCGCTCGAGCACGCGATAGAGGGCGCCCGGCTCGTTGGCCGTGGTGATCATGAGCGAGGTGCGATTAGCGCCGGGGTAGACGCGCGGCTCGCGGCCGATGACGACAAAGCGCGTGTAGTTGTTGTCCGAGTCTTGGATATTGGGCTCCAGCACCTCGAGGCCATACAGCGTGGCACAGCTGAGCGAGGCGATGGCGGCGACGTCGGTGCGCTCGGAGTTGGCGACCATCTCGGCCGACATGGCCGTGTTTGGGTACTTGGTGGCGTGCAGGTCGTGGGACTCGATAAAGCCGGCACACTGGGCAATGGCTTGGCCGTGGCTGTAGACCTCGCGCACGTCGGCGAGCTTGGTGCCGGGCTTGACGAGCAAGTTGTGGTCGATCTTGAGGCGAAGCGAGCGCACGATGTGGAAGTCGAACTGGGCGAGCAGGTCGTAGACGGCGTTGACCGAGCCGGCGGTGGAGTTCTCGATGGGCAGCACGCCAAACTCGCAGAAGCCGTCGCGCACAGCGCGCATAACGCCTTCGAAGGTCTCGAAAAACGCGATGTCGGGCACGTCGAAGAGTTTGCACGCGGCGATCTGGCTATAGGCACCCTCCACGCCCTGGCAGGCAACGGTGGCCGTTTGAGGGAAGGCCGTGTCGGAGACTGCAGCCGTGGCGTGGGCCTTTTGCGAGACGGTGATGCCCTTGAACTCGTTGATGTAGCGCTGCTGCTCGGCCTTGCTCATGCTCATGAGGAGACGGAACAGGGTGATGGTCTGCGCCTCGTAGCGCTCGGGCGCGCGGCTGGCGAGGTTGTTGAGCTTGGAGCGCTCACGGGCGGGGTCGAAGACGGCCTTGCCCATCTCGATTTTTGACTTGGCTACCTCGGTGGCAATGTCCATGCGCTCGACAAAGCTGTTGAGGAGCGTGGTGTCGATGCCATCGATGGCCTGGCGGATGTCAGCAAGGTCCATGGAGGCCCCTTTCACGTAACGGCTGAGTTGGCAGGCAACCCAGGTGAGTCGGGTTAGAGCTGGGCGGCGTCCTCGAGGAGAGCGTCCCAGATGGCGAGGGCGGCGGCTGCTTCGGCTACGGGGACGGCTCGGGGGACGATGCAGGGATCGTGGCGGCCGTGGATCGAGAGCTCGGCATTTTCCATGGCGTCCATGTCTACGGTCTGCTGCTCGCGGCCAATGGAGGGCGTCGGCTTCACGGCCATACGCCACATGACGGGTGCGCCGGTGGAGATGCCGCCCAGAATGCCGCCGGCGTTATTGGACTCGACTGCAATGTCGCCGGTCTCTGCATCAACGCGGTATGGGTCGTTGTTCTCGCTGCCGCGCATGGCGGCCACGGCAAAGCCCATGCCAAACTCCACGCCCTTCACGGCGGGAATGCCAAACGCAATCTGCGCGATGCGGTTCTCGATGCCATCGAACATGGGGTCACCGATGCCCGCGGGAAGCCCGTAGATGCCGCACTCCACAATGCCGCCGATGCTGTCGAGTTCATCGCGCGCGGCCAGAATTTCCTCGCGCATGCGACCGGCAGCGGCGGCGTCGATGCAGGGCAGGTCGTTCGTAAGGATCGCCTTGCGGTCGGCCTCGCGATAGACCATGTCGTCCATGGGCAGGTCGGAGATGCCGCCGATCTGCGCGACGTGCGCCATGACCTGAATGCCGCGGGCTTCGAGTGCCTGCAGCGCGATGCCGCCCGCGATGCACAAGGGTGCCGTTAGGCGGCCGGAGAAATGCCCGCCACCAGCGACATCGTGCATGTTGTGATACTTTACGCGCGCAGGGAAGTCCGCATGTCCCGGACGGGGCTTGCGGCGCAGCTCGGAGTAATCCTTGGAGCGCGTGTTGGTGTTCTCAATAATCGCTGCGATGGGTGCGCCGGTGGTGTGTCCATCGACCACACCGGCGATGATATGCGCGGCGTCGGCCTCGCGACGTTTGGTCGCGGTCTCGTCGCGACCGGGGGCGCGACGGTCAAGGAAGGCCTGCAGCTGCTCCTGGTCCACGGCGATACCTGCCGGAATGCCATCGAGCGAGCAGCCGATAGCGGGGGAGTGCGACTGGCCGAAGATGCTTAAGTGCAAGACGTTGCCAAAGGTCGAGGACATGCTATTCCTCCTCGAGCGTGACCTTGCCGCCCAGTAGGCGGTAGTGGTCGAAGAAATCGGGATAGGACTTGTTGACGGCCTCGGCGCCGTGGATCACGACCTCGCCGGTGGCGCGGCTCGCGGCGATGGCGGCCATCATGGCGATGCGGTGGTCGTTGTGCGAATCGACCTCGCCGCCAGTAAAGGCGTCGACACCCTTGATGATGAGGTCGTCACCGGCAATGCGTACCTGTGCGCCCAGTGCGGTGAGCTCGCGGGTGGTAGTGGCCAGACGGTCGGATTCCTTGATGCGCAGGCGGGCGCAATCGCGGATGAACGTGCGGCCTTGCGCCAGCGATGCCACGGCCGAGATAACGGGCACCAGGTCGGGGATGTCGTGGGCACTCATCTCAAAGCCGGCGAGCTTGTCGGACTGCACGGTGGCGGCGTTGGTGGAGCGCACGATGCGGGCGCCAAAGCGCGAAAGCGCGGCAAGCACGTTGCGGTCGCCCTGGGCCGAGCTCAGGGACACACCCTCGACGGTGATGGGATCGGAGCCGATGGCGCCGGCGCACAGCCAAAAGGCAGCGTTGGACCAGTCACCCTCGACGGCCACGTTACCGGGCGTGCGGTACGAGCCGCTGCTTACGCGGAAGTTCGTGACCTCGGGCTGGCCGTCTTTGGACGGAATACGTTCGACGTTGACCTCGACGCCAAAGGCCTTCATGGCCTGGATCGTCAGGTTGATGTAGGGGCGGCTCTCGATGAGGCCCGTTACCTGCACGCAGGAGGGCTGGGCGAGCAACGGGGCTGCCAGCAGCAGGCCGGAGATATACTGCGAGCTTACGTTGCCCGGCAGCACAAAGGTGCCCGGGCGCATGCGTCCGCTCGTCTTGAGCGGAAAACCGCCCAGACCCTGTAGGTCGCAGCCGGCGGCGATGATCTCGTCCGAGAGCGGCGAGAGCGGGCGGGCGCCCAGGCGGCCCTGGCCCACGAAGGTGGCATCCGCACCCAGCGCGCAGGCGACGGGCAGCATAAAGCGCAGCGTGGAGCCGCTTTCGCCGCAGTCAAGCGTGCCGCCGGCAAGGGCCTTGAGCAGGCCAAACTCAACACTCTTCATGGTAGGGTGGACCTGGAAGCCGTCCTCGACGGTCTCGATGCGGGCGCCGAGTGCCGTAAGGCAACGCACCGTGGCCTCGATGTCGGCGCAGGTGGTGTTGCAGGTGACGTGTGTCTCGCCGTTGGCAAGCGCAGCGCAGATGATCAGGCGATGTGCCATCGACTTGGACGCGATGGCGGGAACGGTGCCCTTGAGCGGGGACGGGGTGATGCGGGCTAGCATGCGGATGCGTCTCCCTTCTGGCCGAGGCCCTCGGCAATGAGTTCGTGGAAAGTGGAAAGCGGCGTGCGGTCGATGCTGCAGCGGCCAATGCCGTGCGGAATCACCAGGTCGATGGTGTCGCCCGCGCGCTTCTTGTCGTGGAGCGCCTCGGCAAAGACGGCATCGGCGGAAAGCTCGCAGCGAGTCTTGAGGCCGTGGCGGGCGCAGAGTTCCTCAATACGACCGGGCAGTGCAGCATCGCAGACGCCGTGCAGGGCCGCGGCGCGCGTGATGATGCCCATGCCGATCGACACGCAGTTGCCGTGTCCGAGCTCAAAGTGCTCGCAGGCCTCGACGGCGTGTCCGGCGCTGTGTCCAAAGTTAAGGAGCTTTCGCTGGTTGGTCTCGCGCTCGTCGGCGACGACCACGGCGCGCTTGATGTCGATATTGCGGGCGATGATGAGCGCTACGCGGGCCACATCGCGGTTGAGCAGCTCCAGCGTGAGCGGGGTCTTCTCCAGCTCGGCGAAAAGCTCCGGGTCGGCGATCACGGCGTGTTTCACAACCTCGCCGCAGCCGTCGGCGAACTGCTCGGGCGTGAGGGTGGCCAGGCACCCCACGTCAGCGATAACCACGCTCGGCTGCCAAAAAGCGCCGGCCAAGTTCTTGCCGGCAGCCAGGTCGATGGCGGTCTTGCCGCCCACCGACGAATCCACCATGGCGAGCAGGCTCGTCGGGATTTGCACAAACTTGCAGCCGCGCATGTAGGTGGCGGCCACAAAGCCCGCCACGTCGCCCACGACACCGCCGCCGAGTGCCACAATCACGTCGGAGCGCGAAAGCTCGTGCTCGGCCACAAACTCCAAAATGGCAACATAGGTTTCGGCGCGCTTATGGGCTTCGCCGGCCTCGAAGGTGCAGATGCTCACCTCGTAGCCTGATGCCTCTAGGCTCTGCTTAACGGGCATCTGGTAGAGCGGGCCCACGTTGGTGTCCGTCACGATGACGGCCTTGGTGCCGCCGGCAGTGGCGCGCACGAGCGGTCCCGTCTGCTCCAGCAAAAACGTGCCAACATGCACCTGGTAGGGGCGTGCAGTGTCGATATCGATGGTAATCGCCATAAGCTATGGTCCTTTCGACCTGGCGTGATAGGTGGTCTAGTGGGAGGCCTCGTCGTCGAGTGCGCGCTTAATGCGGTCGCCCTCGGCAAGGAGATTCTCCAGATAGCGCTGGTCGCGGTCCTTAAGGGCGCGGCTGTAGGCGCCGAGCGATTCGATCAGATGGTCGATCTCGAAGGCAAGCGCATCGGCGTCGTCGATCATGAGCTCGGACCACATCTGAGGATTGAGGTGCGCCACACGGGTGAGATCGCGGTAGCTACCGGCCGAAAAGCCGTGGTGGACCTGGGCAGTGGGGCTCTTGACGTAGGCGTTGGATACCACGTGCGCAAGCTGGCTCGTGAAGGCGATGACGCGGTCGTGCTCGGCGGCGCTGGTCACGCTGAACTTGCCAAAGCCCAAGGGGCGCACCATCTCGCGCACCTGGCCCAAAAGCTCCAGCTTAAGTGCGTCGTCCACCGCGGGCGGCACGAGCACGAGCGGGGCGCCCTGGAACAGGTCGGCGCGGGAGTGTGCGTAGCCCGAGTACTGCGTGCCCGCCATGGGGTGCGCGCCCACAAAGTAAAAGCCGTGCTCGCGGGCAAGCTCAAAGGCACGTTCGCACACGATGCCCTTGACGCCCACGGTGTCGATCACCACGGGACCCATGATGGCCTCGGTGTCGGTGGCGTCGGCGAGCGCTTGGGCGTGCGCCTCGAGCCACTCGATGCAGGCCTCGGGGTAGCAAGCCAGGACGATGATGTCGCATTCGCCGAGTGTCTTGTCGTTGAGCTCTCCGGCGACAGTGCCCATGCTGGCGGCTGTCATGACATCGTCATCGGGGTCCCAGGCCAGCACGCGGACGCCCGCCTGCGCATAGCCGCGGGCAAAACTGCCGCCGATGAGGCCAAGGCCCACGATGCCGGCGCACTTGGGGCCGCCCTGGTTAACGCGCGCGTTTCTCACCGTACCCATGGGCTACTCCATGGTCTCTTGGCAGACAACCTCGCGGATGGCGCGGATGCGGCGCATGGTGTCGTCGAACTGATCGGGGGTGAGGGCCTGGGCGCCGTCGGACCAGGCGCGGCTCGGCTCGTCGTGGACCTCGATTTCCAGGCCGTTGGCACCGCAGGCGGTCGCGGCGAGCGCCATGGGCTCAACATAGCGGGTGTAGCCGGTGGCGTGGCTGGGGTCGGCGACGACGGGCAGGTGCGAAAGGTGGTGCAGCACCGGCACGGCGTTGAGGTCGAAGGTATTGCGGGTGCGGGTCTCGAAGGTGCGGATGCCGCGCTCGCACAGGATGACGTTGTCGTTGCCCTCGCTCATGATGTACTCGGCGGCCATGAGCAACTCATCGATCGTGCCGGACATGCCGCGCTTAAGCAAGATCGGAGTCTGGGTCTTGCCGACCTCCTTGAGCAGGGGGAAGTTCTGGGCGTTGCGGGCGCCGATCTGCATGACGTCGATCTTCTTGTCCAGGAAGACCTGCACGTCGCGTGGGTCCATGATCTCGGTGACGATCGGCATGTCGAGCTCGGCAGACGCCTCGCACAGCAGGTCGAGGCCGGCGGGGCCCATGCCCTGGTAGGCGTAGGGGGAGGTGCGGGGCTTGTAGGCACCGCCGCGCAGCATCGTGGCACCGGCGGCCTTCACGCGGCGTGCGATGCGGATGAGGTTCTCGCCCTCGACGGAGCAGGGACCGGCGATGACCTGGAACTGGCCGCCGCCGATCTTGACGCCGTGGCCGCAGTCGATGACGGAGTCCTCGGGGTGGAACTTGCGATTTGCGCGCTTGAACGGCTCGGAGACGCGCTGCACGCGCTCGACGACATCCATGGACTCGAGCAGGAACGGGTCGATCTTGGTCGTATCGCCCACCAGGCCGATAATCGTCTCGTTCTCGCCGCGCGAGACGTCGGTCTTCAGGCCTTTTTTCTCAATCCAGCTGACGATATGGCTGACGGCCTCGTCGCTGGCGCTCTGCTTTAGAATTGCAATCATGGTGTGCCTCTCACCTCGATGGATAACTTTTGCAAAAACGGCCCGCATTGCGAGCCGTGTATATATGGTGCATGAAAGTTTATACTATCTGACTCGCTTTTGCCTTCTAAAGTGGGCCGTTGCACCGCGTCTCCCACGTAATTGCAAAGCTTTTTCTTTTATTTTGATAGCCCGTGGTGCACTTGGGTATAATGCCAAACGTTGGCCCTATTAGCTCAGGGGATTAGAGCGTCTGCCTCCGGAGCAGAAGGCCGTTGGTTCGAATCCAACATGGGGCACCATCGAACGTAAGACCGTCCGAGCCTCGCATGGTCCGGGCGGTTTTTCTTATACCGACGCGACGTGATGGGACGTGGTATGGCAGCAACGGATATCGAGCGCGGACTCTCGACCGCCGAGGTCGAGGAGCGCATCGCCGCCGGTAAGATCAACCGCAGCATGGAGCTCAAGATCAAGTCGGTCAAAGAGCTCATCATCGAGAACCTCTGCACGCTGTTCAATTTGATCAACGTGATCTTGGCGTTCCTGGTTATTTTGACCGGTTCGTTTAAGAATCTGACGTTCCTGTTCGTGGTGTTCCTCAATACCGCCATTGGCGTCATTCAGTCCATGCGTTCCAAGAAGATGGTCGATAAGCTCACGCTGCTGACCTCCAAGAAGGCTATCGCGGTGCGCGACGGCGCCGAGGTGGAGCTCGACCTGGACCAGATCGTGCTCGACGACATCATCCGCCTGGGGCGCGGCGACCAGATTCCCGCTGACGCCGTGGTGGTTTCGGGCGAGGCGCTCGTGAACGAGAGCCTGCTGACGGGCGAGAGCGACCTTATTAAGAAACAGCCCGGTTCCGAGCTCATGAGCGGCAGCTTTATCGACTCGGGCCTGCTGCGCGCCCGCGTGATCCATGTCGGCGCCGACAACTACGTGGCCAAAATTAATAACGAGGCCAAATACGTCAAAAAGGTCAATTCCGAGATCATGAACGCGCTTAACGCCATCGTGCGCTTTGCGAGCATCATCATGATCCCGCTCGGTTTGGCGTTGTTTGCCTCGAGTGTGAGCGAGCTGTGGGATGCCGCGGGAACCCCGGGCGATAGCGCACTTTCGTGGTGCTTCTCCGAGCTGTTGGCTGGTCATGTGCCTTCGTCGGCGCTGCTGTCCACGGTGGGCGCCCTGCTGGGCATGATCCCGCAAGGCCTGGTGCTTCTGACCTCGTCGGTGCTCGCCATCGCCACAGTGCGCCTGGCTCGCCGCAAGGTGCTGGCACAGCAGCTCTACTGCATCGAGACGCTCGCTCGCGTCGACGTGCTGTGCCTGGACAAGACGGGCACCATCACGTCGGGCCGCATGGAGGTCGAGGGCACGTATCCGCTGCCGGTTGAGGGCGTGAGCCTAGGCGCCGGCTCGGACGCGGCGGCTGTTCCCGTCGATACCACGGTGCTCGATTTTGCGCTGGCTAACGTGGCGCGTGCGACTTCGGCCGATGCCAACGAGACCTGCCAGGCGCTGCTCAACTATTACGCCGACCGTCCGGTCGAGGTGTCTGAGCCGCTGTCGGTCATTCCGTTCTCGTCCTCCAAAAAGTGGAGTGGCGCGTCGTTTGCGCAGGGCTCCTATGTGATGGGTGCGGCGCAGTTTGTGCTCTCTGATCGTGTGTTTTCGCAGGTCGAGAACCGTGTCGCCGAGCTTGCCGATACCTGCCGCGTGCTCGTGGTGGCGCGCGTGGACGGCTTTACGCCCGATGGCGATATGGTGGGCGAGGCCGAGCCCGTGGGCTTTGTAACCATCCGCGACGAGATTCGTACCTCGGCGGCCGAGACTATTGGCTACTTTAACGAGCAGGGCGTGACCCTCAACGTGATCAGTGGCGACGACCCGCGTACGGTGTCGTCGATCGCGCGCGTGGTGGGCGTGCCGGGGGCGGACGCCTATGTAGACGCCACGACGCTCGATACGCCGGCCAAGCTCGATGCCGCAGTGGACCGCTACCATGTCTTTGGTCGTGTGACCCCGCAGCAGAAGCGCGAGCTCGTGCAGGCGCTCAAGCGCCGCGAGCACACCGTGGCCATGACGGGCGACGGCGTCAACGACGTGCTGGCGCTTAAGGAGGCCGACTGCTCCGTGGCCATGGCAGCCGGCTCCGATGCCGCGCGTAACGTGGCCGAGATCGTACTTGTCGACAACGACTTTGCCTCGATGCCCGCCGTGGTGGCCGAGGGCCGTCGCTCCATCAACAACCTGCAGCGTTCGGCCTCGCTGTTCCTGACCAAGACGCTGTTTTCGATGGGCCTGGCGGCGCTGTGCATCGCGCTGCCGCCGTACCCCTTCGAGCCCATCCAGATGACGCTCATTAACTTCTTCTGCATCGGCGCGCCGGGCTTTGTGTTGGGCCTGGAGCCCAACAATGCTCGCGTGAAGGGTGCGTTTTTGACCAACGTACTCAAGCGTGCACTGCCGGCGTCGATTGCGGTCATTTTGGCTGTGGCGCTCGATATCTTTGTGGCGCGCGTGTTTGGCTTTAGCCAGCTCACGCTGTCTACGATGTGCCTGCTTACGTCGTGCGCGGCGAGCGTCAGTCTGATCTGGCGCATCTCGCAGCCTCTCACGCCCTTGCGTGTGGTGCTCTTTGTGTTTGTAGTCGCCGGCATCTTGGTGGGCGTTATCGGATTCCCGGAGCTGCTGTCCATTGCCAACCTGTCGATGGGCCAGATGGTTATCTTGGCTGTCATCGTGGTCTTTACCTGCTCGGTGTTCTTTAAGCTCGCCACGATGATGGATTCGCTCAAGCCGCGTCGTCGTCATGCCGCAACTGGTTTTGGCCGCGGCGTGCGCGTCCGCCTGGGTCGCGGTGGCGGCAAGGTGAGCTCGACGGGTTCGACGGCCGAGCGTTTTGCCAAGCGCTTCGCCGCCGACATGGCGCAGCGCCGCGAAGATCGCACCGTTCGCGAGGCCGAGGCCCGCGCGCTCGAGGGCGTGACCCAGGCCCAGCCCAAGAAAAAGAGGAGTGCCGGAGCCAAGCGCTCTCGCGTGACCAAGTCCGCCCAAGGCATCAAAGTCTCGATGCCAAGCAAAAAGAAGAAGTAACTACGCGCTCTGCCGATGTTGAATTGGTGCCTTGCTCCTGTGGGGCCGTGGCGATGTTATGCTCTAACCTCGATTGTTTGAATTGCTTCGAAAAGAGGATGCCGTGATCTGCCCGCATTGCCTTAAGACTATCGAGGACGGCGCCTCGTTCTGCCCCTACTGCAACGCCTATGTGGGTCCGGGCGATGGCCCCGAGCACACTGAGTTCGTGTTCTGTGAGGGCTGCGGTGCCCGTCTTTCTCCGCATGATCGTACGTGCCCCAAATGCGGACGCCCCGCTCCGGGTATCCTCTCCGAGGACGCGGCCGCATCCGACCTGGCAGCGGGCCGCACGGCGGGCTTTCCGCGCCTAACGCAAGAGCAGATCGATACCGAGGTGCCGCATGCGCCGACCTCTGCCGCTGCGGTGCTTTCGGACGCCGCTGACCCCAATGAGACCTGCGTGCTGCCGGCTTTCGATAAGGATTTCGGTATCCCCAAGGTCGATATTCCCACGCCCGTTTCCCTGCATGACGATGCTCAAAAAGCCAAGCGCAAGGTGCATTCCGACGAGGACGCCTATCACAAGCACAAGCGTCATATCCCCAAGCCGCTCATCGTCATCGCGGTCCTTGCCGTCGTTTGCGGCGGTGCCTATTGGTTCGTGACGACCGATCCCATGGGTGTCATGCCTGGCTTCTACGACCAGTTTGGCCAAGCTGCACAAACCACCTTCCCCACGCGCCAAAAAGGCGAGGCGACTGAGGACGATACCAAGCAAGACGATTCTGCCGAGGTGGTCCAGGAAGAAACCGTGCTCACCGATGATCAGCTCTATACCAGGCTCGACGGTCTGTATCAGACCATCGTGTCCTACGGTGACGAGGACCAGATCGGCGAGGTCATCGATTCCTTTAACAACGGCTATCTCCGAACGCCGCTGTCCACCCGTCAGGAGCTGTCGCAGAGTGCCTACGCCCTGCGTGACCAGATTAAAAAGACGCAAGATGAGCTCAGCAACCTTAAGTACCAGGACGATACGGTCTATGCGGACGACATTGCCCACTTAAAGCAGCTTGCCGAGTGGATGTATGAGCGCGTCGACGTGATCTGCCAGAGTTGGGACATCTCGCTGGCCATTCCCGATGGCGAGTCGATGAGTTCTCACCAAAGCGAGATCCTGGCGCCCATCGCTCAGAGTGGCAACAGCGCGCTTAATCAGTACGACGCCAACGTGGGCTCCTGGAAGCCGCAGCAGCGTTCCTAAAATTAGTTCGCCATAGTCGGCATAACCTACGTGCGCAATTGATGTAAGCGCATGCTTATTGCTACAATTCGTACAAATATGCTTTAAACGCACGAGGAAGGAACCACATGTTTGGTTTTAAGAAAGAGCTCTACACGCCCGAGTATCAGCTTGCCGGCGACGAGTGCGCCGTTATCGAGACGTCGAAGGGTACCATCAAGGTCAAGTTTGACGGCGAGGGTGCTCCCATTCATGTCGCGAACTTCTGCGAGCTTTCTACGATGGGCTTCTATGATGGCCTTAAGTTCCATCGCTATGTGCCCGGTTTTGTCATCCAGGGCGGCGACCCCAATACCCGCGATATGTCCGGCGCCGACGTCGCCGCTGGTCTTGAGGGCCCCGACGGCATGCCCGGTACCGGTGGCCCCGGCTACTGCATCAAGGGCGAGTTTGCCACCAATCCGCGCAACAGCCATGTCGATGGTGCCCTTGCCATGGCACGCTCCATGGACCCCGATTCCGCGGGTTCGCAGTTCTACTTCTGCCTGGGCGCCCAGCATAACCTCGATTCCGGTTACACCGTCTTTGGTACCACGGTCGAGGGTCTCGATGTGATTTCGCAGCTGCGTGCCGGCGACGAGATCGTCCATGTCGAGATCGTTCACGAGTAAAGGGGACTTCCTTGAATAGCCAGCTGATCCAACAGGGCCGCGCCGCTTACCGCGCGGGTGATTTTTCCGCTGCAGCCCAGATGCTTGGGGCGGCAAAGACTCCCGATGAGATTATGGGCGAGGCCGATCACCTTCGTGGCAACGCCTTGATGCACCTGGGCATGTATGCCGAGGCCGCCGAGGCTTATGCTGCCGCCCTCAACGACGGCACCTACGGCAAGCGCGGCGCGCTGCTCACCAACCGCGGCAAGGCGCTCGCCGCCGTGGGCGACTACACGACGGCCGCCCAGGCGTTCTCTGCTGCTACGCAGGATGCTTCCTATGCCACGCCGTTCAAGGCCTATCTGGGCCTGGGCAATACGCTGTTCCAGTCGGGCGATTATGCCAACGCGGGTACTGCCTTCCGTCAGGCTGCCATCGACGGCGCCAATCCGGCTCCTGCCGCCGCACTCGGCGAGCTCGGTCGTTGCTTCATTAAGCTCGGCCGTCCGGCGGATGCCGTGGAGACCTACCGCACGGCTATCGACTTTGCCGGCCCCCGCGACGACACGCGTGCGCTCAATGCCGGCATGGGTCAGGCGCTTTCTGCCGCCGGCCGTCCCTCCGACGCACTCGACGCCTTTAACGCCGCTACTGCCGATGGCATCTACCAGCTCACTTCCGAGCAGGCCGATGAGCTTGCCCGCGTGCATGATTCGCTTGCCGCACTGTCTGCCCAGACGGCTATGGCCACGGCTCCGGCGCCCGCGATGGACGCTCCTGCCGTCGATCCGCTCGATCCTACGGGCGCGACCGGTCAGTTTATGCCCGATCCCTCGGACACCGGCTTCTTTACGCTGTCCGAGTCCGAGATGGTCCAGCAGGACCGTCAGGATCGTAAGCAGGCCAAGGTCCGTCGTCGCCATCGCCACACGGGTCTCAAAGTCTTCATCGTGCTGCTTCTGCTCATTTTGATTGCTGCGGGCGGTCTGGGCTTTGCTTACACGCGCGGCTTTGGCTTCCCCTCGCAGGAGTCGGTTATCACCGATCTGTTCCAGGCTGCCGGCGACGGTGACACCGCAAAGGCCGAGTCTTGCCTTGCATCGAGCCTGTCCGAGGACGCCAAGTCTATGATCATCTCCTCGATTCCGCAGGGTGCCACCGTGTCCGTCGAGGGCATGGATCAGTCCATGACCGAGACGACCGCCAAGGTGAAGGCATCGCTGTCCAAGGGCGGCGAGCAGGAGTACACCGTCAAATTCGTGCGCTCCGACAACCATATCGGCTGGGCCGTTTCCTCGCTCGATATGGATTTCTCGGCTGCTGACAACCAGTAGTGACCTTATGGGATTTAGCTTTGCCCGGTGCTTCACCGCAAGTGAGGTGCCGGGCTTGCGCTAGTATGATGAGCTAGTAGTTTTCCAGCAATCATCCAACACATCAGGAGTTGCGTTGTTTTCTTTGATGGATATGTTCTTCGGTAGCTATGCGGGCGATCTTGCCATCGACCTCGGCACCGCAAATACGCTTGTCTCCGTGCGCGGCAAGGGCATTGTCATTCGCGAGCCCTCTGTTGTCGCCATCGACAAGAACGACGAGCGCATCCTGGCGGTCGGTATCGAGGCAAAGCGCATGCTCGGCCGTACGCCCGGCAACATCGTGGCCGTTCGTCCCCTGAAGGACGGCGTCATCGCCGACTTCGATGTTACCGAGGCCATGCTTCGCTACTTTATCGACAAGGCTTCCGAGAAGCGCTATCCGTGGACCCCGCGTCCGCGCGTTGTCGTTTGCGTTCCCTCCGGCGTCACGTCGGTCGAGAAGCGTGCCGTCTTTGAGGCTACGATCCAGGCCGGCGCTCGCCAGGCCTATCTGATCGAAGAGCCTATGGCCGCCGCTATCGGCGCCGACCTGCCCGTCGAGGAACCCACCGGCTCCATGGTCATCGACATCGGTGGCGGTACCACCGAGGTTGCCGTTATCGCTATGGGCGGCATCGTCGTCTCGCAGTCCATCCGTATTGCCGGCGACGAGTTCGATCAGGCCATCCTCACGCACGTTCGTGATGCCTACAACCTGGCCATCGGCGAGCGTACGGCAGAGGACATCAAGATCAAGGTCGGCTCCGCCGTGCCGCTCAAGGACGAGCTCGACGTCGAGGTCAACGGCCGCGACGTGATCACCGGTCTGCCCAAGACCGTGCGCATCGAGAGCGAGGAGATCCGTCGCGCGCTCAACAAGCCGCTCGACGAGATGGCCAAGGCCGTTAAGGACGCCCTCGATGCCACGCCGCCCGATCTTGCCTCTGACCTTATGTACTACGGCATTTTGCTGACCGGTGGCGGCGCGCTGCTGCGCGGTCTCGACGTGCGCCTGCGCGATGAGACCGGCGTTTCGGTCAACGTCAGCCCCACGGCGCTCGATAACGTCGTTAACGGCTGTGCCCGCGTGCTCGAGGCCAATGCGTTTGATGGCGGCTTCGTCCAGACCAATGCTTAATTTCCAAAAGGTGGATTCCATTTGGCACGATCTTCGGGTTTCTCCACAAATCTGAATACCAAGCGACAATCAACGGGTATGCGCCCGTTGATTGTTTTCAGCCTGATTTCGGTGTTGCTGCTCACGTTTTACATCCGCGAGGGCGAGGCAGGGCCGATTCATGCCGTGCGTTCGGGCGTAACGACGATTACCTCTCCGGTGCGCTTTGTGGGCTCGGCTGTGGCGGCTCCCTTCAATGCGATTGGCAACGTGTTCTCTAACCTAACGGCGTCGCAGGACACGCTCGACGAGCTCAAGAAGCAAAATGAGGAGCTGACCTCTAAGGTCGCCGAGCTTTCTGAGGCTCAAAAGACTGCCGAGCGCCTGGAGGGCCTGGTCGGGCTGCAATCGACCTACAACCTCAAATCGACCGCAGCTCGTATCGTTGGTGCCTCCGGCGATGCCTGGACCTCGACCGTTACCATCGACAAGGGCTCTGCCGACGGCCTTACCATCAACATGCCCGTGACGAGTTCTGCCGGTGTTATCGGCCAGATTATCGAGGTATCGGCCAAGACCTCTACCGTGCGCCTGATTGGCGACGAGAACTCGGGCGTGTCCGCCATGGTGCAGGACACGCGCGCCCAGGGTATGCTGCAGGGTCAGGCTGACGGCACGCTGCGTCTTGAGTACGTGAGCGTCGACTCCGATGTTAAGGTTGGCGACATCATCGTGACCTCTGGCATCGGTGGCGTGTTCCCCAAGGGCCTTCCGCTTGGCACCGTCTCGTCGGTTGAGAAATCGGCAAACGACGTGTACTACACCATTGTGGTGCGCGCTCAGACCACGGCCGAGAACAACGAGGAAGTGCTGGTCATCACCTCGCTGACCGACGAACAGTCGGCCTCGGATGAGGACGTGAGCACGGCCAACAGCACGCCGCAGGGAACGTCGCGCGATGCTGCGACCAAGACGAAGGACGAGAGCTCGGATGACAGTTCCGACACGTCCGAGACGACCGATTCTGGCTCGAGCGAATAGGGGGCATGTCCATGGATCTACACGAGCAGGGGATGAGCTCCCGCACGTTTGTAATCGCCGCCATTGTGTGTGTGCTGCTGCAGGCAGGCCTGGCACCGCAGATCTCCATTGCGGGAGGTCGCGTCAACTTCATGATTATCCTGGTGTGCCTAAGCGTGTTCTCGGGCGACCCGACCCGTGCCGTCGTGTGCGGTTTTTGCAGCGGCTTGTTTTATGACCTGTCCGCTGCCGTGCCGGTGGGCGTTATGTCGCTCCTGCTGACCGTGGGTTCTTTTGCCCTGGTGCACAGCGCCGTCGGTCAGACGGGCGGTACCCCGAGTGCGCGCGGCGTCACCGTGGGCGCCTTTGCGCTCGTCATTAATGTGATCTACAGCATCATCTTGCTGTTTATGGGTTTGGAGACGAGCTTTGTCGTGGCGATCTTCGGCCATGCGCTGCCGTCCTCGATCCTGACGGGTCTGGTTGCCATTCCGTTTTTGATGTCCGGCGTCGTGCCGCAGTCCGGCTATGGATTCTCCGCACGTGGCGGACGCCAGACGGGTATGCGCTTTAAGCCCAAGACCCGCAAGCTCAAATAGGGGAGGCCCGTAGATGTCTTCCCAGATGACGGTTATTATCGCCGGTATCGTGCTGGTTGTGGCCATCGTGGTCGCGCTGGTCGTCATGCGTCGTGGCGATTCCCGTTTTACCTACGATACGCAGCATGGAACGGCCCCGCGCGCCACCGAGGGCGAGGGCAATACCGCGTCGACCGCCTTTAAGGGCCGCTTTTCCATCCTCACCACGGGTGTGGGCGCGATGTTTGCGGCGCTTGCCGTCAAGCTGTGGGGCATGCAGATGGTCTCATCGGACTATTACGAGAAGCAGGCCAATAGTAATCAGACTCGCACCGTTACAACACCCGCTGTGCGCGGTCGCATCCTCGACCGCAATGGCGTGGCGCTTGTCCAGAACCGTCCCTCACTTGCTGTCGTGGCCTACCGCGACCTTGCCGAGGATGAGGTTCTGGTTCGCCATCTTGCCAACGTGCTTGGAATGCCTTACGTGGCGGTCCTTCGTAATATTCAGGACAATACAGAGGGCGCTCAGAGCCTGCATACCATCGCGACGGACGTCCGTCGCTCCACGGTTGCCTATATTCAGGAGCATGCCGGCGAGTTCCCGGGCGTCAAGATTGCCGAGCGTACCGAGCGCCAGTATCCATACGGCGAGACGGCATGCCATATCTTGGGCTATACCGGCACCATTACCTCCGAGCAGCTCGAGGCCCAGAATAAGAAAACCTCTGGCGATGATGATGCTTCTGCTGGCAAGATTACGTACCAGTCGGGCGATATCGTGGGCCAGGCGGGCGTTGAGAGCTACTACGAAAACCTGCTACAGGGTATTCGTGGCGAGCAGACCGTCAAGGTCGATGCCTCGGGCAATGTGACCGGTCAGGCCGGCGCCGTGCCCGCGAAGGCCGGCTCCGACATTAAGCTCACGCTCGACCTTAAGATCCAACAGGCCTGCGAGACGGCGCTGGCGAGCGCTATCGAGCTTGCCAAGACCACTGGCTACAGCAATGCCGGCAACGGCGCTGTGGTGTGTCTCGATCCCAACAATGGCGAGATCCTGGGCATGGCGAGCGAGCCCAAGTTCGATCCGTCCGTCTTTATCGGCGGCGTCTCAAATGACGTGTGGACCGAGCTCAATGATGACAAGGGTTCGCACCCGCTGCTCAACCGCGCCATTAGCGGACAGTACATGTCGGCTTCGACCATCAAGCCGCTCTCGGCACTGGCCGGTCTTGAGTTTGGAACCTACACTTCAACGCAGACAACCAACTGCACGGGCTATTGGACGGGCCTGGGCAAGGCTTGGGGCAAGCGCTGCTGGCTGACGTCTGGCCACGGCACCATGACGCTGCAGTCGGGTATTGCCAACTCGTGCGACCCTGTCTTCTACGACATGGGCAAGGCGTTCTTTTATGACGAGCAACATCCCGAGGGCCTGCAGGAGGTCTTTCGTCGCTGGGGTCTAGGCAAAACCTGCGGTATCGATCTGCCGAGTGAGGGCGCGGGCCGTATTCCCGATGCCGAGTGGAAAGAGTCGTACTTCACCGACGCCTCTGCCGAGGACCGCAAGTGGAATGCCGGCGATATGACCAACATTGCCATCGGCCAGGGTGACATCCTGGTGACGCCCCTGCAGATGGCGTGTGCCTATATGGGTCTTGCCAACGGCGGCAAACAGTACGTGCCTCATGTGTTTTTGTCTGCCGTGTCGCGCGATGGCGACGGCGATGCCTATAAGTACAACGGCAAGGGCAAGAAGAAGCGCCTGGAGGCCAAGATCAACAGCGATTCGGATTTGGCTCTTGTTCGCAACGGCATGCACGACGTGATTTACACGGCATCGACGTCCCTGGCGGCTCACTTTGGCACCCTGACGCCGCAGGTATACGGCAAGTCGGGCACGGGCGAGAAAAGTGGTGAGGACGAATACGCGTGGTTCTGCGCCTATGCACCGGCCGATGACCCCAAGTATGTCATCGCTACCGTCCTGGAGCAGGGCGGCGGTGGCTCAGATACCGCGATGCATGTCGTGCGTGACGTTCTCGGCGTGATTTATGACGAGCCCGATACCTCTTCGGCTTCGGGCGATTCTTCGGTTCGATAGGAGGTTGCGATGGATTTTTCTCCGGCGGATCTGTTCCGTTCAACCAAGACCGGCTCTCGCAGCAGCCTGGACCGCGTCAACAAGCAACTTTCGGCCTCGCGCGGCACGTTTCGCCAAAAGGTGCATATCGGTGTGCTCGTGGCTACTGTGGCGCTCGTCGCCTACGGTGCCATCATTATCTGGTCGGCTTCGCAGTTTAAGGCCGATGCTTCGTTCTCACGCCATCTGCTGGGAATTGGCATCGGAGCGGTGCTGGCGGTGCTGGTCTGGCGCTCCGACCTGCGCGGTATTTCCAATTTCTCGACGGCGTTGCTCGTCATCGACCTGATCGTGATCCTCTCGCCCAAGATTCCGGGTCTGTCCTATACGGGCGGTCTGGGCATGACGGGCTGGATCAAGATTCCCGGTATCGGCTTGACATTCCAGCCGGTTGAGCTTGCCAAGCTCATCACCATCTTCTTTATTGCTACGCTTGGCTCGCAGTATAACGGTCGCATCGATACCGTTCGCGACTACGTCAAGCTCTGCGGCATGCTGTCCATTCCGTTTTTGGCCGTCGTTGCCATGGGCGACCTGGGCTCGGGCCTGGTCGTGCTGGTTTCGGGCGCCATCGTCATCTGTATGAGCGGTGCACGCCGCGAATGGGTGCTGTCGACCCTGGCCCTGCTCGTGGGCCTGGTGGCCCTCGTCCTGGCGCTCGATTCGGTCTTTGACTCGTTGCTTGGCCACGATGTGCTCATCAAGCAGTATCAGATGAACCGTCTGACGGTCTTTATCGACCCCGATAATGCCGATTCGGACGATGCGTACAATCTGCAGCAGTCGTTGATCGCGGTCGGCTCGGGCGGTTTCTTTGGTAAGGGCCTGGGGCATGCGACGCAGTCGGCCGGCGGCTTTCTGCCTGAGTTCCACACCGACTTCGTCTTCGCCTTCCTTTCCGAGACCTTTGGTTTTTGCGGTTCCTTTTTTCTCTTGTGCCTCTACGTGCTGCTGATCTTTTCGACGATTCGCGTCGCCTTTAAGTGTGAGTCGCTGTTCCTGCGTCTGTCGTGCGTAGGTATCGTCGGCATGTGGGCATTCCAGACCTTCGAGAACATCGGCATGTGCATCGGCATGATGCCGATTACCGGTATTCCGCTACCGTTTATTAGCTTTGGTTCGTCTTCGATGATGATCCAGCTGCTGACGGTGGGTATCGTACAATCCATATGGCGGCATCGTTCGGGCGCCGCGTAACCGCTGGAGGGGTTTGCTATGAAAATTCCCGTAGATAAGCTGACCCGCGCTTTTAAGATGGGCGCGTCCGTTAAGAAGGATTCCGATACGCCGGTGCGCGTCTCGGTCTATCTGGATTCGTCCGCCTCGCGCTTTCTGGCCGAGACGGTGCGTGACGCCTTTGTGCCGCAGACGACCTCGGGCATTGTGCGCGTCGAGCGTCTGGGGGAGGAGCGAATTGCTCCAAAGACCGATACCGATGTGGTGCTGGTGCTCTCGTGTGGTTCCGACCGCTTGGAGAGTGCCGTGCAGGAGCTCGTGATCGCCGGTGCGCCCGTGTGCGTGCTTGCCGAGTCTGCTGTGGAGGTGCCGTTTATCGAGGAGTCTACGCCCATGCTCGGCGTGGTAGCGGCAACCGATAAGACGTATCTGCTCGAGACGCTTGCCCGCTGGATTCTCGATCGCACCGACAAGGAAACGGCTTTTGCGGCGAACTTTGCCTTCATGCGCATCGCGGCGGCCAATCGTATCATCACCTCGTGCGCGCTCACCAATATGGCGACCGGCGCGCTGGTGTTTTTGCCGGGCGCCGATTATCCCGTTATGGCGCTGGCGCAGGTGGGCATGCTCTTTGAGCTCGCTGCCGTCTTTGGACGCGGCATTAAGCCTGAGCGCGGCTACGAGGTCGCGGGCGTGCTTGCCGGCGGTCTTGTGATCCGAGCGGTCACCCGCGCACTTGTCAAGCAGACGCCGCATATTGGGTTTGCCGTCAAGGCGCTCACTGCTGCCGCGGGCACCTATGGCATGGGCCGTGCGCTCGTTTCGCTCTACGAGCGCGATGTCGACTACAGTCGTGCCAACGAGGTGGTTACTGCTACGTTCTCCCGCGTTCGCGATCTCGTAACCACGGTCGCGGGCGCTACCCGTCCTATGGCGTCCTATCAGGACGCATCAGATCTCGCTGCTTAGGGGTTTTCCGTTGCGCGTTGCATACCAAGACTGTTTTCATTTAATTGAGCCGTTGCTCGCCAAGGTCGAGAAGCCGAGTCGCTATATCGATCACGAGTGGGGCACGCTTTCCAAGGCCGATGCCGACTACCGTTGCTGCCTGATCTACCCGGATGTGTACGAGGTCGGTCTGCCCAACCAGGGCATCGCCATCCTCTACAACATCCTTAACCAGGCCGAGGGCATCTCCTGCGAACGTGGCTATGTGCCGTGGCCCGATATGGGTGATGCCATGCGCGAGGCGGGTATTCCGCTGCTCTCGCTCGAGGGTGCAGCGCCGGTCGCTTCGTTTGATATCGTCGGTCTGCATGTGCCGCACGAGATGGCGGTGACGAACTTCCTCGAGGCTCTCGACCTCGCTGGCATTCCGCTGTTAGCGGCCGACCGCACCGAGGACGACCCCATTATCATCGCCGGCGGTCCCTCGGTGTACAACCCCGAGCCGTACGCGGCCTTCTTCGATGCCATCCTCATCGGTGAGGGTGAGGAATCGCTGCTCGAGACCTGTCAGCTGCATCGCCGCCTGCGTGACGAAGGAGTCCCGCGCGCGCAGATTGTTGAGCAGCTTGCATCCATTGCCGGCAACTACGTGCCGTCGCTCTATGAGGTTCGTCACGACGAGCCCTGCTCGCCGCATGGCTACACCGTGCCGCGTGAGGGCAAGGATGCGCCGACCGTGGTCTACAAGCGCGTCGTCGAGGATTTCGGCGCCACGAATCCGCTGTCGCAGTCGTGCGTGCCCTATGCGCAGCTGGTCCACGACCGCCTGTCGATCGAGATCCTGCGCGGCTGCGCCCGCGGCTGTCGTTTTTGCCAGGCCGGCATGACGTATCGCCCGGTGCGCGAGCGCTCGGCCGACCAGATCGTCTCGTCGGTGATTCAGGGTCTGGAAAAGACCGGCTATGACGAGGTGTCGCTGACCTCGCTTTCCACGACCGACCACTCCTGCATTCGCGACGTGCTCGGCAGGCTCAACCGTCGCCTGGAGGATACGGGTATACGCGTGTCTATTCCGTCGCAGCGCCTGGATTCGTTTGGCGTGGATATGGCCGAGTCGGTCGCCGGCGAAAAGAAGGGCGGCCTGACGTTCGCGCCCGAGGCCGGCAGCCAGCGCATGCGCGACATCATTAACAAGAACGTGACCGAGGAGGACCTGGACCGTGCGGCCAAGGCGGCCTTCGAGGCCGGCTGGAACCGCATGAAGCTCTACTTTATGATGGGCCTTCCCGGCGAGCGCGATGAGGACATCGTGGCCATCGCCAATCTGGCCGATCACGTGCTGGAGCTCGGTCGTTCCGTGGTGCCCAAGGCTCGTCGCGGCTCGATCTCGGTGTCCATCTCGGTTTCGGTCTTTATCCCCAAGGCTGCCACGCCGTTCCAGTGGTGCCCGCAGCTCGACTACGACGACGTCAAGCGTCGCCAGAAGTTGCTTATCACGAGCGTTCGCAACCGTGCCGTCCGCGTGCATTACCACGATGCCGAGACCTCGCTCATCGAGGCCGCGCTTTCCCGCGCCGGTCGTGACATGACGCCCGTCATCATCGATGCTTGGCGCTCGGGCTCTCGCTTTGACGCCTGGGTAGAGCATTTCTCGCTCGATAACTGGAAGGAAGCTGCTGCCAAAAACGGCATCGACCTCAATGAGCTCGTGCACCTGCCCTACGAGTTGGACTGGCGCCTGCCGTGGGAGCACGTGAGCCCCGGCTGCACGCGCGGCTTCCTCGAGCGCGAGTACCGTCGCTCGCTCGAGGGCGTCACGACTCCCGACTGTACCCGCACGTCGTGCACCGGCTGCGGGATCTGCCCCACGCTCCACGCCAAGAATGTATTGATGGGTGATCGCGCATGAGTGAGCGCCTGACCGACAACCCCTCGCTCTTTAGGCTTCGTGTTCGCTATGGCAAGCGCGATCGCCTTAAGTACCTGGGCCATCTCGAAGTAATCCATACCATTGAGCGCATCGTGCGCCGTGCGGGACTTCCCTATGCCGTCACGCAGGGCTTCTCTCCGCACATGCGCGTGGGCTTCTCTTCGGCGCTGCCGGTGGGTACGTCGTCGACCTGCGAGTGGTATGACCTGTTTATGACCGAGTTCGTGGCGCTCGACGAGGCGTTTGGGCGCCTGGCTGCGGCGTCTCCGGCCGATCTGGCGCCCATCGAGGCGGCGTACATCGACGTGCGCACGCCGGCGTTGACGGCGCAGCTCACGCGCCTGTCGTATCGCATCGACCTGCACTTGGATCCCGAGGCGCCCGTAAGCGCCGACGAGGTGCGTCGTGCGATCGACACGCTGCGCGCGGGCCACGGCATCGACTACGCGCGCGGCAAAAAGAGCAAGCGCTTGGATTTGGATCACACGCTCGTGGGCTATGAGCTCACGGCGGGGGAGCGCCCGGACCATTTGGTGCTCATGCTCGACACCCATGCCGACAACGAGGGCTCCATGCGTCCGGAAATTTTGCTTTCTGCTGCTGATGTTTTGTTGCAGGGCTTGACCCCGGGCGTGGATGCACCTATTGTTTCCACCGGTATGCAAGACCTCGTGACCATCTGCTCCTACGATGTCGAGCGTCAGAATCAAGCATGCGAGGACGACGAGGGCCGACTCGTCAGCCCCATACCTGTGCGAACTTGTGGATTTGCTCCACATACTCGTTGACGGGGGTATTTTCGCCTGCTACTATATTCGGCTGTTGCACTAACTGATGCATGAAGGGCAAGTAAACATGTACGCAATCGTTAACACGGGCGGCAAGCAGTACAAGGTCGCCACCGACGATGTCATCACCGTCGAGAAGATCGAGGGCAATGAGGGCGACAAGGTCACCCTGCCGGTTATCTTCCTCAACGATGGTAAGAGGATCGTCACCGATCCCGACAAGCTGGCCAAGGCCAAGGTTACCGCTCAGATCGTTGAGCAGTTCAAGGGCGAGAAGCAGCTGGTCTTCAAGTTCCACAAGCGCAAGCGCTATCGTCGTCTGAAGGGTCACCGTCAGCAGCTCACCAAGCTGAAGATCGTTAAGGTTCAGGCTACCTCCCGCGCCAAGAAGGCTGTCAAGGCAGAGGCTGAGGCTGTTGCCGAGGCTCCCGTCGCCGAGTAGATTACACTCGTAACGAAAGAGTAGGTATACACAATGGCACACAAAAAAGGACTCGGTTCCTCCCGTAATGGCCGTGACTCCCGCGGTCAGCGCCTTGGCACGAAGCGCTATGCCGGCCAGACGGTAACCACGGGCACGATTCTCGTCCGTCAGCACGGCACGCACATCCACCCGGGTGAGAACGTTGGCCGTGGTAAGGACGACACGCTGTTCGCGCTGGTCGACGGTACCGTTGAGTTCCACAAGGGTATCAAGCACAGGGTCAGCGTACGCCCGCTCGCGAACGCGTAATTCACCCTTCATAGAGCACATATGTGGGAGGCACTTGAGTTTTAGGATTCAAGGGTCTCCCTCTTTTTTGTAGGAGGCGATTCTGTTGTCACAGTTCACCGATATCAGCCGCATTAACGTGTGCGGCGGCGACGGCGGAGCCGGATGCATGTCGTTTAGGCGCGAGGCATTTGTCCCCAAGGGCGGCCCCGATGGCGGCGACGGCGGTCGTGGCGGCAATGTCGTCATCCAGGCCGATGCTCAGCTGTCTTCGCTGATCGATTACCGCTTTAAGCATCACTTTCGCGCCGAGCGCGGCACGCACGGGCAGGGTGCCCGTCGTAACGGCAAGAGCGGCGAGGACCTGATTCTCAAGGTCCCTATGGGTACCGTGGTGCGCGAGCTCGATCCCGAGACGCAGACCCCGATGTTTGAGATTGCCGACCTGGTGCACGACGGCGAGCGCGTCGTCGTGGCGCCCGGCGGTGCCGGCGGTCTGGGCAACACGCACTTTGTGACGTCGGTGCGTCGCGCTCCGGCCTTTGCCCAGTTGGGCGAACCGGCCGAGGAGCACTGGATCGAGCTCGAGATGAAGCTTATGGCCGATGCCGCGCTCGTGGGCTTTCCCTCCGTGGGTAAGTCATCGCTCATCGCGCGCATGAGTGCCGCCCGTCCCAAGATTGCTGACTACCCGTTTACCACGCTCGTGCCGAACCTCGGCATGGTGCGTGCCGGTGAATATTCTTACGTCGTTGCCGACGTCCCCGGTCTTATCGAAGGCGCGAGCGAGGGTAAGGGCCTGGGTCACCAGTTCCTGCGCCACATTGAGCGTACGGCCCTGATCATGCACGTCGTCGACATGACGGGTGGTTTTGAGGATCGCGATCCGGTCGAGGATTACCACATCATCAACCGCGAGCTCGAGCAGTATGGCGCCGAGCTTTCGGAGCGTCCGCAGATCGTCGTTGCCAACAAGTGCGATGCGCCGGGCACGGCCGACAAGATTGCCGACCTCAAGCGCGCAGCGCTCGACGATGGACATATGTTCTTTGCCGTGTCTGCCGTGACGGGCGCCGGCCTCAACACGCTGATGCTTGCCGTGGGCGAGCAGGTGGCTAAGCTGCGCGCCGAGTTGGCTGTCTCGGATGAGCCGGTCGTTCTGCGCGACGATGAGTGGGAGCGCCGTCGCCTGCAGCGTGAGAAGCGTTTCCGCATTGTTCAGGAAGAGCCCGGTGCCTTCCGCGTGGTCGGTCGTGCCATTGAGCGTATGGTCATCCAGACCGACTGGGAAAACGAGGAAGCCGTCATTTACCTGCAGCATAAGTTTGCGCGTATGGGTGTTGACGACGCGCTCGAGAAGGCCGGTTGCCGTGCGGGCGACGAGGTCCGCATTTGCCAGCGCGCCTTTGACTTTGAGGGCGCCGAGGACTTCTCGGAGTACGAGGAGCTCGAGGATGCTGGCGAGGACGTTGCCGTTGAAGCCATTGACGTGGCCGATGCTGCGGATGAGGGAGTCGAGGTTGTCGATGCGGCGGATGCCGCGGGCGATACCGAGACACCGGAGGGCGAGTAAGCCATGTCGCTGCGCGGTGGAATCGGTCTGCCCGAGCTTCCTCTAGAGGACGGGCAGGAGTTTAGGCTCGGCATTATGGGTGGCACCTTTGATCCCATCCATTACGGGCACCTGGTGACCGCCGAGCAGGCGCGCGAGTCGCTCGACTTGGACGCTGTGCTCTTTATGCCGGCGGGTTCTCCTGCCTTTAAGCTTGACAAGCCGGTGACGCCTGCCGAGGACCGTTATGCCATGACGGTCCTCGCCACCGCCGCGAACCCGGCTTTTTTGGCGAGCCGGTTCGAGATCGACCGCCCGGGCGTAACCTATACGGCCGATACGCTTCATGCCCTTCGCGACTTTTACCCGCCGCAGGTAAAGCTCTACTTTATTACGGGCGCCGACGCGATCATCGATATCGTGACCTGGCATGATGCCGAACGAATCGCTGAGCTTGCTACCTTTATTGCGGCGACACGACCGGGCTTTGATATCGATACGGCGCGTGCCCGAATCAAAGAGTCGGGGCTGCCGTTCGACGTGCGCTATATTCAGATTCCAGCGTTGGCGATCAGCTCGACGAACATTCGTAAGCGAGTTGCCCGCGGTATGAGCGTGCGCTATCTTACGAGCGAGTCCGTGCTCGGCTACATTCGCAAACGCAGGCTATATGCCGATTTGGGCCAAGAAGATTTTGAGTGATGGGGGTCTACGTTGTCGGTAGAGGATCAGTTTGAGGGCGATGAGCGCGCGCTGCTCAAGCGCATTCAAGAGCTGCTTGATGTTCGCATGAAGGATAAGCGCAAGCGCTATGTGCATTCGCTGGGTGTTGCCGAGACCGCACTTCATCTGGCCGAGGTCTACGGCGTTGACCGCTTTGATGCCGCTGCCGCCGGCCTGATCCATGACTGGGACAAAGTGCTCTCCGACGATGAGCTGGTCACGCGCGCTCTGCATTACGGCATTAAGATTGCCGGCTCTCCTTCCGCCGCGACGCCGCTTTTGCATGGCCCTGTTGCCGCCTATGAACTTCCGCAGCTTTTTCCCGAGCTGTCGCCGGCGGTCTTTCAGGCTGTCGACCGTCACACCGTGGGCGCTTGCGACATGACGCCGCTCGATATGGTGGTCTTTGTGGCTGATGCCATCGAACCCAACCGCCACGGCGATTATGCCCATGCGCTGCGCAAGATGGTGGGGGAGTCGACGCTCGATGAGTTGTTCTTCTCCTGTTTTGCGCAGGGTCTGGTCTATGTGATCCAGTCCGGGCGCTATCTTTATCCCACGGCTATTACGATTTACAACCATTACGCCCAGCTGCGCTAGCTCGGGCTGTCTAGAAAGAGGTATTCCATGGCCGACGAGACCATGACCGACGAGCAGATTCTTGAAGGCGTGGAGCACAAGAGCTTCGCCGCCACGTCCGACCGCACTGCCGCCTCGCTGTCCGCGAGCGGTGTCGCCGCCGAGGATGTCGCCCGCGCCGCCGCGCAGGCCGCCTACGACAAGAAGGGCGAGGACGTTCAGGTGCTCGACCTGACCGAGCTTTCCGATGTGTGCGACTACTTTGTGCTTGCCACCGGTGCCAACAACCGCCAGGTCGATTCAATTGTCGACGAGATCGAGGAGAAGGTCGCCGAGGCTTGCGGCGAGCATCCGTTCTCCATCGAGGGCCGCGAGCAGAAGACTTGGATGCTCATGGACTACGGTTCGGTTGTCGTCCACGTCTTCACTCCCGAAGCCCGCGACTTCTACCGCCTCGAGAAACTCTGGGGAGACGCCCCCCAGCTCCCCCTCAATCTCCTCTAGTAGCTCATTTGAGACGGGGTTTAGCTACCCTCACGCATATCGCCGGGCAGTTGCGGTTTTCCGCAGCTACCCGGCTTTCTTTTTGCCCAAAGTAGCTAATTTGGGACGGGGCTTTTTTAGCTACTACCTACCGTTCGCCGATAGAAGCGAGTTGCGGTTCATTGCGTGATATTTAGCTTTCCGACTCGGGTAACGTATTTGTTATCTGTAGAGGAGGAGATGCGTATGACTCGGACCGCGCGGGAAATCTCTGTTTACGGCTATTACCATGTCGTCCAAAAGGGCTGTGGTGGTCAGCTGATATTTGAGGATGCCGATGATCGGATATATTTGATTCGGTTGCTTGCCTCGAAATGCCGAAAATACGACGTCAATATCATTGCTTGGTGCCTTATGGACAACCATATTCACTTGTTGCTAGATGATGAACATGTTCACCTGAGCGATTGCATGCACTCTGTTACGACTGCATATGCGATGTATTTCAACGCGAAAACCGGACGGAAGGGACCAGTTTTTCAGGATCGATTTAAGAGCGTGCCGATTCTTAACGATGATCAGCTGCTCAACTGTGTGAGATATATTCACGATAATCCTGCGAAAGCCAGGATTGGGACTGCTTCACTATATCGTTGGAGCAGTTTTTGCGAATATATGGGATACCCGGGTATTTGTATGACTGAATGTGTGCTAGGTTTGCTCGGAGATTCTCAGAGATTTTTTGCTTTCAGTACCTCGGGAGAACCGAATCGATATTGCTTCCGTGACGGCGCTCATGTGAGCGACATAGATGCACTGGAGTTTGCACAGGCTCTCCTTAAACCGTATGAGCCTCACCACCTTAAAGCTTTGCCCAAAGCCGTGCGCGACAACTACATCCGTACGCTCAAAAACGAGGGCTTTTCGATAAAGCAGATCGTGCGCCTCACGGGCATCGGTCACTGCACGATTCAGAAGGTCAAGCTCGATCAGTAGCTATTTGGGACAGAGTTTTGTTGCGGCGGGCAAACCGGACATCCGGGGTAGTCAATTTGGGACGGGGCTATTTTAGCTACCCTTTGGCTGACGGTGAATGAATTAGGCCGAATGAATCTCAACCGATATATAGGGGTAGCTAAAATAGCCCCGTCCCAAATTGACTACCAATGCCGTGTCGGGCGGAAGGCAGCAACCCCCCCGTCCAAAAAAGACTAGTTATTGAAGCGTGATTGGCGGCCGAAGGATAGGGCGGTGTCGCCGAATTTGTCTCGGACGGCGTCGATGGCGACGGAGAGGTCGCGGCGGTCGCTGGATTGGGCTCCGCGGTCATCGATCTCGCAGAACAGGTCGGTCTGGATGCCGCCCCGATGGTCAAAGTCGCTCATGCCGATGCCCGCTAAGCGAACATGCATGCCATCCTGCCAGATGTTGTCGAGCAGTTCGAGTGCAACCGCCACGAAGATGTTCTCATCGTCGGTCGGATGAGGCAGCCGGCGCTGTGCCGTACGCCCGCTGCCATACGAATACTTAAGCTTGAGCGTTACCGTGGCACCCGTCAGCCCCTGACGGCGCAGGCGGCGTCCCACTGACTCTCCCAACAGCGCAATCGCCGCCTCAATATCCCCACGCTCAGTTAAATCTTTAGCAAAGGTGCGTTCATTGCTGACCGACTTGACCTCGCGCTCTTCATCGAGGCTCGTGACTTCGGAGATTTCGAGTCCCAGCGCACGCTGGCGCATGTGCTCGCCGTTGACGCCAAAAATAGAGGCCAAGGTGGATTCCGGTGCACGTGATAGCTCGCCGAGGGTGTAGATGCGCATGCGGCGCAGTCGCTCCTCGGCCGAGCGCCCGATGCCACTCATGGCAGATACCGGCAGCGCGGCCAAAAAGCGCTGCTCGGTTCCGGGGCGCACGATGGTCAGCCCAAACGGCTTATCCCGCTCGCTTGCGATTTTTGCGACCGTCTTGTTGCAGCCCACGCCAATGGAGCAGGTCACTCCCAGCCCTGCCACGCGGTCGCTTATACGCCGCGCAACCAGCAGCGGGTCTTCGGGCGCAAAGCGACCCGGTGTGATATCGATAAAGGCTTCGTCGATGGATACGCGCTCGACGCGCGGGGTCTCGTCGGCGAGAATCGCCATGACCTGCGCGCTCACCTCGCGGTAGCGATCAAAGTGCCCGTGCGTCCAAATGGCTTGCGGGCACAAGCGCCGCGCTTCGGCCGAGGCCATGGCAGAGTGCACGCCAAAGCGACGTGCCTCATACGAACACGTGGACACGACGCCACGCGAATCGGCGTCTCCGCCCACGATGAGCGGCTTGCCGCGCCATTCGGGATGATCGAGCATCTCCACGCTCGCAAAAAACGCATCGAGGTCCATGAGGCCCACCGCCGGACCCGTCCAGGGAGGCGGCGTGACGCCCGTGGCATCCTCATAACCGTATGTATGTTCGCGTCTTTCCATGTCATGAGTATACCGCGCAGCTCATGTGGGGTGCGTGTATGTGCTTGCAAATCCCGAATTCTTGTCTAAGATATGGATTTGCCCTCGACTACACCGAAGAAGTTGGTCTCACGGACTTCACCTGCCCGCGTCGATGGCGTATTATGTTCAACTGTTTGTTTGTAGTTGCAGCCTAAAGCTGCTTGGTTGGAGGAGTTTCCTTTGGCAGTCAAGATTCGCCTTGCTCGTCACGGCGCTAAGAAGCGTCCGTACTACCGTGTCGTCGTCGCCGATTCCCGCGCCCCGCGTGACGGTCGTATCATCGAGGAGGTTGGCCGCTACAACCCGATGACCGCCCCCAAGACCATCAACCTCGACCTCGAGAAGATCGCCGACTGGCAGTCCAAGGGCGCTCAGCTCACCGACGCCGTCGCCGCTCTGGTCAAGGCCGCCAACGAGGGCGAGAAGACCGAGACCGTCGTCAAGAAGTCCAAGAAGCAGCTCGCCAAAGAGGCCGAGGCCGCTAAGGCTGCCGCTGAGGCCGCTGAGGGCGCCGAGGAGTAAATCGTGCCTGAGGTTGACGCTGCACAGCTCGAGGGTGAGGCAATGCTCTCAGATCGCATCGCCGATCTCGTCGAATATCTCGTTGTTCAGATCGTCGACGACCCGGATTCCGTGAGCCTTGAGGTCATCGATGGTGACGACGCCTCTACGATTGAGGTTTCGGTCGCCGAGGATGACGTCGCTAAGGTCATCGGCCGTCGTGGCCGTACCATCAAGGCCATTCGCACGCTCGCTCGTGCACTGGCCGCTCGCCTCGACACTGCTGTCGAGGTAGAGGTTCTGGGCTAGGACCTTGAGGTCCCAGTACAAAAACATCGCCCGTGTGGTCAAGCCGCACGGAAGGAAGGGGGAGGTCCTCGCGCAGCCGCTGCGGGGGCTTCCTTCTGTATTAGAGCCGGGTATGCGCGTTGCCCTGACGCCGCCGGTGCTCAAGCGCGACCGCTTTTGCACGGTCGTGTCCGTCACCGATACGGGCGATGGCGATCTGGTCTCGTTTGAGGGCATTGACGACTTGACGGCCGCCGAGGGCATCACGGGATGCTACGTGCTGGCAAATCGTGACGACTTTGAGCTCGATTCGCTCGATGCTGCCTATACCGACCTGATGGGTCGCGAGGTGGTCGACGAGCGCTTCGGTTCGCTCGGCACGATTGTCGAGATCATGTCGACGCCCGCTAACGATGTTTGGGTTGTCGAGGGTGATCGGTACGGCGAGGTACTGATTCCCGTGATCGAGCAGGTCGTGCTCGATCTTCCCGATGCAGGAACAATTTCCGTCCACGTGATGGACGGCCTGATCGATATGGACAAGTAGGGAGGACAACATGCTGATTGAGACCCTTTCGGTCTTTCCCGAGATGTTTGAGCCCGTCATGTCCACGTCGATTTTGGGCCGCGCCCGCAAGGCCGGCCTTTTTGATTTTAAGGCGTATAACCTGCGCGACTGGACGCACGACCGCCATCGCACCGTCGATGACGAGCCGTACGGCGGCGGGCAGGGCATGCTCATGAAGGTCGAGCCTATCGCAGAGGCCATCGAGGCCATTAGCGCAGAGGGTCCCAAGCCCACTGTGGTGTTCTTTACCCCCTGTGGCGAGCCCTTTACGCAGCATGTGGCCGAGCGCCTGCTCAAAAGTGAGCGTCTGTTGTTTGTGTGCAGTCGCTACGAGGGCGTCGACGAGCGTGCGTATGCGTATGCCGATGAGCGTCTGTCGATCGGCGACTACGTGCTTACGGGCGGCGAGCTTCCCGCTATGGTCGTTGCCGATGCCGTCGTACGCCTGATTCCCGGCGCCCTGGGCGACGAGATGAGCAATGTGGACGAGTCGTTCTCGACCGCCGAGGACGGAGGCCTGCTCGAGTACGCGCAGTACACCCGTCCCGCCGAGTTCAACGGCGAGGGCGTGCCGCCGGTGCTCGTGAGCGGCGATCACGCCAAGGTCGATGCCTGGCGTCGCAAGAACGCCATCGAGCGCACCTGCCGCTGGCGTCCCGATCTGATCGAGACGGCGCGGCTGACGCCCGAGGAGCGCGCTTACGCGCAAGAGATCCTTGACGCTTCGTATTCGCAGAGCGAGGAGTGAGAATGGTTCCATCGCAGCATTCCGCGTTGAGGGGCGCTTTTGAGTGGATCGCGGTCATCGCGATCGCACTGGTCGCCACCTTCTTGATTCGCTCGTTTGTGGTCGAGCCCTTTGTGGTGCCCACCGGCTCCATGGAGTCCACGATCGAGATTGGCGACCAGATCCTGGCACAAAAGGTGAGCCTCGAGCTCGGTCAGCCCGTCAAGCAGGGCGATATCGTGGTGTTTCACAACCCCGATGGCACCTCCGAGCATGATGTTCTTGTCAAGCGTGTTATTGCCACGGCCGGCCAGACGGTCGACCTGCAGGATGGCAAGGTGGTCGTTGACGGCCAAGCGCTCGACGAGGACTATACGACGGGCATGAGCTGGCCGCTTTCGGTCCAAGCGCCCGGCGCTCAGGTAAGCTATCCCTACACGGTTCCCGACGGGTGCGTGTGGGTGATGGGCGACAACCGCGAAAACTCTGCCGACTCACGCTACTTTGGTCCCGTCGATCGCTCTGATTTGATCGCTGTGGCGCTTGTGCGCTACTGGCCGCTCAACCGCATCGGCGCTATCGACTAAAAACCGCTATAGTACAGTACCTAACCGTGTAATCGTTTCGACGAGGGGATATTAGAGGCATGAACGCTTCATCGCTTTCCTTCCAAGACATCATCCTGCGCCTCCAGCAGTACTGGGGCGAGCAGGGCTGCGTCATTATGCAGCCCTATGACTCCGAGGTCGGTGCCGGTACCTTCCATACCGCGACCACGCTGCGCTCGCTCGGTCCCGCCGAGTGGCGCACCTGCTATGCGCAGCCCTGCCGCCGTCCTGCCGACGGCCGCTACGGCGAAAACCCCAACCGCATGCAGCACTACTATCAGTTCCAGGTGCTCATTAAGCCGTCGCCGGTAAACGCCCAGGAGCTTTACCTGGGGTCTCTTGCCGCTATCGGCCTGGACCCTAACGACCATGACGTCCGCTTTGTCGAGGACGACTGGGAGAGCCCGACCCTTGGCGCCTGGGGCCTTGGCTGGGAGGTCTGGCTCAACGGCATGGAGGTCACGCAGTTTACGTACTTCCAGCAGGTGGGCGGCATCGAGGTCGACCCCGTGCCCGTCGAGATCACCTATGGCCTGGAGCGTATCGCCATGTACGCCCAGGGCGTCAACTCGGTCTACGACCTGGTGTGGAGCTACCTGCCCGACGGCACGCCCATGACCTATGGTGACGTGTTCCTCGAGAACGAGCGCGAGTTCAGCGCCTACAACTTTGAGGTTGCCAACGTCGAGATGATGCGTCAGAAGTTTGACGACTACGAGGCCGAGTGCCACTCCTGTCTGGAGCGCAAGCTGCCGCTGCCGGCGTACGACTGCGTCATGAAGTGCAGCCACGCCTTCAACCTGCTCGATGCCCGTGGCGCGCTGTCCGCGGTCGAGCGTGCCAACTACATCCTGCGCGTCCGCGCCGTCGCCAAGGCGTGCTGCGAGGCCTACATGGCCGAGGTCGCCGGAGTCAACGAGAATGCCGACCAGGAAGGCGAGGTGGCGTAAGCCATGGCAGACGCTAAGGATTTCCTGTTTGAGATCGGTACGGAGGAAATGCCCTCTGCACCGCTGAACAATGCCGTCAAGCAGCTTGGCACCATGATCGCCAAGGGCCTCGACGAGGCCGGTCTGGCCCACGGCGAGGTCCGCGTGATCTCGAGTCCGCGTCGCCTGGCTGCACTCGTTGCCGACGTCGCCACCGCGACCGATGAGGTTCACGAGGTCAAGCGTGGCCCCGCGGCCAACATTGCCTTCGACGCTGACGGTAACGCCACCAAGGCCGCCCAGGGCTTTGCCCGCAAGTGCGGTGTGGCTGCCGAGGACCTGGTCCGTCGCGAGGATACTGACGGTCGCGAGTATGTGTTCGCCGAGAAGAACATTCCCTCCGCACCGGCTACGCCGATTCTGACCGCTCTGTGCGAGAAGACCATCGCCGGCCTGCAGTGGCCCAACTACCGCAGCCAGCGCTGGGGTCACGAGCACGTGACGTTCGTGCGCCCGGTCCGTTGGATCTGCTGCCTTTTGGGCGAGGATGTTGTGCCCGTGTCGTTTGCCGACGTGACGAGCGGCAACACCACGCGTGGTCATCGCGTGCTTGGCCCCGGTGATCATGTGGTTGCCAGCCCCGCCGTCTACGAGCAGGTGCTCGAGGACGCCGGCGTGCTTTCTGCCGAGCGTCGTCGTGAGGCCATCCTTGCCGGTATCGCCGAGGTCGAGGCTGCCCGTCCCGGCTGCCATGTCGATACGCCCAAGAAGGTCTTTGAGGAGGTTATCAACCTCTGCGAGTGGCCGACGGTGCTCGTCGGTACCTTCGATGAGGAGTTCCTCAAGGTCCCGCACGAGATTATCTGCGAGTCCATGCTCACCAACCAGCGCTACTTCCCGATCTATGACGGCGAGGGCAAGCTCACGTGTGAGTTCGTGGTCGTCTCCAATAGCAAGCCCGAGAACGCCGAGCGCGTGATCGACGGCAACGAGCGCGTTGTGCGCGCCCGTCTGGACGATGCCAAGTTCTTCTACGAGGAGGACCTGAAGATCTCCCTCGACGAGTTCCGCGAGCGTCTGGCCAAGGTCGCCTTCCAGGAGAAGCTCGGTAGCGTGCTCGCCAAGTCCGAGCGCATTGAGCAACTCGCGCTTGCCATCGCTCGCGAGGCCCATCTGGGCGCCCACCTGGCCGCCGATGCCGCTCGCGCCGCGCACCTGTGCAAGGCCGACTTGGTATCCAACGCCGTCGTCGAGTTCACGAGCCAGCAGGGCGTGATGGGCGGTTACTACGCCACCGCGATGGGGGAGAACGACGAGGTCGCCCACGCCATTCGCGATCATTATCGTCCCCGCTTTGCCGGTGACGAGCTGCCCGAGGGCACCGCTGGCTGCATCGTGGCCTGCGCCGACAAGCTCGATACCATCGCCGGTATCTTTGCCATTGGCGAGCCCCCGACCGGCTCCTCCGACCCCTACGCGCTACGTCGTGCCGCTATCGGCATCATCAACATCCTGCGCGACCGTCTGCCGATCGACCCCACATCGCTCATCGACTTCGCCCTCGAGCTCTATAGCGAGCAGGGCATTGAGTTCGACGCCGCCGAGGTCGCCCAGCAGGTTCGCGACTTCTTCCATGGCCGCCTGGTGAGCATGGCCCGCGACGAAAAGATCCCGGCCGATACCGTTGCCGCCGTCTCTGCGGTGCACATCATCGCCCCGTCCGTCTTCTTCGCCCGCTGCGCCGCCCTCGACGAGGCCCGCAAGAACGATGCCGAGACCTTTGACAACCTGGCTACGGCCTATGCCCGTGCCGCGCATATCTCCAAGTCCGAGCTGGGCGCGGAGTACGACCGCAGCCTGATGGGCGAGGCCGAGCTCGCGCTTGCCGATGCTTCCGAGGCTGCTCAGACTGCTGTCGATGCTGCCCTTGCTGCCGAGGACTACCCGGCCGCATTTGCCGCCCTCGCCGCCCTGCGCGCGCCCATCGACCGTTTCTTCGATGAGGTTATGGTCATGGACAAGGACGAACAGCTCCGCGATAATCGCCTTAAGCTGCTCAACCGCTTCGAGGCCGTTTTCTCCGGCATCGCCAACATCGGTGAGCTTGCCCGCAAAAAGTAAGCTAGCCTGCGCATAAGCGCAAAAGGAGCCCCGCATGGATTGCCCGGTCACCGCTCGTCCCACCGTTATCGTTATCTCCGACTCGCTCGGCGATACCGCTTGTGAGGTGGTGCTTGCGGCGTCCGGGCAATTTGATGAAGGGGCTTTTCGTTTGTTGCGCCTGCCCAAGGTGACCTCGGTGGAGCAGGTGGAGTCGTTTGTGGGCCCGCGCGTCGATGCCGACCATCGCGATATTGCCGTGTTTCACACCATTGTCGATCCGGCGCTTCGCGCCCGCGTGCTCGATTACCTGGGCATGCTGCATATCCGTTCGGTCGACCTGATCGGTCCGACGCTCGCCGTGCTATCGTCGCTCATCGGTGTGCCGCCCAAAGGCGTCGCGGGCGTGATTCACAGGACCGATGACCGCTATTTCCATCGTATCGAGGCCATGGAGTATTTCGTTGAGCACGATGACGGGCGCGGCTGCGACGATCTGTCGGGTGCCGATATCGTGCTGCTGGGCGTATCGCGCACGTCCAAGACGCCGCTGTCGATGTTTTTGGCCTTTCAAGGTTACAAGGTTGCCAATGTTCCGTTGGCCCATGGCATGGAGCCGCCCAAGTCAATTTACGAGGTCGACCCGATGCGTTTGTTTGGCCTGATTTCGACCGTCGACGTTATTTCCGAGATTCGCGATAGCCGCTTGGGCGATGACTACGCCCGTGCCGTTGCCGGCTCCTATGCCGAGCCCGAGAGCGTGCGCAGCGAGCTCGAGGAAGCTCGTGCCCTCATGAAGCGCCTAGGCTGCTTTGTGGTGCGTACCGACGGCAAGGCCATCGAGGAAAGCGCTGCCGAGATCATTAGCCACTTGGAGGAAATCCAAGAAGCCCGCGCCCGCCGCGCCGCCCGCCGAGCCCGGCAAAGTTAACTCATTTCGGTAGCTAAAAATGCACCGTCTCAAAAAGACTACCTAAAAATAATGCACGATATTGGTAAAGCGATTTAGCAACAAACTTGCATTTGACCTGCAATTTTCTTGCAGTGGTATCTTCATAAGGTAACCACCTTTACCTACCGTTTACCGCCATATTCACCTCGTTTACCAAACCGCGCATCCTCTTCTCATGTCGGCATAAAGCCCGCCGTATAGTTCCCTCACGGCCCGTAACCGGCGGGTCGATTCGTTACCACGGTCGTGTGCGTAAGCGCATGGAAGGGGAAGTATCGTGAGCGATTGCAAGAGGGTTTACCGTTTTGGAACCGATGCCCAGGGCACCTGTGTCACCGAGGGCGACAAGTCCATGAACTTCGTGCTTGGCGGCAAGGGCGCAAACCTTGCCGAGATGAGCCGCATCGGCCTGCCGGTTCCCGGTGGTTTTACCATTACCTGCCAGACCTGTGTCGAGTACTCCGGTGCCGGCAACGTCTGGCCCGAAGGCGCGCTCGATGAGATCGTTGCCGCCGAGGCGGACCTCGAGGCCCGCTGCGGCAAGAAGCTCGGTGACGCCTCCGACCCGCTGCTCGTGTCGGTTCGCTCGGGCGCTCCGTTCTCCATGCCCGGCATGATGGATACGGTCCTCAACCTGGGCCTCAACGACGACTCCGTTCAGGGGCTCATCGCCCAGACGCAAAATCCGCGTTTTGCTTGGGATAGCTACCGCCGCTTTATTCAGATGTTCTCCAACGTCGTTATGGGCGTTGACGCCGACCTGTTCGAGAACGCGCTGACCCAGGCACGCCTGGTCGCCGGCGTCCGCGTCGACTCCGAGCTTTCGGCCGAGGATCTGCAGGAGCTCGTCGAGACCTTTAAGGGCATCTTCTCCGAGAACGTCGATGCCTTCCTGTATCCCGAGCTCGAGGTCGCCGATGGCAAGCCCGTTTTCCCGCACGACCCGGAGCTTCAGCTACGCCTTGCAATCCAGGCCGTCTTTGGCAGCTGGATGAACGAGCGTGCCTGCATCTACCGCAAGCAGCATGGTATCTCCGACGAGCTCGGCACCGCCGTCAACGTGCAGGCTATGGCCTTTGGCAACAAGGGCGAGACCTCTGCGACGGGCGTCGCCTTTACGCGTAATCCGGCCGACGGCACCAAAGAGTTCTACGGTGACTTTTTGGTTAATGCCCAGGGCGAGGACGTCGTCGCCGGCATCCGCAACACCGAGCCCATTGCCGACCTCAAGACCACCCCGGGCCTCGAGTCTGCAGGTGAGGAGCTCGAGCGCGTGTTCCTGACGCTCGAGGACCATTACCGCGATATGTGCGATATCGAGTTCACCATCGAGCAGGGCAAGCTCTGGATGCTCCAGACACGCGTGGGTAAACGAACTGCCACCGCCGCCCTGCGCATCGCCATCGAAATGGTCGAGGAAGGCCTGATCACCCGCGAAGAGGCCGTGAGCCGTATCGATCCCGCGCAACTCGACCAGCTCCTGCACCCGCAGTTTGACGCTTCCAAGAGGTACGAGGCGCTGGCCAGCGGTCTGAACGCCAGCCCCGGTGCCGCCGTGGGTGAGGTTGTGTTCTCGAGTGATGACGCCGTCGCGCGCGCCAACGAGGGCCACAAGGTCATTCTGGTTCGTTGGGAGACCAACCCCGACGACCTGAAGGGTATGGTTGCCGCCGAGGGCATTCTGACCAGCCACGGAGGAAAGACGAGCCATGCCGCCGTTATCGCTCGCGGCATGGGTACGCCCTGCGTCTGCGGCGTTGAGCGCTTCCACATCGACGCTGCTGAGAAGGTCGTGCGTATCGAGGGCAGTGACCGCGTGCTGCGCGAGGGCGATGTCATCTCCATCGACGGCACCCAGGGTATCGTCGTTGACGGCGCCGTTGACCTAGTCTCCGCCGAGCTCACCGGCGACCTGGACACCATCCTGTCCTGGGCCGACGAGATTCGCCTGGACGAGACCGGCGGCCATGCCAACCATGTGCGCGTCAACGCCGACAATCCCGAGGATGCCGAGCTTGCGCTCGAGTTTGGCGCCGAGGCCATCGGCCTGTGCCGCACCGAGCACATGTTCCTGGGCGACCGCAAGAACATCATCCAGAGCTTTATCCTGTCTGACGATGAGGCCGTGAAGCAGCAGGCCCTGGCCGACCTGCTCAAGGTTCAGACCGAGGACTTCCTGGCGATGTTCAAGACCATGTCCGGTCGCGATGTGGTCGTCCGCCTGCTCGATCCGCCGCTTCATGAGTTCCTGGATAATCCTCGCGAGCTCGAGGTCGCCATCACCAAGAAGGAAGCCGCTGGCGCCAGCGAGAAAGAGCTTGCCGTCCTGCGCGCCCGCCTGCGTCGTATCGACGGCATGGTCGAGTCCAACCCGATGCTCGGCCTACGCGGTGTGCGCCTGTCCGTCGTCTTTAGCGATCTGCCGCTCATGCAGGTTCGCGCCGTTGCCACGGCTGCTGCCCGTCTTATCAAGGAAGGCGTCGATCCGCGCCCCGAGATCATGGTTCCGCTCGTTTCCATCACGGCCGAGCATGTCCAGACCCGCGAGGTTATCGAACGCGTGATCGCCGAGGTTTCTGACGAAGAGGGCGTCGAGCTCAATATTCCCGTGGGCACGATGCTCGAGCTGCCGCGCGCCTGCATGGTCGCTGACGAGATCGCCCATCACGCAGACTTCTTCTGCTTTGGCACCAACGACCTCACCCAGACGACCTTCGGTTTCTCGCGTGACGACGCCGAGGCTAAGTTCATCCCGCTGTACATGCATAAGAAGATCTTGAAGGACAATCCCTTCGAGACCATCGACTCGGCGGTGCTGGAGCTCGTGCGCATGGCTGTCGAGAAGGGCCGAGCCACCAACCCCGAAATGCACTTTGGTGTGTGCGGCGAGCACGGCGGCGACCCCAAGTCCATCAAGGGCCTGTTTAACGTGGCCGACGTGGACTACGTGTCCTGCTCGCCCTACCGCGTGCCCCTCGCACGCCTGGCTGCCGCCCAGGCCAAGCTCGAGGCGAAGCGCTCCGCGTAACGTTTTGGGTTCAGACGCCTAGCGTAGCCCCCTTCATGCCGCCCGTCTCATTTCGTGAGGCGGGCGGTTATCATGTGCTGGTTTTGTCTTTTTGTCTGCGTAAAAAATTGTTCTTGCAGCAGAAACCCGCGCGTGTATACTCGAATACGTTTGTTCAACTACGTGCCGGCCAAGGTGGTACGGCACCTCTAGAAGAGTAAGGAATTGCACATGGATTACATCCGCGCAATCGAGCGTCAGCAGATCCGCGAGGACATTCCTCAGGTTCGCGTCGCCGACAACGTCAAGGTTCACTACCGCATTAAGGAAGGCGACCGCGAGCGTATCCAGGTCTTCCAGGGCGACGTCATCCGCATGGCCGGCGCCGGTGCCCGCGAGACCTTCACCGTCCGCAAGATGTCCTTCGGTGTCGGTGTTGAGCGTACCTTCCCGCTTCACAGCCCCAAGATCGCCAAGCTCGAGGTCGTTCGTCATGGTCGCGTCCGTCGCGCCAAGCTGTACTACCTCCGCGACAAGGTGGGCAAGGCTGCTCGCATCCCTGAGAAGCGCTAAGAAGATCGCAGCGTCTGTCCACTCGTTTGGACACAAGGGTCACCTTCGGGTGGCCCTTCTTTTTATCTGATTTGCATGCAAGGAGGGCCGGGTATGGCCAACATGACGAGCTCGGTTTCGGCATCGCAGGTTGCCGGTGAGTTGGCGAGCGCCACGTTTGAGGAGATTCCCTCCCTCGTGGAGCATTATCGCGAGGACCCGCGCCGGCAGGTGATCAAGGCTTGTGAACGCGCCCTCAAACGCCATGCCAAAGAGCTTGCCGAGCGCGAGCGCGTCAATGACATGTACGAGCTTATGCATGAGCTTGGCGGCGATGGGGTGGTCGTTGGTGTCGACGAGGTGGGTCGCGGATCGGTGGCCGGTCCCCTGACGGTGTGTGCCGTGTGCCTTCCCATGGAGCCGCGCGTCTGGGGCATCAACGATTCCAAAAAGCTCACGCCCGCGCGCCGCGAGTTGCTCTCTGTGAAGATTGCCGAGGTGGCGACGGCGATCGGTTTTTGCCATATCGCGCCTAAGGATATCGATGAGATGGGCATGGCTCGCGCCATTCGCGCTGCCGTCACGGGCGCCGTGGCCGATACGGGGCTTGAACCCGACTGCGTCCTCATGGATGGCAACCCCTTGGGCGCTGTTCCTAACGAGCGCGATGTGGTGAAAGGCGATGCCAAGATCGCCTGTATCGCCGCGGCGTCCATCATGGCCAAGGTCACGCGTGACGAGATGATGGTCGAGTACGACGCCGAGTACCCCGAGTACCATCTGGCCGAGTCGAAGGGCTATGCAAGCCCCGAGCATATCGAGGCCATTCGCAAACATGGACTTTGTCCGCTGCACCGCGTGAGCTTTTGCGGAAACTTTCTGCAGACTGAGCGCCTTTTCTAGGTCAATTGTGGAGACAGGGACCCCTGGGGTTTTATAAACCTGCTGGTAGCGGGCCGTATGCAACACCATTGTTGCGTACGGCCCGTTTTTTGACGGCATTTGGTCAGCTTTTGGTTTGCTTCCGGTACTTACCCGCATGAAAGGTGCCCTCATCATCGGGGCAATGCAGTGTGCGGGAAAGGAGACCCCATGAGTGCCGCAAGCAAAAAGAGCAAGACGCAGCAGCTCAAGGAGCGTTGGGAAAACGGCGAACTCGACTCCGGGGCGATGACGCCCGAGTTTATCAAGGGACTCAGTCCCCGCGAGCTGGGCATGCTGGGCGAGCTGATCACCATCGACTACTTTAACGAGCGCGGCTACACCTTGCTGGAGCAGGGTTATCGTTGCACCGAGGGCGAGGCTGATCTGGTGCTGCTCGATGAGCTCGACGATGTCGTGGTGATGGCCGAGGTCAAGACCAGACGCGTTTCGCTGGATTGCACCACGCGGGTCTTTCCCGAGGAGGCCGTGGACGCCCAAAAGCAACGCCGCTACCGCCGCATCGCAAGTTGCTATCTCATGGAGCATTATCCGCTCAAGGCGATTCGCTTCGATGCTGTGGGTGTCACCATCCGCGGCGGGCATATCGCCGAGATCGAGCATCAGTACAACGCGTTCGATTGGCAGGTGTCGTGATGGCGTTCGAGATGTTTGCCGTTCACGCGGCCTGCATCCGCGGCGTCGAGGCGATTCACGTCACGGTCGAGGTCTCGCTTGCCGGTGGCGTTCCGGGCATCCAAATGCTCGGCATTCCGAGTATGGAGGTGATGGAGTCACGCGGTCGTATTCGCTGCGCGATGCGCTCCGCCGGGTTCGAGATCCCGCGCTCGGGCATTACCGTTAACCTGGCACCCGGCGATATCCGCAAGACCGGTAGCGGCTTTGACCTGCCCATCGCCATCGCGGTTCTAGCGGCCGATGAGCAGATTCCCCGTGACAACCTCGATCGCTGCCTTATCGCAGGTGAGCTTGGTCTGGACGGTACGGTGCTTCCCGTCAAGGGCGAGGTGGCGTTTCAGCTATTGGCTCGCGACATGGGGCTGTCTTTTATCGCGGGCAGGTCCGACCAGCATGTGCCACTCGCGGGCGTAGATTGCGGCTTTATCGACCATCTGTCTCAGCTTGCTCACGGCATGGGCGATGCCGCACGGCACTACTTGGATTCCGAGGGTGTCGAGGCGACCTTTGAGCCCGAGCTCGACTATGCAGACGTGCTGGGGCAGGAAGTCGCTAAACGCGGCATGGCGCTTGCGGCGGCAGGAGAACTCGGCTTGCTCATGATCGGGTCTCCGGGATCGGGCAAGACGATGCTCGCACGCCGTATGACCGGCATCCTGCCCGAGCTTTCCGTTGAGGATCAGCAGGAGGCACTGTGCATCCATTCGGTTTTGGGTGAGAACATTGATGGCTTGTTGGCGGGGCACCGCCCCTTCCGCAGTCCCCACCACAGTATTTCGACCGCAGGCCTTATCGGCGGCGGGCGCCCGGTGCACCCGGGTGAGATCAGCCTTGCTCATGGCGGCGTGCTCTTTTTGGACGAGCTTGCCGAGTTTCCCACTGGCGTGCTGCAGACGCTGCGTCAGCCCATCGAGCGCGGCTACGTGAGGATCGTACGCGTCGACGGGGCTTTTACCTTCCCGTCGCGCTTTCAGCTGCTGGCTGCGAGCAATCCCTGCCCCTGCGGCTTTTTGGGCGATCGCGAGGTGCCGTGTCGCTGCTCGGCGGCGATGGTCGAGCGCTATCGGTCTAAACTGCGCGGTCCTTTGGCCGACCGTATCGACATGATGATCGATGTGACCCGTCCCGACCCTCAAGTGATTATCGAGGGTGCGGAGGGCATGTCGTCGGCCGAGTTACGTGACTACGTTGTGCGCGGTCGCGCCTTTCGCGCTTGGCGCGAATCCCGCATGGACGATGCGGATGCCGAGGCCGAGGATGACGAGACTCGGTCCATTGACGGCGTCGTTTCGACCTTTGAGCTCGATGATGCGGCGGAGAAGTGTGTGCTCGGCCTGTCGAAGCGCACGCATCTCACAGGGCGTGGCATCGTGCGCCTTGTTCGCATTGCGCGCACGATCGCAGATGTCGCCGAGAGCGAGCAGGTGACGCAGGACCACGTGCTCGAGGCGGCGATGTACCAGGGAAGGAGGGACCAATGATGGCTGAGGGGACCTTCGAGCTGCATCCAGGTGACGCGTTGTATCCCGAGACCGTTTTGGAGCTTTCTGATGTACCCCAGACGCTTTATGTGCGCGGCAATCCCGAGGTGCTTTCGACACCCGCGCTCTCCATCATCGGCGCGCGCAAGGCCTCGCCGTATGGTCTTGCCGTGGCAGAGCTTGCGGCAAAGGTTGCGGTCGAGGCGGGAGTGACGGTAGTTTCGGGCGGCGCGGTTGGTTGTGACCAGGCCTCGGGTTGGGCTGCGGTCAACGCCGGCGGCAAACACGTTGTGGTGCTGGGGACGGGCGCCGACGTGGTCTACCCGCGTTCGAGCGCGGGGCTTATTACGCGCACGCTTGATACGGGTGGCGCGGTCGTGTCGATCTCTCCGTGGGGCATGGGTCCGCGCAAGTTCGCCTTTCCGCGCCGCAATCGCGTAATCGCGGCCTTGTCGCAAGCCCTCTTTGTATCCGAGGCGGGTATGCCTTCCGGGACGTTTTCCACAGCCGAGGCTGCTATGGATTTGGGGCGCGAACTTCTTGCCGTGCCGGGGTCGATCCTATCGCCCGAGTCGCGTGGCACGAATTACCTCATTGCGAACGGTGCCTGCTGCATTGTCGACGAGGAGTCCATCGAGATGGCTATCTCTCGCATATACGGCACCCTGCGCTACTCGCGCCCCGATGCTCCCGGCATTGCCGACCTGAATCCAACACAGCAGACCGTGATGCATGCGCTCATCGCCTCTCCGCTCAAGGTCGACGACATCGCGGCGCTCGTCTCACTCGATGCTGTCGGCGCACTCAAACTCTTGGGTTCGCTTGAACTCGAGGGCCTTATCGAGCGCATGATGGATGGAAGGTATGCGCCCTCCAAGTTTGCCCTTCACGCCCAGACGCCCTTCGGTCACAATGGAAAACGTGTCAATTAGAAAGGTGTTTGCAGATGCAGTTCGATCAGGTGACGGTTATCGGTGGCGGTCTGGCGGGTTCGGAATGCGCGATCCAGCTGGCAGACCGCGGGTTTGCCGTAAAGCTGTGCGAGATGCGCCCCCAGGTGAGCTCCCCGGCTCACCATACCGATCACCTGGCAGAGCTCGTCTGCTCCAATTCGTTTAAGTCGGCCCGTCCGGATTCCGCGGCTGGTTTGCTGAAGGCCGAGCTTGAGCGCATGGGTTCAGTCCTGCTCGACTGCGCCCATCGCGCGGCTGTTCCCGCCGGTGGCGCTTTGGCGGTCGATCGCGTCAAGTTTTCCGAGTTTGTCGAGGCCGAGGTTGCCGCCCGTCCCAATATCGAGGTCGTGCACGGCGAGGTCACGCAGATTCCCGAGGGTCACGTGGTCATTGCCGCGGGCCCGCTGTGTTCACCGGCGCTGAGTGAAGAGGTTATGAAGCTCGTCGGTGGCGATGCCCTGGCATTCTTTGATGCGGCGGCGCCGATCGTCGATGCCTCCACGCTCGATATGGACGTGCTGTTCTCGCAGTCGCGCTACGAGGAGCAGGGGAGTGGCGACTATCTCAACGCTCCGCTCAATAAGGAGGAGTACGAGGCCTTTATCGAGGCGCTTACCACGGCCGACCGCGTGGTGCTCAAGGATTTTGAGGGCGGCGATCTGTTCCAGGCCTGCCAGCCTGCCGAGGAGGTTGCACGCACCGGCAAGGATGCTATTCGCTTTGGCGCCATGAAGCCCGTCGGCCTCACCGACCCGCGTACCGGACGTCGCCCCTGGGCGGCGATTCAGCTGCGTGCCGAGAACAAGGAGAAGACCGCCTATAATCTGGTGGGCTTCCAGACCAACCTGACCTTTGGCGAGCAGAAGCGCGTCTTCCATATGGTGCCGGGCCTGGAGAACGCTGAGTTCTTCCGCTACGGTGTCATGCACCGCAATACCTTTGTCGACGCCCCGCATGTGCTCGATGGCACCTTTGCCGTGCCCGGTACCGGTGTGCGCCTGGCCGGTCAGATCACCGGCACCGAGGGGTACATGGAAGCCGTGGCGACAGGTCTGCTCGCGGCGCTTAACACTTATGCCGAGGCTATCGGTGCCGCGGGCGTCGAGTTGCCGCGTGTGGGCGCCCTGGGTGCGCTCGTGGGCTATGCGACCGATCCTGCCACCGTGGGCTATCAGCCCATGCATGTCAACTTTGGCCTGGTGCCGCCACTCGAGGATGGTAAGCGCCGCAGCAAGCGCGACCGCTACCAGGCCTATGCAGACCGTGCGCTCGAGGCCCTCGATGCCTACTTGGCCACGCGTTCCGACTTGTTTGGAGGCGACCAGTCATAGCCTTTGACCTGTACGACACCGTCGACTCGTTTATCGCCTATATCGCACGCGTCGAGGGACTTTCTCCCAACACGGTGACGGCCTATGGCTCGAGACTGGAGCGCTTCGCTGCCTGGTGCGAGCGCGAGGATATCGATGCTTTCGCTGCCGACGTGCGCACCATTCGTCGCTATCTTGCCGAGCTTTCGCGTGAGCAGGTGGCTCCCCGAACGCTTGCGGCGCACCTGTCGGCTATTCGATCTCTCTATCGCTGGATGGCTGCCGAGGGGATTGTCGAGGGCGATGCGGTCTCGGCGATCGCATCGCCCAAGCTGCCGCGTGACCTGCCGGGCGTCCTTACGACCCAGCAGGTTGAGGCGCTGCTCAAGATGCCTGATACCTCGACGCCCGCGGGACTGCGCGATGCGGCGATGCTTGAGTTGCTCTATGCCTCCGGCGCGCGAATCTCGGAGCTCGCGGCGCTCAACGTGGAGTCTATTGGTTGGTCCGAGCGAACGCTGCGACTTTGGGGCAAGGGGAGCAAGGAGCGTATCGTCCCTCTGTATCGTCGTGCGCTCGAGGTGACGCGTCTCTATATTGAGGAGGGGAGGCCGGAGTTGCTCGCTCAGGCAAAGCGCCGTGACCCCGCTACCGGGCCGCATCCGCTGCTTATATCGGCGCGCGGCAATCGCATGAGTGCCGCCATGCTCAGGCGGCGGTTCCATATGCTGGCGACGCTCGCCGGCATTCCGGCCGACATTGCCCCGCATGCGATGCGCCATACCTTTGCGACCGACTTGCTTGAGGGCGGTGCGGACCTGCGCTCGGTTCAAGAGCTGCTGGGCCATGCGAGCCTGTCCACGACGCAGATTTACACGCATCTCACACCCGACCGGCTCAAACGTGCCGTGGCTCAAGCCCATCCCCGCGGCGAATAGTGGCTGGGACGTCCCGCGCCGCACTCAGGTGTGTGGTTTTGATTGCGGGTTGGCAGGAAGATGCATTCCTGCTATCATTCATCGGGTTGCTTCACGGCAACATGTTTTTATCACGCACGCGCGGCTACTTCATACCGTGGTGCCCGGGCTTTGGTAGCACATGTCCGGGTTGGTTTTGGAGGATGACCCCGCGCGGAGGCAAACCACAGGAGGTTTAACATGGCTACCAAGATTAATATCCGCACCCTGCTCGAGGCCGGCTGCCACTTCGGTCACCAGACCCGTCGCTGGAACCCCAAGATGAAGCCGTTCATCTTCGGTGAGCGCAACGGCATCTACATCCTCGACCTCAAGCAGACCATCCTCGACGCCGACCAGGCCTACACCTTCGTCAAGAACGTCGCCAAGGGTGGCAACGTGCTGTTCGTCGGCACCAAGAAGCAGGCTCAGGAGGCCGTCAAGAACGCTGCTGAGCGCGCCAACATGCCTTACATCAACCAGCGTTGGCTCGGAGGTATGCTGACCAACTTCGTCACCATCCGCTCCCGCATCAACCGCATGGAGGAGCTCGAGGCCATGGTCGAGGACGGCCGCATGGCTGTTCTGCCCAAGAAGGAGCAGGCTGTTCTCGGCAAGGAGCTCACCAAGCTCCAGACCAACCTCGGTGGCGCCCGCGACATGAAGGGTCTGCCCCAGGCTCTCTTCGTCATCGACACCAAGCGCGAGGAGAACGCCATCAAGGAGGCTCAGCGCCTGAACATCCCCGTCGTCGCTCTGATCGACACCAACTCCGATCCCGACGAGGTCGAGTACGGCATCCCCTGCAACGATGACGCTATCTCCGCTGTCACCCTTATGTGCGAGCTCATGGCTGACGCCTGCCTCGCTGGCTCCGGCAAGGAGCAGGTCTCCGAGGCCGAGATGGCCGCTGAGCCCAAGGCCGAGTAAATCAGTCTTAGTTAATTCTTTTTCATCTCTTTGAAAGGAACCACAATGGCCCAGATCACCGCCGCTATGGTCAAGCAGCTCCGCGAGATGACCGACTCCCCGATGATGGAGTGCAAGAAGGCTCTCGTCGAGGCTGACGGCGACATGGACGCCGCTGTCGACGTTCTGCGTAAGAACGGCCTTGCCAAGGCTGCCAAGAAGGCTGGCCGTGAGACCAACGAGGGCGCTGTCGCCGCGTTCGTCTCCGAGGATGGCAAGACCGGCGCTCTGCTCGAGCTCTCCTGCGAGACCGACTTCGTTGGCTCCAACGCCAAGTTCACCGGCTTTGCTTCCAAGGTCGCTGAGGTTGTCGCTACCACCGAGCCTGCTGACGTCGACGCTCTGCTCGAGAAGCCGATGGGCGAGGAGACCGTTTCCTCTGAGCTCACCGAGATGATTCACATCATGGGCGAGAACATGAAGATTTCTCGTTTCGCCGCCCGCAAGGCCGAGAACGGCGCCCTCGCTTCTTACATCCACATGGGTGGTAAGATCGGCGTCCTCGTCGAGTTCGCTTTCGAGAAGGCCGAGACCGCTCAGGCCGACTCCTTCAAGACCTTTGCTCACGACGTCGCCCTTCAGGTTGCCGCCGTCGCCCCGATCTGCGCTACCCGCGATCAGGTTCCGGCTGAGACCGTCGAGCACGAGAAGCAGATTTACATGGCTCAGGCCGCCGAGTCCGGCAAGCCCGAGGCCATTCAGGAGAAGATGGCTGTTGGCCGTCTGGAGAAGTTCTACAAGCAGTCCGTGCTCACCGAGCAGGAGTTCATCAAGGACAGCTCCCTCACCATCAAGAAGTACGCTGAGCAGGTCTCCAAGGAGCTCGGCGATACCATTACCGTCGTTGCCTTCGACCGTCTGGTCCGTGGCGAGTAAATAAGCTCTTGTAGCTGGTAATGAGCAGGCTGTGGGTTTTACTCACAGCCTGCTTTTTCATGGCTCTTATCAGAGCCTTTGCTATCATATTGAGAGTCTAATTAAAGGAGGATCGCTTTGTCCGACATCCGATATAAACGCGTGCTTCTGAAGCTTTCCGGCGAAGCACTGATGGGCGACGGCCGCTATGGTATCGACCCCAAGATTACTGATCATCTTGCCAAGCAGGTCAAGGAGCTGCTCGCCGTTGGTCATGAGGTCGGCGTCGTTGTCGGCGGCGGCAACATTTTCCGCGGCATGGCCGGCGCTGCCGGTGGTATGGAGCGCGCCCAGGCCGATTACATGGGCATGCTTGCAACCGTTATGAATGCGCTCGCCCTGCAGGATGCCTTTGAGCACAACGATGTTCCCTGCCGCGTGATGAGCGCTATCCAGATGAACGAGATCTGCGAGCCCTATATTCGCCGTCGCGCCATCAACCACCTTTCCAAGGGTAACGTCGTTATTTTTGCCGCCGGTTCGGGCAATCCTTACTTTACGACCGACACCGCCGCGGCTCTTCGTGCCTGCGAGATCGGTGCCGAGATTCTGATTAAAGCCACCAAGGTTGACGGTATCTACGACAAGGATCCTGTCAAGTGCGCCGATGCCGTCCGCTTTGACAAGATTACCTATCACGAGGTTCTCGTCCGCGGTCTGCAGGTTATGGATTCCACGGCTACGGCACTGTGCCAGGACAACCGTATGCCGATTTTGGTCCTCAACATCGATGGCGAGGACACCGTCAAGCGCGCGCTCGCGGGTGAGCCCGTCGGCACGCTCGTCTATCAGGAGGATTAAGCATGGCAGAGAACATCACCGCCCATATGGACAAGTCGCTCGAGTCCCTCAAGCATAACTTCTCCAAGGTCCGTACCGGCCGCGCCAATGCCAACATTCTGTCCGACATCACCGTCGATTATTACGGTGTTCCCACGCCGGTCACGCAGGTTGCCGCCGTCAAGACCCCCGAGGCCCACATGCTGCTCATCGAGCCGTGGGACAAGGCACTCATCAACGCTATCGTCAAGGCCATCGGCGCTTCCGATCTGGGTATTACCCCCAACTCCGATGGCACCGTCGTTCGTCTGCCGTTCCCGGCTCCCACCGAGGAGCGCCGTCGCGAGCTCGTCAAGGAGTGCCGCGAGTACGCCGAGCAGGCCAAGGTGTCTATCCGTAACATCCGTCGCGACTTCAACAACAAGCTTGAGCGCGATGAGGAGCTCACCGAGGACGATGTCCGTCGCGAGCAGGCCAAGGTCCAGAAGCACACCGATGAGTATGTCGCCAAGGTCGAGGAGCTTCTGAAGGAAAAAGAAGCCGAGGTCATGGAGATCTAAGGTGCAATACGACGAGCATAAACTGGTCGAGTACTTTGCCGACGCCCCTGCGGGCGTCGGTTTTTCCGACCTTGACCTCAATAACATTCCGCACCATATCTCGTGCATCATGGACGGCAATGGTCGTTGGGCCACATCGCGCGGTCTTGCACGCACCGAGGGCCACAAGGCGGGTATCGTCTCCCTTCGTGAGATTATTACCGCCTGCGTGCGTCTGGGCGTCGACGTGCTTTCGGCCTATGCGTTTTCTACCGAAAACTGGAACCGCCCGCAGCATGAGGTCAACGTCTTGATGCACCTGTTTGCCAAGACGTTTATCGACGAGCTGCCGCTTCTGAAGCGTGAAAACGTGCGCGTTGTCTTTTTGGGTGACATTTCCGCGCTGCCCAAGAAGACCCGCGACGTTTTTGAACGCGGTCTTGCCGAGTGCGCCAATCACACCGGCATGACGCTGGCGCTTGCCGTCAACTACGGCGCGCGTGCCGAGATTACCCGCGCTGTCCGTCAGATCGCACTCGACGCTGCCGCCGGTAAGATCGATCCTGGCGCAATTGATGACGACATGGTGGCTTCCCACCTCTATACCGCCGGCCTTCCCGATCCTGAGCTTGTGATTCGCACTTCTGGTGAGCTGCGCCTTTCGAACTATCTTCTGTGGCAGGTGGCTTATTCCGAATTCTACGTCACCGATACCTATTGGCCCGACTTTGATCGTTGGGGCCTTGTCGACGCCATTTTGGCCTATCAGGGCCGTGACCGTAGGTTTGGTGGACTGAGCAAGACCGAGGAGGCTTAATCGTGTCCGATCGTCCCAAGGCATCTGCTCCCAAGACGCCTGCGCGCAAAGCTGCCACTGCGGGAGCGCCTGCAGTGAAGAGCGGCACCGGTTCGTGGCTGGCGGGCTTTATTACCCGTGCCGCCGCCGGTATCGTCTACGCCGTTGTCTTTATCCTGTGCCTGGTTTTGGGTATCGTGCCCACGGCCATCTTTGTTTCCGTCATGAGCGGTCTGTGCTGCTATGAGTTTTTCCGTATGACAAGGCTCGATGGCAAGATGGCTAACGAGCGCATGGGTATCGCTGCCGCCGTGCTCTTTCCGCTGTCGGCGTTGGGCGATTCGATGCTGCTGAATGCCCTGCTTTTTGCCCTGATGCTCGCTGTGGGCATTTGGTATGTCTGGTCGCCGCGTACCCGCATATCCGATGTTGCCGTGACACTCATGGGTCCCATCTACACCGGTTTTATGCTGTCGGCTATCGTGCTGCTGCGCGATGCCGTGCCCGGTTTTGCCGGCGCCCTGCTTTCGGTGGGTGTTTGTGCGTCCCTTTGGGTCTCCGATTCGTTTGCCTATATCGTGGGTAGCCGTATCGGCAAACACAAGATGGTTCCCAAGATCTCTCCCAAAAAGAGCTGGGAGGGGTTTGTTGGCGGCATCCTGGGCTCGGTTTTGATTTGGCTCATCCTGTGGGCGACGCATTTCTTCAAGCTCAGCCTGCCCTATGCGCTGCTGTGCGGCGTGGTCGTGTCCATTCTGGGCGTTATCGGCGACCTTATCGAGTCGCGCATCAAGCGCGGTGTGGGCGTCAAAGATTCCGGCAACCTTATCCCGGGCCACGGCGGCATGCTCGATCGTAGCGATTCGCTTATCTTCGGCTGCATCACCGCGCAGCTGATGCTGATGATCGGAGGCGTGCTGTAATGTCATTCCAGACGACGTATGGCCCCGATGGACGCCTCCGTGTTGCCATCCTGGGTTGTACGGGCTCCATCGGCACCCAGGCGCTCGATGTGTGCCGCCAGCATGCCGATCGCCTGCAGGTGACGGCGCTGTCCGTTAACTCCAGTACCTCCGAGCTTGTTGCCGCTGCCCGCGAGTTCTCGGTTTCGGCGGTTGCCGTGGCCGATGTCGCTCATGGCGATGACGCCGTGCTGCAGGAGTTGCCCGAGGGAACGAAGCTCGGCGTTGGCGCGCAGGCGGTTTGCGAGCTCGCGCGTCGCGACGATGTCGACTGCGTACTCGTCGCTATTGTGGGTGCCGCCGGTCTCGAGGCGAGCCATGCGGCCTTGACCTCAAATAAGCGCCTTGCCCTTGCCAACAAGGAGTCCCTCGTCGTCGGTGGCGACTTGCTTATGCCGTTGGCGCAACCGGGCCAGCTTATTCCAGTCGACTCTGAGCACTCCGCCATCTTCCAGTGCTATCTGGGGGAGAACCCACGCGAGGCTCATTGTATTTGGCTCACCTGCTCGGGCGGTCCGTTTTTTGGCCGCACGCGCGACGAGCTCGACCGCGTGACGCGTGCCGATGCCCTCGCACATCCCACGTGGGCCATGGGCGCCAAGATCACCATCGACTCCGCCACCCTCATGAACAAGGGCCTGGAGCGCATTGAGGCCATGCATCTGTTTAACTGCGACCTCGATTTCATTAACGTGGTCGTGCAGCGTCAGTCCAAGATTCACTCTATGGTCGAGTTCTCCGACGGCTCCGTGATGGCGCATCTCGGTGCTTCCGACATGCGTATTCCCATCCAGTTCGCGTTCTCGTATCCCGAGCGTTGGGATACTCCGGCGCCTCGTATCGATTTTCGCGAGTTGGGGCAGCTCACGTTTGATGCTGCCGACATGGATACCTTCCGCTGTCTGGCACTGGCCGAGCGTGCCGGCAAGACGGGTGGCACCATGCCGTGCGTGCTCAATGCCGCCAACGAGGTCGCCGTCGATGCCTTCCTGCGCGATGGCTGCAGCTTTACCGATATCGATCGCATTGTGGAATCCTGCATGGATGCCCACGATGTGCAGGCGGTCGATTCGTTTGAGCAACTTCACGATATCGATGCGTGGGCGCGTGAAAAGGCTGCGCAGGTGCTCGCCGCAACCCGTTCCTAACCATAAGGATTGCTTTTTCGTTTTATGGATACTGTTCTGAGCGTTCTCTCATCGGTCTTTTGGGGCCTGCTGATGCTTTCCGCCCTCGTGTTTTTGCACGAGGGCGGCCACTTTTTGGCGGCGCGTGCCTGCGGCGTCCGTGTGACCGAGTTCTTTTTGGGCCTGCCGTGCCGCTTTGACATCCATTACACGTCGCGTCGCATTGGAACCAAGTTTGGCGTGACCCCGCTGCTGCTGGGTGGCTACGCTGCCATTTGCGGTATGGATCCGACCGACGTCTCGTGTGCCGACCGCGTGCTCGCGGCTATCTATCGTCATGGTCGCGTGACCGTGGCCGACCTTGCTGTCGAGCTTGAGCTTTCCGAGGAGGATGTGCTCGAGGCATGCGCCTTGCTCTTGGGTTGGGGCTCTATCGCACCTTGGTATGAGGAAGGGGAGAAGCCCTCGCCGAGCTACTATCCCACCAAGTATCAGACGCTGCCGCGAGACGCGGCGGGCTACACCACCTTTGACGGCCGCCGGTTCGATCGCGAACATTCAACTGCCGAGGGCGATGTGTGGGAGCTGCCGTGCGGCGAGGCCGAGTTCCTTGCGCAAGAACGTTCGCACACCTATCTTGGCCAGGGCTTTCTCAAGCGCGCCTTTATGCTGCTCGCGGGTATTATTGTCAATATCTTGACGGGCTTTTTGCTCCTTATGAGTATCTATTCCATTGCGGGTGTCACCGTGCCGATGGATACCAACGTGATCGGTCAGGTTGACGAGGGGTCTATTGCCGCCAAGGCGGGTATCGAGGGCGGCGATGCGATCCTTTCGGTTGACGGAGTATCGTGCTCTACCTGGATGGACGTTTACGATGCCATCGGCAAGGCCGCCGGTAAGGACGATATCGCCATTGAGTATGAGCGCGACGGCAAGCAGCATTCGACCTCGGTTGCGCTCAAAAAGGACGAGCGCCTAGGTGTGTATGCCTCTACGCAGGTGGTCCGTTTAGACCCCATCACGTCGGCTCGACTTTCGTTCTCCTATGTCGTGCAGACAGCGGAGGGCGTGATGCGCCTGCTCCAGCCGCAGCATACGATGGAGATTCTCGATCAGTCTTCTTCGATCGTGGGCATTAGCGTTATGTCCTCACAGGCTGCTGCTGCCGGCCCTGCCACGTTCCTTTCGTTTGCCGCCCTCATTTCGTTCTCGCTTGGCTTTATGAACCTGCTGCCCATCCCACCACTCGATGGCGGCAAGCTGGTCATCGAGATCATTCAAAAGATTGCTGGCCGCGAGCTTCCGCTCAAGGTCCAGACGATTGTGAGCTATGTGGGCATCGCGCTCTTTGTGCTGCTGTTTGTCTATATGCTTCGTTCCGACATCCTTCGATTTATTCTGTAGGGGAGTGTTTGGATTGTCTTTATCCCATCCTTTGCCTCGCGAGTTGACGCGCCCCGTGCATGTAGGTGGCGTGCAGATCGGTGGTGGCGCTCCGGTCGTGGTTCAGTCCATGACCTGCACCGATACCTCTGATGCCCAGGCAACGCTTGCGCAAGTGTGCGCGTTGGTGCAGGCTGGCTGCGATATCGTGCGCGTGAGCGTGCCCACCGAGGCCGCGCTTGAGGGTTTCCGCACCATCTGTGCTGAGTCTCCGGTGCCGATCGTCGCCGATATTCACTTTAACCACAAGCTGGCCATTGGCGCTGTGGAGGCCGGTGCTGCCAAGCTCCGCATCAATCCCGGCAACATTGGCGATTGGGCCAAGGTCGATGCCGCGATCGATGCCGCGGGCGCCGCTGGGTGCGCGATTCGTATCGGCGTCAATGCCGGTTCGCTTGAGCAGGATATCGCCGAGCGCGACGACCTTACGCAGCCCGAAAAGCTCGTGATGTCGAGCGAGCGCTTCGTCAAGCACTTTGAGGACCGCGGCTTTACGAACATTGTGCTTTCGGCCAAGGCCCATAGCGTGCAAACGACGCTCGATACCTATCGAGCCCTGTCGCGTGAGATTCCCCACGTTCCGCTTCACCTGGGCGTAACCGAGGCGGGTACCAAGCTTCAGGGCACCATTAAGAGCTCGGTGGGCCTTGGTATTCTGCTGTCTGAGGGTATCGGTGACACCATGCGCGTCTCTCTCACGGCCGATCCGGTTGAGGAGCCGCCGGTCGCCTGGGGAATTTTGCAGTCGCTGGGCCTGCGTCGCCGTGGTCCCGAGATTGTCTCGTGCCCCACGTGCGCCCGCTGCCAGGTTAACCTCATTCCCATCGCCGAGGAGGTCACCGAGCGGCTTAAGAACTACTCCGCGCCGCTTTCGATCGCCGTTATGGGATGCGCGGTCAATGGCCCCGGCGAGGCCTCTGACGCCGACTTGGGCGTTGCCTGCGGACGAGGTCAGGGCCTGCTCTTTTCGCATGGCCAGATCATTGGTAAAGTAGCTGAGGATCAAATTGTCGACGCGCTGATGGCCGAGGTCGACAAACTTATTGAGGAGAAGTAAATGACTCGAGCAATGTATATGTCTAAGCTCTATGCGCCGACGCTTAAAGAGGATCCGGCGGACGCTGAGCTCGCCAGCCACCGCCTGCTGCTCCGTGCCGGCATGATCCGCAAGGAGGCCGCCGGTCTGTATTCTTATCTGCCGCTCGCATGGCGCTCGATCCGCAAGATCGAGAACATCGTGCGCGACGAGATGGACGCCGCCGGCGCCCAGGAGCTCATGATGCCCATCATGGTCGATGCCGAGCTGTGGCGTGAGTCCGGTCGTATCGATGCCTATGGCAAGGAGCTTGTGCGCTTTGACGATCGTCATGGTCGCGAGTTCGTCCTGGGCCCCACGCACGAGGAGACCGTCACGGCCCTGGTGCGCAACGAGCTGCGCTCCTACAAACAGCTGCCCGTTAACCTGTACCACATCCAGGATAAGTTCCGCGACGAGTTCCGTCCCCGCTTTGGCCTGATGCGCGGCCGCGAGTTCATCATGAAGGACGCCTATAGCTTCTCCGCCACGCAGGAGAGCCTGCAGGAGGAGTACGACAAGATGAAGCAGGCCTATGCCAACATTTGCGAGCGCTGCTACATCAAGGCTCTGCCCGTTGTCGCCGACTCCGGCGAGATCGGCGGCGACACTTCCGTCGAGTACATGGCTCTGGCCGACGCCGGCGAGGCTTCGCTGGTCTACTGCGACGATTGCGGCTTTGCTGCCGATGACGAGGCTGCAAGCACCAAGGTCGTTGTGACCGAGGGCCCCGGCGATGGTACGCTTACCAAGGTTGAGACTCCGGGTATGGGCACCATCGAGGCCGTTGCAAAGTTCTTCGGCTTCCCCGAGAACGGTACGCGAAAGTCGCTGGCACTCATCGACGCTGAGGGCAAGCCGGTCGTGGCCATTGTCCCGGGCGACCACGAGCTCAATGACTGCAAGGCCGAGCATGTCTTTGGCAAGGGCTATCGCATGATGACCGACGAGGAGCTTCAGGCGAACGGCCTGCACAAGGGCTTTATCGGACCGGTCAACCTGCCCGAGGGCATCCGTCTGGTGTGCGACGAGAGCCTGCGCGAGTCCAAGCAGTGGGCCTGCGGTGCCAACGAGGTCGATTATCACTTTACCGGGGCCTGTCCCGAACGCGACTTTACCGTCGACGAGTGGGCCGACCTGGTCACCGTCGTTGCCGGCGATCCCTGCCCGCACTGCGGCAAGCCGCTCTCTGCTGCTCGCGGCATCGAGGTCTCCCAGGTCTTCCAGCTGGGCACCAAGTATTCCGAGGCCATGGGTGCCACCTTTATGGACGAGGACGGCAAAGAGAAGCCGCTCATCATGGGTTGCTACGGCGTGGGCGTGTCCCGCTCGCTTGCTGCCGTCGTGGAGCAGCACAACGACGAGCACGGCATCGTCTGGCCGGTCTCCGTTGCCCCGTACGAGGTCGCGGTGATTCCGCTCGATCCCAAGAAGGAGGAGTGCGCTACCGTCTGCGAGCAGATCGTTGATGGCCTGTGTGCCGAGGGCATCGAGGTCGTCGTCGACGACCGCGACGAGCGTCCCGGCTTTAAGTTTGCCGATAACGACCTTATGGGTTTCCCGTATCAGGTCGTTCTGGGTAAGCGTGGCCTCAAGAATGGTACTGTGGAGCTCAAGGACCGTGCTACGGGCGAGCGCGAGGACGTGGCGATCGACGAGGTCGTTGCCAAGGTTGCCGAGCTTGTTAAGGCAGCCCGCCGTTAATCGACGATTTCGCTTGTAGTTCGATATGTGGGACGGCCCCGCATTTCTCCAATCGGGGAGATGCGGGGCCGTCCTATTATCTTGTAGCATCCTCGATATCTAAAAGGAAAACCCCACAGCCAATGCGAGCTGCGGGGTTTTCCATTGTGCCTCCGATGCGAAATAAATCGCTCAGATATTACTGATAATCGACGACGTCGATCCAGTTCTTCAGGAACTCATCGTTCACGTTGCGCTTACGAGCGAGCTCGGAAGCGGCGACGATGCTCGTCCACTGACGCACGACCTGCATGGGCATGTCGGCACGGTCGCAGTAGAGCTCCAGGTAGGCCTCAGCCTGATCCTTGCTGTTGAGGGCAAAGAGCAGGTAGGTGGTGGCAACGTCGGCAGCAGGGGAGCCCTGGGTGGCGTGTGCCCAGTCGCACACATAGAGCTGGCCGTCGTCGCCGACGATGACGTTGGAGGGGTTGAAGTCGCCGTGGCAGACCTTGAACTCCTTGGTCATGCCGTCCAGACGCTCCTGAAGGTTGTAGCGCGTGGTGGCATTGAGCTGATCAAGGCTGTCGATCATGCGGGCGTACTTGTCACGCTGACGGTTGAGCAGCGGGGAGGTGTAGCCGTGGATCTCGATCTGGAGGTCGACGAACATCTCGAGGTACTCACCAAAGCGCTGGGGCTCGGCAGTCATCTTCTCGGCAAGGGTGGTGCCCGGAACCTTCTCGGTCACGAGCGCCCAGCCGTTGGCGTTCTCGAGCTGGGAAACCTCGAGCGCCTTGGGGCTGCGGATGCCGCACTCATTGATGCGGGCAAGATTCAAAGCCTCGTTGAACACGTCGGAGACAGGCTTGGTCTCGTTAAAGACCTTGACAATCTTGTCGCCCAGGTCGTAAACGACCTTGTTGCCACGGCGGACGAGCTCGGTCTTGGAATCGGGTAGCAGCATGGTTGCATCCTTTCAACGATGCGATAGAAGCGACGGCGGGGGTGTGTGAAACACCCGTGCACCCCCGCCGTTAAAAACCGTGCTAAAACTAGCAGACGGCGTAATCCTGGGGCTCGCGGCCGTAGTAGGCGTCCAGGTAGAGCTCCTTGATCTCGCTCATGAGCGGGTAGCGCGGGTTGGCGCCGGTGCACTGGTCGTTGAATGCCTGCTCGGTCATTTCGTCGAGGGTGTCGAGGAAGTACTGCTCGTCAACACCGTAGTCAGCGATGGTCTTCTTGACGCCGATGAAGTCCTTGAGCTCTTCGAGCTTCGTGATGAAGTTCTCGAAGACCTCCTTGTCGTCCTTGCCCTCGATGCCGCAGTACTTGGCCATCTCGGCGTAGTTGTGCAGCGCGTTGGGGTAAGGATACTGGGAGAAGGTACCCATCTTGACGGGAGCCTCGGCGGCGTTGTAGCGCATGACGCGGGTCAGGATGACAGCGTTTGCGAGGCCGTGGGGCAGGTGATGGAAAGCGCCGAGCTTGTGGGCCATGGAGTGGTTGAGGCCCAGGAAGGCGTTGGCGAAGGCCATACCGGCCATGCAGGAGGCGTTGTGCATCTCCTCGCGGGCGTGCGGGTCCTTGGCGCCGTTCGTGAAGCTGGAGGGCAGGTTCTCGAAGACGAGCTTGGCAGCGCGCTCGGAGAGGCCCTTGGTGTAGTCGGAAGCCATGATGGAGACGTAGGACTCGATGGCGTGGGTCATGACGTCGATGCCGGAGGCAGCGGTCAGGCCGCGCGGGGCGGTCATGCAGTTGTCGGCGTCGACGATAGCCATGTTGGGGAGCAGCGCGTAGTCGGCGAGCGGCCACTTGATGCCGGTCTCCTTGTCGGTGATGATGGCGAACGGCGTGCACTCGGAGCCGGTACCCGAGGAGGTCGGGACGGCGACGAAGTAGGCCTTCTTGCCCATCTCGGGGAAGGTGAAGATACGCTTGCGGATGTCCATGAAGTCCATGGCCATGTCCTCAAACTTGCACTCGGGGTGCTCGTACATCATCCACATGATCTTGCCGGCGTCCATAGCGGAGCCACCGCCGACGGCGATGATGACGTCCGGCTCAAAGAGAGCCATCTGCTTGGCGCCGCGACGTGCGCACTGCAGCGACGGATCGGGCTCGACGTCGTAGAAGCAGTCGTGGGCGATGCCCATCTCGTCGAGCTTGGCCTCGATGGCGCGGGTGTTGCCATTCTTGAAGAGGAACTGGTCGGTGACGATGAAGGCGCGCTTCTTGCCCATGACGTTGCCCAGCTCGTCGAGGGCGACGGGCGTGGAACCCTTCTTGAAGTAGACCTTCTCGGGAGCGCGGAACCACAGCATGTTCTCACGGCGCTCGGCCACAGTCTTAACGTTGATCAAGTGCTTCACCCCAACGTTCTCGGAGACGGAGTTGCCGCCCCAGGAGCCGCAGCCCAGGGTCAGAGACGGCTTCATGCCAAAGTTGTACAGGTCACCGATGCCGCCGTGCGAGGACGGGGTGTTGATGACGATACGGCAGGCCTTCATGACGTGCTCGAACAGGCTGATCTTCTCGGCCTGGGCGGGGTACACGTACAGAGAGGCGGTGTGGCCCGGGCCACCGGCGAGCACCAGGTGCTCGGCCTTGTCGACGGCCTCCTGGAAGTCCTTGGCGTGGTACATGGCCAGGACCGGGGAGAGCTTCTCGTGGGAGAACTCCTCCTTGGCGGGGTCGGTGGAGGTGACCTCGGCGATCAGGATCTTGGTCTTGGCGGGAACCTCGATGCCGGCGAGCTCGGCGATCTTGGCAGCGGCCATGCCGGGGATGCGGTGATCGAGAGCGCCGTTCTTGAACATGGCGGCACGCAGGGCCTCCATTTCGGCACCCTGCTTGACGAAGTAGCAGCCGCGCTTCTGGAACTCGGCCTTAACCTGGTCATAGATGCTGTCGATGACAGTCACGGACTGCTCGGAAGCGCAGATCATGCCGTTGTCGAAGGTCTTGGAGTGGATGATGGAGTTGACGGCGAGCAGCACGTCGGCGGTGTCGTCGATGACGACCGGGGTGTTACCGGCGCCAACGCCCAGGGCGGGCTTGCCCGAGGAGTAAGCGGCCTTGACCATGCCCGGGCCACCGGTGGCGAGGATGATGTCGACGTCGCGCATGACCATGTTGGTCAGCTCGATGGAGGGGACATCGACCCAGCCGATGATGCCCTCGGGGGCGCCGGCCTTGACGGCGGCGTCAAGCACGAGCTTGGCGGCGGCGATGGTGCACTTGGCGGCTGCCGGGTGCGGGGAGATGATGATGGCGTTGCGGGTCTTCAGGCAGATCAGCGTCTTGAAGATCGCGGTGGAGGTGGGGTTGGTCGTCGGGATGACGGCGCCCACGATGCCGATGGGCTCGGCGATCTTGGTGATGCCGTAAGCCTCGTCGCGCTCCAGGACACCACAGGTCTTGGTGTTCTTGTAAGCGTTGTAGATGTACTCTGCGGCGTAGTGGTTCTTGATGACCTTGTCCTCAAGAACGCCGCGGCCGGTCTCCTCGATGGCCAACTTCGCCAACGGGATACGAGCCTTGTTGGCGGCCATGGCGGCCTCATAGAAGATCTTGTCGACCTGCTCCTGCGTGTACGTAGCAAAAAGCGCCTGGGCCTCTCGCATCTGAGCGAGCTTAGCCTCAAGCGCCTCTACGTTGTCCACAATTGCGGGAGTAGTGTTTTCCGGTGACTTTTTCACCATTTGTGTCTCCTTGCGATCGGAGATTTACCCTACGCCTTGCATGATAGCAAGAAATTATTCGGCGAACGGTAAGATTCCTCTAAAAGGCACACTAAAACGCTTCAATAAAATGAATCGTTTTAACCTAAACTATCTGCCTGCTGCATCGCCCCGCTCATTGGGTACAGACTCTCATGAGTATTTCAATGGGAAAACGGGACATCTGTTTGATAATCGCTATTCGCGGGTCGCGGTTGAGTTGGACACACAGGCGGTGCAGCTACTCGATTACATCCATTTCAATCCCGTGTAAGGTGCGTCCGACTCGCTCGAGGCGTACCGTTAGTTACAAGGCATACCAGCTGCGCTATGATCCCTTTGACATCTGCAAACCCTCATATAAGTCTGTCCTAAATGAGTGCAAAAAGGCGCCCTCCGTAGGGGAGGGCGCCTTTGGTAAGTTCTATGTGAACGCGAGGTCTTTGACCCGGAGAGTCCGAGGTACTTGTTGGTAAGACCTTATTTAGGAGCGCGCAACCTTGCCAGACTTGAGGCAGGTGGAGCAAACGTTCATCTTGCGACGGTGACCATCGACGACGACGTAGACGCGCTGGATGTTGGGGCGGAACTTACGGTTGGTGACGCGGTGAGAGTGGCTGATGGAGCGACCGGCAACGGGGTGCTTACCGCAAACTTCGCAAACTTTGGACATAACTGACCCTCCTTGGGCGACAAACGAACATGTCGCGTTAACAAACAAGCCTGAACTATAGCACAGAAGCAGCTCCCTGTGCGTAATCTACACAGAGATATTCCTCTTTTGGCGATAGTGCTCACGCCACGGCCCTGGACGTAGATCCGATTTGCGTGCAGCAGAGGGGATTATGCCAGCTCGTGCGTGCGTTTTCAAGCTCGTCCCACAAATATATATAGGTTTATGGAGCATTGGGCTCCGTTTACGGATTGCTCTGTATTTATGCTCGCAATTAAGTTCGAGGTTGGCTACACTATCCCTTGACCATTAAAGGGGTACGAGATACCCACATGGAATTACATAGCTGCCAAAGAGCAGCCTTTCCTGTGGGTGTCTGGTCCGCTTTAAGCGGTCGGGCATCTATTTTTTTGACTGTGTCAGCAGTCAAGACATGTGAGGAAGGAGATCGATGGGCACGACTTCCCCCAAGGCGGTCATCATGGACGAGACCGCCGTCAATCGAGCGATGACCCGCATCGCGCACGAGATTCTCGAGCGCAACGAGGGCTGTGAAGACCTCGCTCTGGTCGGCATCGTCACGCGCGGCGACCTTCTGGCAAAGAAGCTCGTCGAGGAGATCAAGGAGATCGAGGGCGTCGACGTTCCGCTCGGCAGCCTGGACATCAGCTTCTACCGCGATGACTATGCGACCAATTTCGCTCCCGCGATCCACGCTACCAACATTCCCTTCAGCGTCGACGGCAAGCGCGTCGTGCTGGTGGACGACATCCTGTATACGGGTCGTACCATCCGCGCCGCTCTCGACGCCGTTATGGACCTGGGCCGTCCGAGCCGCATTGAGCTGGCAGTCCTCGTTGACCGCGGCCACCGCGAGCTCCCCATCTCGCCGGACTTTGTCGGCAAGAACGTTCCCTCGTCGCATGAGGAGAACGTGCACCTATATATGAAGGAAGTCGACGGCCACACCGCCGTCGAGATTAACGACGTCGCGCCGGGTTCCCACGTGGGCTCCGCGCCGCTGGGAGGTGAGTAGTACCGTGGCGTTCAACCATAAGCACCTGATCGACATTACCGAGTACTCCGAAGAGGACATCAAGCTCATCCTCGAGACCGCCAAGGCGTTCTCCGAGGTCAACGAGCGTGCGATCAAGAAGGTCCCCACTCTCAAGGGCAAGACCATCGTCAACATGTTCAACGAGCCCTCGACGCGCACCCGTAGCTCCTTCGAGCTCGCCGAGAAGCGTCTTTCGGCCGACAGCCTTAACTTTGGCGGCTCCTCGACCTCCACGGTCAAGGGCGAGAGCCTCGTCGACACCGTTGAGACCCTCAACGCTTATAAGATCGACTGCATTGTCGTGCGCGACAAGCACGCCGGCGCTCCCTACATCGTCACGCAGAACTCGCCCGCAAGCGTCATCTGCGCCGGTGACGGCAAGCACAACCATCCTACGCAGGCCCTGCTCGACCTGTACACCATCTGGGAGCACAAGGGTGACTTCCACGGTCTGAAGGTCGCCGTCGTCGGCGATATCGCCCACTCCCGTGTCTGCGGCTCGCTGATCCCCGCCCTTAAGATCATGGGCTGCGAGACCTACGCCGTCGCCCCCGGCACGCTGCTGCCGCCGTCGCCCGAGGTCCTGGGCTGCGACCACGTGACGAGCGACCTCGATTCCGTCCTGCCCGAGCTGGACGTCGTCTACATGCTGCGCGTGCAACAGGAGCGCCTCGAGGGTGCCCCGTTCCCGACCATTCGCGAGTACCACAAGCTCTTCGGCCTGACCAAGGACCGCGAGAAGCTCATGAAGCCCGACGCGATCATCTGCCACCCGGGCCCCATCAACCGCGGCGTCGAGTTCGACTCCTATATGGCCGACCACCCGCAACGCTCCGTCATCCTGGAGCAGGTCTACGCCGGTATCTGCGTGCGTATGGCTATCCTGTATCTGCTGCTTGGAGGTGCCGATAATGGCCTTGCTTCTTAAGAATGCCCACGTCGTCGACCCGTCCGTCGAGCTTGACGGTGTCGTTGACGTCCTGATTGACGGCGACAAGATCGCCGAGGTCGGCGAGAATCTCGCCGTCGAGGGAGCCGAGGTCCGCGACCTTTCCGGCAAGTACCTCGTCCCCGGCCTGGTGGATATGCACGTCCACCTTCGCGAGCCCGGCTATGAGGTCAAAGAGGACATCGAGAGCGGCACCCGCGCAGCTGCCAAGGGCGGCTTTACCGGCGTGTGCGCCATGCCCAACACCGATCCCGTCACCGATAACGGCACCGTCGTGGAGTTCGTCAAGTCCCGCGCTGCCGAGGTCGGTCACTGCCGCGTCTATCCGTCGGGCGCCATGACCCGCGGTCTTAAGGGCGAGGCCATGTCCGAGATGGGCGATATGGTCGCCCACGGCGCCGTCGCCTTCACCGACGACGGTCGCGGCGTGCAGGGCGCGGGTATGCTCCGTCGTTGCATGGACTACGGCAAGATGTTCGGCAAGGTCTTTATGAGCCACTGCCAGGACGAGGACCTGGTCGGCCACGGCCAGATCAACGAGGGCAAGGTTTCGACCCGTCTGGCTCTCGAGGGCTGGCCGGCTGCCGGCGAGGAGCTCCAGATCGCCCGCGACATCGAGATCGCCAAGCTGACCGGTGCCAAGCTGCACATCCAGCACATTTCCACCGCCCATGGCCTGGAGATCGTGCGTGCCGGCAAGGCCGCTGGCGTTCAGGTTACCTGCGAGGCCACCCCGCACCACATGTTCCTGACCGAGAACGATCTAGACGAGACCTACAACACCTCGCTCAAGGTCAACCCGCCGCTGCGTACCGAGGAGGATGCCGAGGCCATCCGTCAGGGCGTCATCGACGGCACCGTCGACGTTATCGTCACCGATCACGCTCCCCACACCCCGTGGGAGAAGGCCCGCGAGTTCGAGCTTGCGCCCTTTGGCATGATCGGTCTCGAGACCTCGCTGTCGCTCGTGCTCACCGAGCTGGTCAACACGGGTAAGATGAGCATGGACCGCATGGTCGAGCTCATGGCCATCAAGCCGCGTGAGATCCTGGGCCTCGACCAGGTTCAGGTCAAGGCGGGCTCCGTTGCCGACCTGACCGTGTTCGACGCGTCCGCCACCTGGACGGTCGGCGAGGACGGTTACGAGTCGCGCGCCGAGAACTCCGGTTTCGCCGGCCGCACGCTCACCGGTCGTGCCACCGATGTGTTTGTCGGCGGTAAGCAGACGCTCGCCGACGGCTGCATCTGCTAGCATAGCCTTATCGCTTTTGTGCGCGGTGCCCTTGCGGTGCCGCGCTTTCTGTTCGTTTTGACCATGCAATTGCATGGGGGATTGGAGCGTCTATGCCCACACCTTCCACTGCACGCATGCACGACTTCGAGGTCGTCTCGAACCAGGAGATCGCCGACGGCATCTTCTCGCTCGTTATTTCGGCCCCCAAGCTTGCAAGTGCGCTCAAGCCCGGTCAGTTTGTGAACATCGCCGTGCCCGGCGATGCGTCCTCGCTGCTTCGCGTGCCCCTGAGCTTCTATCGCGCCGACGCCCAGGCCGGTACCGTCGAGCTGTGGTACGCCGTCGTGGGCGACGATACCCGTCGTTTGTCCCAGATGGGCCCTGGCTCCACCTCTAACCTGCTGGGCCCCGGTGGTCGTGGTTGGATGGTACCCGAGGGCACCAGGAAGGCGCTGCTCGTGGCGGGCGGCATCGGCGTTCCGCCCGTGCTGTGCCTCGCCGGCATGCTTGCCGAGCAGGGTGTGGCCGTCGACGTGTGCCTGGGCTTTGGCACCGCGTCCAAGGCCGTGGGTGTCGATGAGTTCCGCGCGCTGGGCGCCACGGTCAACGTTTGCACCGATGATGGCACGCTGGGCACGCACGGTTTTTGCACCGACCCGGCAGCCGAGCTGCTCGGCGAGGGCGGCTACGACTATGTGGCCAGCTGCGGCCCCGCTGTCATGATGAAGAAAGTCGCCGCCGCTGCCGCCGAGGCCGGTGCGTACTGCGAGGTGTCGCTTGAGCGCATGATGAGCTGTGGCTTTGGCGCCTGCAACACCTGCAATGTCGAGACGGTCGACGGTATGAAGGGTGCTTGCATGTGCGGCCCCGTGTTCGATGCTTCCAAGGTGGTGGTCTTCTAGTGGGTACCGTGAACATGGCCGTCGATTTCGGCGGCGTCAAGATGCAGAACCCCATCAACACCGCAGCCGGTACTTTTGGTTACGGTTGGCAGTTCCAGAACTTCTTTGATGTTTCCCAGCTGGGCGCCATCACCACCAAGGGTTGCGCAGCCGAGCCCTGGCCCGGCAACCCCGCGCCCCGCATGGCCGAGATCCCCGGCGGTATGATCAACTCCGTGGGCCTTCAGAACCCCGGCGTGGCCGCCTTTGCCCGCGAGTCCGGCCCGTGGCTCGAGCAACTGTCCAAGGACGGTTGCCAGGTCATCTGTCAGGTTGCCGGCCACTCCGTTGACGAGTTTGTGCGCGCGCTCGAGATGTATGTCGAGCTATGCCCCTGGGCTGCCGGCTACGAGATCAACGTGAGCTGCCCTAACATCGCCGCCGGCGGTGCCGCCATGGGCTCTACGCCCGAGGGCGCCTCTTCCGTTATGGCTGCCTGCCGCAAGGTGACCGATAAGCCGCTGTTCGTGAAGATGGCGCCGGTCAACGTCGCCGAGATCGCCAAGGCCCTCGAAGCCGCCGGCGCCGACGGCCTTTCGGTCATTAACTCCATCCAGGGCATGGCCATCGACGTCCATACCCGCAAGTCCCGCGTGGCAAAGCCCAAGGGCGGCCTTTCGGGCCCGCTGTGCCACCACATCGCCGTGCGCATGGTCTGGGAGGTCGCCCAGGCCGTCGATATCCCCATCAACGGTGTCGGCGGTGTCATGACCGGCGAGGATGCGGCCGAGTTTATCCTGGCCGGTGCCACCTGCGTGTCGGTTGGCATGGCCAACTTCGTCGATCCGTGCGCTTCGCTCAAGATCGCGCATGAGCTCGAGGCCTGGGCCGAGTCCCAGGGCGTAAAGGACATCAACGAGCTGGTAGGTGCTTTCGAATGCTAGAGACCGATGCCCGCGACCGCGTAATCGTCGCCCTCGACTGCGATCGTGAGCGTGCGCTCGAGCTTGCCCACGAGCTTTCGGGTCATGCCGCCTGGCTTAAGGTTGGTATGACGCTCTATTACGCTGAGGGCCCCGAGATCGTCAAGACCTTTAAGGACCTGGGCTTTAAGGTCTTCCTTGACCTTAAGTTCCATGATATTCCGCATCAGGTTCGCGGTGCCGCCCGTTCGGCCTCGCTTGCCGGTGCCGACCTGCTCTCGGTTCACGGCTTGGGTTCGGGCGCCATGCTCGCTGCCTGCCGCGAGGGTGCCGAGGAGGCGCGCGAGGACCGCGCCAAGCTCGTCGCCATCACCGTGCTCACGAGCATGAATCAGGATGCCTTGAGCGAGATCGGCGTCGAGTCGCCCGTGGCCGAGGAGGCCGCCCGCCTGGCAAAGCTCGCTCAGGCCAACGGCATCGATGGCATCGTGTGCTCGCCGATGGAGGCTCACGACATGCGTGAGCTGCTGGGTCCCGATGCCCTGATCGTGACTCCGGGTGTGCGTCCGGTGGGCGCCGCCTTAGGTGACCAGTCCCGCGTGGCGACGCCTTCCCAGGCTATCGAGCGTGGCGCAAGCCATATTGTGGTGGGCCGTCCCATCACCGGTGCCGACGATCCGGTTGCCGCCTTTGACGCCATCGTCGCCGAGCTGGTCGAAAACGTCGCGTAAAAGATTCCCCTAAGTCACCACTTTTGGGTCTCATTAGCACAAAATAGCCCCTGTGCCTGCGTAAACTTTCCCATCCTTTGTGTGGAATCGCAGGTCAGGGGCTTAACTTTGGGCGCAGTATATTGCACTTTTTGCGGGTATCGTCTAACCTATGGAGCCGCGATTGGGCATTTTGTACGTTCTACGTGCTAAAATGCCAATTATTGAATCAGATATAACCCAACTATTTGGAGGTACGAATGGCACTCCCTCAGCTTACCGATGAGCAGCGTAAGCAGGCTCTTGAGAAGGCTGCTGCCGCACGTCACGCCCGCGCTGAGCTTCGCGAGCAGATCAAGAAGGGCGAGAAGTCCCTCGAGTCCGTGCTCAACTCCGATGACCCCATCGCTTCCCGCATGAAGGTTTCCACCCTCATTGAGTCTCTCCCTGGTTATGGCAAGGCCAAGGCCGCCAAGATCATGGAGGAGCTCGGCATCTCCGCTACCCGTCGCGTTCAGGGCCTTGGCGTCCGTCAGCGCGAGCAGCTCCTCGAGCAGCTGACCAAATAAGTGAGCGCTCAGGATTCCAAGCTCTTTGTGATTTCTGGACCGTCAGGCGCGGGCAAGGGCACGCTCGTCACTCGTGTGCGCGAGCGTCGCTCTAACCTGGGCCTGACGGTTTCGGCTACCACGCGAGCCCCACGCAAAGGCGAGGTCGATGGCGTCAATTACTTTTTCCTGACGCGTGAGGAGTTCGACCGCCGCGTGGCAAACGGTGAGTTTGTTGAGTGGGCCGAGGTCCACGGTAACTGCTACGGCACGTTGGTGAGCGAGGTTCAGTCCAAGCTCGCCTCTGGTTCGTCTCTCATCTTGGAGATCGATGTCCAGGGTGCCCTGCAGGTGAAGGAGCGTTTCCCCGAGGCCGTGCTGATCTTTATCAAGCCGCCTTCGCTTGAGGTACTCCGCGAGCGTCTAGTCGGTCGCGGTACCGAGACGCCCGAGACGATTGAGCTGCGTATGGCAAACGCCGCCGATGAGCTTGCCCTTGCCGACCGCTACGACGACGTCGTGGTAAATGACGATCTCGACCGCGCGACCGATGAGCTCGTTCGCGTTCTCGATATGCATGAAAGGATCTGAGGTCCGTGTCCGTTGTAAAGCCTTGCATTGACGATCTTCTGGAGAAGACCGATCACAACCGCTTCCTGCTCGCTTCGCTTGCCTCCAAGCGCGCCTGCGACATCAATAGCATGCTGCGTGGCCAGCACAACCGCGTGCTTGCCGTCCAGGATGTCGATGACATCACCATCGGGCTTTCCGGTGCCGATACCATTTCGATGGCTATGGATGAGATTGTCGACGGCGACATCTCTTACGACGAGGCCCGTTATGAGAAGGCGCTCGGCCACAAGGTTGCTGAAGCCTAAATGGCGGCTCGCGTCTGCCTGGTCCACTATCACGAGGTTGGACTTAAGGGTAAGAACCGCGCACATTTTGAGCATATCCTCATGGATAACATCAAGGCGGCCTTGGCCGCCTTTTCCGTGAATGCCGTGTCTCGAATTTCCGGTTATATCCTCGTGACCTTTAACGAGCATCAGGCCGACGAGGCGGCTCGTGTCATTCGCACCGTTCCCGGCGTTGCTCGCGTGTCTTTGGCGTATCACACCAATCGCGACCCTCAGGAGTACTGTGCCGCCGCCGTGAAGGCGCTGCGTGAGTTTGGCCCCTTCGATTCGTTTAAGGTGCACGCCAAGCGCTCCAATACCGACTACGAGCTCACCTCGATTGATATCAATCGACAGGTTGGCGAGGTGCTGTGCGAGGCGTTCCCCGATAAAAAGGTTCAAATGCACGATCCCGACGCGATGGTTCACGTGCTGGTTGTTCAGGGTAGCGTTTATGTGTACGCGCGCTCCGAGCGCGGTGTGGGCGGTCTGCCGGTGGGCTCTGCCGGTAAGGTCGTGACCCTGCTGTCATCGGGTATCGACTCGCCGGTGGCGACCTGGATGCTCGCGCGACGCGGAGCCGTGTGCGTGCCGGTGCATTTTTCCGGTCGTCCGCAGACGCCAGATACCAGCGAGTATCTAGTGCAGGACATCATTCGCGCCCTTGAGCCGGGTGTCCAGATCGGCCGTCTGTATGTTGTGCCGTTTGGCGACTGCCAGCGCGAGATTTCGGTGACCTGTCCCAGCAACCTGCGCGTGATCATGTATCGCCGCATTATGTATTCGGTTGCCGAGCGCATTGCACACATCGAGGGCGCCAAGGCTATCGTGACGGGCGAATCGCTTGGGCAGGTTGCCTCCCAAACGCTTGAGAACATCATGGCCGTCAACGAGGCCGTGAAGATCCCCGTGTTCCGCCCTCTCATCGGTTCGGACAAGCAGGAGATCATCGCGCGCGCCGAGGAGATCGGTACGTTCGATATCTCGACTGAGGCCGCTCCCGACTGCTGCACGCTATTTATGCCGCGCCGTCCCGAGACGCACGCTAAACTCGATGCTGTGCATGAGGCCTGGGAGTTGTTCGATCACGAGGAGATGATCGAGCGCCTGCTCAAGCAGACCGAGTACATCGACTTCGAGAGCAACACGTATAAGGCCCCTAAGACCTTAAAGCGCAAACATTCGGAGCTTGCTCCGCGTGAGATTTACCAAGATCACGAGTAATTTTGTGCATAGACCGGCGATGCGTCTGCATCGTCGGTCTTTTGCTATCTGGGCATTTTGCGGCTAAGTGTTCATTTGCTGACGTGTGCTTGAATAAATGGACAGATTTGTGCAAGGTTTTGGTCAGCTTTTGGTTTGACCGCTAAAACCGGTTTTGGAGCGTGGCTGTTGCAGGGCTCTTTTCCTGACACGATGTTGTTGGGAGGTTTTGCTATGGCGCAGCGCGAACAACACGAACGGGTCAAACGGATGGACCGCTTGGCGGACAAGCTGCTCGGTCATAAGGCAGTGGTGATGGCGATACTGGTTGTCATTGCGATGGCGAGCGGCTTGGCGATGGCGAACCTTGGCGGCGGTACTGGCGGCGTGTCGTTTGAGCGGACTGATGGTTCGGGCTCGTTGGTGGAGCCGGGATCCGGCGATGCTTCGAGCGGAAAGACATCCGAAGGCTCTTCGCCTAAGGCGTCTGCTGCGGCAGAGGTCTATGTCGATGTTGATGGCGCCGTTGTGTCGCCCGGCGTATATCGTCTCAAGGACGGCGCGCGGGTGGCTCAGGCGATTGATGCCGCCGGCGGGCTGGCGCCCGAGGCAGACGTTACGGGGCTCAATCGGGCATCTAAGGTCGTCGATGGACAGAAGATTCACGTTCCAACGGTAGGGGAGCAGCAGGCGTCCATTGCGGAAGCCGGTGTTGATGGTGGGGTTTCCGCATCATCGGGCGCGGGTGGCGCAACAGGCCTAGTAAACATCAATACGGCAAGCGCAGAAGAGCTGCAGACGCTTTCGGGCATCGGCCCCTCCATGGCCCAGTCGATTATCGATGAGCGGACAAAGAACGGTGCTTTTTCTTCGGTTGACGATCTGATGCGTGTGTCGGGAATCGGCGAGAAGAAGCTTGCCAAAATCAAAGATTGCATCTGCGTATGAGTGCGACCGAGCGCGAGCACGTGATGCCTCCGCGGCCCCTGATGCCGTGGACGATGGCCCTGTGTGCCGGCATGTGCATGAGCTGCGTCTTGGTGCTCAACATGGTCGCTGATGCGCTGCTGAGGGAGCGGGCTCCGGCGGTCGGGCCGCTATGGGCCATTCCCGTTGCGGCGGCGGTATTCGTTGTGCTGGCTCAATCTTGTGCGCGGCTTGCCCCTTGGAAGCGGTGGCTGTATTCCGCGTCCGTCGGTCTCGTGGCGGGAGCGGTCGTCTCGGTGTGGTGGGCTGTGGGCACGCTGAGTGCCTCGAAGGCGCTCGATGGTCGAGCGGCAAGCAGCCTCGAGTTTGTCGTGCAGGGTGATCCATCCATAAACGACGACGTGTATTCCTATACCTGCGAGGCACGCGCGGACGGTAAGAACCTGGCAACGGTTCGCCTGTCGTGTGACCGCGAGCTCAAGGTCGGGGCGCACGTGCGTGTTATCGGTCGCGTTTCACGTTTTGAGAACGATGCGTATGGACGATCGCGCGTGCTCCGAGGCGAGGTGCGCAAGGTTAAAGCCGTTCGGATTGTGTCGGTCGATGAGGGCTCTCCGGGGCCGCTGCTTCGGCTGCGAAATGGGCTGCTTGCGTCCATCGCGGCTGCGACCGACCCGGCGTGTGCGCTCATAGCCGGTGTCGTCTGCGGTCGTTCGGCCGAGCTGCGCGCCCAGCCGGCGGGCGACTGGTTTTCGGTGACGGGAACGGCGCATCTTATCGCCGTCTCGGGCAGCCATTTAGCTATCGTGGGGTTTGTAATCGAGGGTTTATTGCAAAAGACTCGGTGCTCACGTGGTCTTCAGCGGGCGATACTGGCGATAACGCTTGTGGGCTACGCTGCCTTTACGGGCGCGTCTCCCTCGGCCGTGCGCGCGTGCTGCATGGTATTCGCGACGCTTGTCGTAAACGGCGCGGGGCGTCGCCGGCACGGCGCATCGGCTCTCTTCGTAACCATGTCCATCTTTGTTCTACTGCGGCCGACGGTGCCGTTCGAGATGGGCTTTCAGCTTTCATGTGCCAGCGTCTTAGCCATTCTGTGCTTTTGCCCCTATGCGACCTACGCTTTGGGCGAGCTGGGTGTGCCATCGGGCGTTGCCAGCATGCTTTCCGTCACGCTGTGCTCGCAACTGGCGACACTTCCCATTACCATTCCTGCCTTCGGTACGTTCTCGCTCATTGCTCCGCTGGCAAATGCGGTCATCGGTCCGGTGGTGAGCGTACTGCTTGCCGTGTCGATCGTGCTGGTTCCCTTTTCGCTCGTGGCACCGTTGCGGACTTGGGCGCTCGTTGTGCCCATGATTGCCTCCCGTTGCGCGCTGTTCTTCGAGCAGCTGTTTGCCGCCGTGCCGGGTGCATCCGTGAGCGTGCCGCCCGATAGCATGTGGATTTATCTAGTGCCGTGTTTGCTGGCGGTGCTGCTGGTCTGGTGGCCGCGTCCCCGTGCACGTCCTGTGGCGGTGGGGCTTGCATGTCTGGTGTTCCTGGCTGCGATTCCGTACGTCTACTGGGATCGATTCGCTCCGCCTTCTGTGACGGTGCTCGATGTGGGCCAGGCCGATGCGATTCTTATCCGCCAGGGCGGTGCAGTGGCACTCGTCGACTGCGGGCTCGACGAGCGCGTGGTGGCGGCGTTGGTTCGCAATAACGTGCACCATATCGATGCCGTCTTTGTGACGCATTGGGATGAGGATCACTGGGGTGGTCTGCCTGCCGTGCTCGAACAGTTTTCGGTCGGTAAGATTGCCGTGGCGGCGGATGCGCTGGAGGATGCTCCTGCCGAGGTATTGAACCGACCTGGCGTGGAGTATCGGCAGGTGCGCCGTGGGGATACGGTCGATATCGGCTCATTTTGCGCCCGCGTGATGTGGCCATTCGAGTCCGTGGATGGCGAGGGAAATGAGGACTCGTTTGTCCTGCTGCTCTCATATGTTCAGGAAGGCAAGGGCCTGCGTATGCTCCTCACCGGTGATGCCGAGATCGACCAAGAACGGGAATTCGTGCAGGAGGTGGGGGATATCGACGTACTTAAACTTGGGCATCACGGCTCTAAGGTTTCAGTCGATGATGAGTTGCTGGACGTCCTGAAGCCCGAGCTTTCCCTCGCGAGTGCGGGCGAAGGGAATCGATACGGCCATCCGTCCGATGCCTGCATCGATGCCGTTAAGGAAGCGGGCGGCGTGTTCGCGTGCACTATCGAACACGGCGACATTACCGTCACGCCGACTGCGAATGGCTTTGCGATGCGATGCCAGCGACCGTAACGACGTCGTTGGCGTGTGGTGGGCCCCTGGGCTAGAATGGCACGGAACGAATACGAAGGCCTGCGGGAGGGGAGCGCAATGTCCGAAACCGGTCTGCTGCCGGCATATCTGATCGTCGGTACCGACGGAGTCAAGCGCGATCACGCCGTCTCGCGTATGAAAGCGCGTCTGGAAAAGTCGGGTATGGTCGAGTTCAACCTCGACGAGCGCGATATGACCAAAGACCCCGATATCGAGTCCATTATCGGATCGCTCAACACTTTTCCCATGGGCAGCGAGTTTCGCCTGGTAATCCTCGATGGCTGCTCTAAGCTCGCCAAGGCGGTTTCCGAGCCGCTTGTCGAGTATCTTGCGAGTCCCAGCCCCACGACGGTCTGTCTCGTCATCGCCGACTCGCTTGCCAAGAACACGCGCCTGTATAAGGCGATCGCCAAGATCGACAAGAAGGCTGTGATCGATTGCTTCGGCACCAAGCGCTGGGAGCTACCGCGCCGCGTGCAGCAGATGGCGACGCAGCACGGCAAGTCGATCACGACGGCGGCCGCCGAGGAACTCGTCTCGCGTTCGGGTGAAAACACTCGCATGCTCGATAACGACTTGGCTAAGCTTGCCCAGATGGTCGAGGTGCCCCAGATTGAGCTTGCCGACGTTGAGCACTGGATTGTACGTACGGCCGAGGTTCAACCCTGGGACTTTCTCAATGCGGTCTCGGCCCGTGACATGCGACGCTCGCTCGAGCTCTTCAATCTACTGCCCGCCAAGAGCTACGTGTGGACTTACACATTGCTGTGCGGCCGCATCCGCGAGCTTATCGTTGCCAAGGCGCTCGATGCGCGCGGACAGGGTCGTGAGCTGGCCGCAACACTTAAGCTCCAGTCCTGGCAGGTCAAGAATCACCTGACCTGGGCACGTCGCTTTTCGATGGCAGAGCTCGTTGCCGCGCTCGAGGGCGCGGTCGATGTGGAGCTCGCACTGAAGGGTTCGGCCGATTCTCAGACCGCGCTTTTGCTCTGGATTACGAACATCTTGAGAAAATCGTGATGATACCTGCCTATTTGACAAATTCGTTCTATCCCTTTGAGGGGGAGCGTGCTATAGTAGGCGCTTGCATGACCTCACCGTGTCTCAGAGGTGTCATACATTTTTTGCAAGGAACTCGAAAGGAACTCCAGAAGTGGCAAACATCAAGTCTCAGAAGAAGCGTATCCGCACCAATGAGGCAGCTCGCATGCGTAACAAGGCTGTCAAGTCCGAGCTCAAGACGCTGACCAAGCACGTCCAGTCCGCCGTCGCCGAGGGCGACGCCGAGAAGGCCCAGGCTGCCCTCAAGACCGTCACCAAGCGTCTCGACATGGCTGCCGCCAAGCATGTTATCCACAAGAACCAGGCTTCCAACCGCAAGTCCGGTCTTGCCAAGCTCGTGAACAGCATCAACGCCTAAGTTGTAAATTTCACACCACACAGATTACGCGCATAAATGGAGCCTGTTTTATGGAACAGGCTCCATTTTTTGTACCGCTCGGGTAAGATAGTCCGCATGAATACTTCAATTGACATTTCCCACATCCGCAACTTCTCGATTGTTGCGCACATCGACCATGGCAAGTCCACGATTAGTGACCGCATCCTCGAGCTCACCCATACCGTCGACGAGCGCGACATGGAGTCGCAGCTGCTCGACACCATGGATATCGAGCGCGAGCGCGGCATCACGATCAAGTCCAATGCCGTTCGCGTGTCCTATGACGCCGACGATGGCGAGACGTATCAGTTCAATCTGATCGATACGCCGGGCCACGTGGACTTTACCTATGAGGTCTCGCGCTCGCTGGCAGCCTGTGAGGGCGCGGTGCTCGTTGTCGACGCCACACAGGGCGTCGAGGCACAGACCGTCTCCAACGCGACGCTTGCCATGAACGCCAATCTGGACATTGTGCCGGCCATCAACAAGATCGACCTGCCCTCGGCTCATCCCGACGAGGTTAAGACCGAGATCGAGGATGACCTGGCGATCCCTGCCGATGATGCCGTGTGTGTCTCGGGCAAGACCGGCGAGGGCATCCACGATCTGCTGGAGTCCATTGTCTTTCTGATCTCTCCGCCCAAGGGCGATGCGAATGCGCCGCTCAAGGCACTCATTCTGGATTCATACTTCGACGAGTATCGTGGCGTCGTCGCCACGGTGCGCATCTTTGACGGCTCCATCAAAAAGGGCGATACCTTGCGCATGATGCAGGCAAAGGGCGACTTTTTGGTCGATGGCGTGGGCGTCAAGCGTCCCGCCGAGACGCCGGTCGACGCGCTGACGGTCGGCGAGGTCGGATACGTGGTCACGGGCCTGAAGGACCCCGAGGCCGTTCGCGTGGGCGACACCCTTACCTGGGCGTCGAACCCCTGCCCCGAGCCGCTTCCCGGTTACCGCGAGGCTAAGCCCATGGTCTATACGGGCCTGTTCCCGATCGATAACAAGGACTACGAGAACCTGCGTGACGCGCTCGATAAGCTGCATGTCAACGACCCGTCGTTGGTGTGGGAGCCCGAGACTTCGGTGGCGCTCGGCTTTGGTTTCCGCGTTGGCTTCTTGGGCCTGCTGCATATGGAGGTCGTCAAGGAGCGCCTGGAGCGCGAGTTCAACCTGGACCTGATTGCCACGAGCCCTTCGGTGGACTATCACGTCTACAAGACCGACGGCGAGATGATTGATGTTCGCAGCCCGCAGGATCTGCCCGAGGCTACGCGCATCGAGCGCATCGAGGAGCCCTACCTCAAGGCCAAGATTATCTGTCCGCCCGAGTATACGGGTGCCGTCATGCAGCTCGCTATCGAGCATCGCGGCATTACAACCGACATGATCCATCTCACGAGCAAATCGGTCGAGATGCGTTTCGACATGCCGCTTGCTGAGCTCATTCTGGACTTTTTTGACCAGCTCAAGAGCCGCACCAAGGGTTACGCCTCGCTCGACTACGAGTTCAACGAATATCGCCCCTCCGAGCTCGTCAAGCTCGACATCCTGCTTTCGGGCGACGAGGTGGACGCGCTGTCGTTTATCGTGCACAAGGATAAGGCTTATGGCCTGGCCCGCGGTCTGTGCGACAAGCTCAAGGAAATCATTCCGCGCCAGCTGTTCGAGGTGCCTATCCAGGGCGCCATCGGCAACAAGATCATTGCCCGCTCTACCGTCAAAGCGCGCCGCAAGGACGTGCTGGCCAAGTGTTATGGCGGCGATATCTCGCGAAAGCGCAAGCTGCTCGAGAAGCAGAAAGAGGGCAAAAAGCGCATGAAGGCCATCGGCTCGGTCGAGGTTCCGCAGGAGGCCTTTATGGCGATTCTCAAGGTGGACGAGTAGGTCCATGGCACTTTCTGAATACAGCAAGCGGTTGCTTGGCGCCTATGCCGAGCAGCCGTTCCTTATGGCTCCCATGGCGGGCGTGACCGATCCCGCCTATCGCATCATGTGCCGCCGTCGCGGTGCCCATCTTGCCTATAGCGAGATGGTGAGCGTGGCGGGCCTTGCCTATGCCAGCAATAAGACGTGGCGCCTGGTACTGCCGGCCGATGAGGAGCAGCAGATCTGCGTGCAGCTCTTTGGCTCCAAGCCCGATCAGTTTGCGAGCGCTGTTGCTGCCGTCGAGGAGCGTGTGGGCGATCGCCTGTCGCTGATCGATATCAACATGGCCTGCCCGGCTCGCAAGGTCGTCACCAAGGGCGAGGGCTCGGCGCTTATGCGCACTCCCGATCTGGCCGAGCAGATCGTCGAGGCGGCGGTGGGCGCGGCGCATGTGCCCGTGACCGTAAAAATCCGTAAGGGCTTTTACGCCGAAGACCGCAACGCCGCGACGTTTGCCCAGATGCTTGAGGGAGCAGGGGCCGCCGCGGTGGCGGTACATGGTCGCTGCGCCACGCAGCTCTATACGGGCCAGGCCGATTGGTCGGTCGTCGATGAGGTGGCCGACGCCGTCGAGATTCCCGTTATCGGTTCGGGCGATGTGTTCTCGGCAGAGGACGCTGCTGAGCATCTGCAAAGCTCGGGTGCCAGCGCGGTGTTTATCGCGCGCGGCATCTACGGCAATCCATGGGTGTTCGGCGATGCCCGAGCCCTTGCACTCGATGGCACGCCGGTTCCTTCTCGCTCCTCGGTTGAGCGCCTGGATGCCCTGCGCGAGCACCTGACGCTCACGCACGAGCTGTTGCCGCTCATGTCGCGTGCCCGCACGTACGCAAGCTGGTATCTAAAGGGCATGCCCCATGCTGCCGCCTGGCGCGCTCAGGTGGTGCGTTGCTCCACATACGAGGAGTTCATGGCACTGGTCGATGATATCGAGCACGATGTGGTGGCCTGTGAGGCCGCACTTGCCGCCGGCGAGTCGGTGCCCGCTCATCCGTTGGAGGCCTAACGGTGGCCGTTACCGCGCTGTACGTGCATGTGCCGTTTTGCGCCCAAAAATGCCGGTACTGTGACTTTGACTCACGCAGTTTTGCTCCGCGCAACATGAGCGTTGCGCTCGATACCTATTTTGAGCAGTTGTATGCGCGCCTCGATGCTTTTGGCGACGCAGGCGCGCTTGCACAGATCCGCACCGTCTATGTTGGCGGCGGCACGCCGTCGCTGGCGGGGGAGCGTTTGGTAGAATTTGCCCGGCGTATCTCTGCGTGGTGCAAGCCTGTTGAGTTTACCTGCGAGGCCAATCCCGAATCGCTGACCGCAGAGCTTGCCACTGCGCTTGCCGGGGTGGGTGTCACGCGCGTCTCTCTGGGCGTGCAAACGCTCGATAACGCCGAACTTACCGCCATCGGCCGCATTCACGATGCCGATCGGGCGCTCGCTGCCATCACGACGGTCAAGGACGCTGGGCTTGTCGTGTCGTGCGACCTGATGTGCGGCCTTCCCGGGCAGACCGACCTAAGCTGGCAGCGCACACTCGATGGCGTGTTGGCGGCGGCGCCGCATCATGTGTCGGTGTACCCGCTCACGCTCGAGGAGGGCACGCCGCTCTATCGCATGGCGTGTCGCGACGAGTCGCTCGAGCCCGACGAGGATTTTCAGGCTGCATGCATGGATGCGGCGCGTGAGCGCCTGAGTGCGGCCGGCTATCACCCGTATGAGGTGGCAAGCTACGCGCTCGACGGCCATGAGTGCGCCCACAACATTGCCTATTGGACCGGACAGGGCTATCTGGGTTTGGGCCGCTCTGCCGCCGGTATGCTCGACGCCGAGGATTTCGATCGCTTGGCCGGGCTGTTTCCCGACGTGCTTGCTCGCGGCGATGCGTATCGCGTGCGCTTGGTGCAACGCGACGATGCCGCGACGACGTTTGATGCCGAGTATCTGTCGCAGCGCGAGGCGGCGGCCGAGGATTTGATGCTTGCCTGTCGCATGACGCGTGGCATTGGGCCCGATCTGTTGGTTCGCTCGGCAAGCGTGATCGCTGCAGATGAGTTGGCGGCGGCCTGCGACCGTGCGGTCGAGTTGGGCCTTGCCACCTGGGTGCCCGATCATATTGAAGGACATGCGGGGCGCGTCACCTCGAAAGACGTTATCGCAGGTCGCGTCCGTGCTCGTTTAGCGCCCACCCACTTGGGCTGGCTCGATGGAAATGTGCTGTTCGAGCTGTTTTGGGGTCTAGCCTAGGCCGCTCGGGTAGAATTACCGCAATATATACGCTGCTGTGAGCAGGAGGTTGCCGCGCATGGCGACGATGAACGAAAAAGATTACTACGAGATTTTGGGTGTCTCCAAGGACGCCACCTCGCGTGATATTCAGAAGGCCTTCCAGCAAAAGGCCCGCAAGCTCCATCCGGACGTCAACAAAGAACCTGATGCCGAGGAAAAGTTTAAAGAGGTTTCCGAGGCCTACGCCGTGCTTTCGGACGAGCAGAAGCGTGCGCGCTACGACGCCATGCGCTCGGGCAATCCCTTTGCCGGTGCACCGACGGCTTCGCCCTATGGCGGTGGCTATGCCGGCAGCGCCGGTTACGGCAATCCCTTTGACGGCGGTTTCCCCTTCGGGGGCGCCTGGGGCCAGCCGCGTCGCGGGCAGGCTGCCTATAATCCCGAGAACGGCGCCAACGTGGTCGTCGATATTAAGCTCGACGCCAAGGAGGCCAAGGGCGGTGCCCGCAAGACCGTTCGCTATACGCGCTTCGATACCTGTGGTCACTGCGGAGGCTCGGGTTCTGTTTCGTCCGAGCATGCACATACCTGTCCGAGCTGCGGCGGTCGCGGCCACATCGACGTCGACCTGTCCTTCCTGTTCGGTGCCGGCACGTTCCAGTCGGTCTGCCCCGAGTGCGGAGGTTCCGGTAAGGTCGTCGCCGACCCCTGTCCCGATTGCGGCGGCAGCGGTCGAACCCGTGTGACCTCCGAGCAGACAATTGAGTTTCCTGCCGGCACGCACGATGGCGACGAGGTCCGCATTGGCGGCATGGGTCACGCCGGCACCAACGGTGCCTCGGGCGGCGATCTTGTCGGCCGTGCCCATGTTGAGGCCGAGCGTCTGGAAGGCAAGGCCCGTACCGGTTTTTACCTGATGGGCATCGTGGCGCCGTTTTTGGTGCTGTCGGCCATATCGGGCGTGTTCTCGGCCTTTGCCGTGATGTGCTTTATTCCGTTTGCCATGGGCCTTTTCATGGTGGTCTCGGACGGCGTGCTGCACCGCAGCCTGCTGTGGTGGAAGCGCGGCGCGATGCAGTTTGCCAACGGTTTTGCCAACGGATTTATGTTCGCGCTCGTGTCGGTTTGGTTTGCGAGCTGCTCGCAACGTGCCATGCTTTCGCCCTACGCAATGCAATAACATCTAGCCCTCTGTTTGCGGCCGGCCCAGCTTGGGTATAGGACGCACTGTGACAATAATGAAAGTCGGAAGGATTCGGTCGTGTCGGAAAATAGGGATTACTACGAGGTACTTGGCGTCGACAAGGATGCCGATGCGCGGACGATTAAGCGCGCGTTTCTAAAGAAGGCCCGTACCGTACACCCGGACGTTTCGGACGACCCCGAGGCCGAGGCCAAGTTCAAAGAGCTCAACGAGGCTTATTCCGTTCTTTCCGACGAGCAGAAGCGTGCTAACTACGACCGTTACGGCACCGCGGACGGCCCTGGTGGTTCGGGCTACGTCGATATCAACGATATCTTTGGCGGCATGGGCATGGACGACCTCTTCTCGTCGTTCTTTGGCGGCGGTGCCGGCGGTGGCGCCCGAAATCGCCGTGAGCGTCGTCGCGGCCGCGATATGGCGATCTCCCTTTCGGTGACCCTTGAGGAGGCGGCGCTCGGTTGCAAAAAGACGATCAGCTATGACCGCCTTGCCCCCTGCGAGGATTGTAACGGCACTGGTAGGGCCGAGGGCGCACAGGAAAAGCAGTGCAGCCGCTGCCACGGCACAGGCTATGTCACGACGGTCCAGCGCTCGTTCCTGGGCCAGGTTCAGTCCTCTTCGCCTTGCCCCGACTGCCACGGTGAGGGCACGGTCATCGACCATCCCTGCGAGACCTGCGACGGTCAGGGCCGCACACCTTCGCACGAAAAGATCGACATCGATATCCCCGCCGGCGTTTCGACCGGTCGCCAGCTGCGCGTGAGCGGCTTTGGCGAGGCAGGCCTTCGCGGTGAGCCCTCGGGCGACCTGATCGTCAACGTTCGTGTTGCCGACCACGAGCGTTTTAAGCGCAACGGTGACGACCTGTACCTCCTGAGCGATATCTCGATTGCGCAGGCTGCGCTTGGCTGCGAGATCGAGGTCGAGGGCATTATGCCCGACGAGGTCGTCAAGGTGACGGTTCCCGCCGGCGCCCAGTACGGTGACACCGTGAGCGTCAATAATTACGGCATGCCGCGCATTGGCGGTGGCGGTTCGCGTGGCCGCTTGATCGTGCAACTGCGCGTGGTCGTTCCCACCAATCTTTCCAATAAGCAACGCGAGCTGCTCCGCGCTTTTGCCGATGAGATGGGCGATGACGTCGCTTCCGGTAAGAAGTCGGTGACCGACCGTATCAAGAGTGCCCTCGACGATATCCTCGATTAAGGAGCCCGCGTGCTCGCACCTCATATCTCTGTCGTCAACCTCGGCTGCCGCGTCAACCGGGTTGAGTCCGACCGTATCACTGCCGATCTTATGCGCCTGGGCTTTGCAATGGTGGAGCCTCAGGATGCAGAGCTGATCGTCATTAACACCTGTGCCGTTACGGGCGAGGCCGAGGCCAAGACCCGTAAGGCCGTTCGCCATGCGCTGGCCTATCCAAACGAGCCCTATGTGCTCGTGACCGGTTGCGTGGTCAATTTGCATCCCGAGGAGCTGTTGGAGCTTTCGGATCGCGTGATCGCCGAACCGTCCAAGATTGACGTCGCCGAGCGCGTCTGCGAGGTGCTGGGCGTTGAGTCCGATAGCGTTCCCGCCTGCAGCGATGGCGAGGTGGTCGATGCGCTCGGTCGCTCTCGCCTGGGCGTGAAGATTCAGGATGGCTGCAACCATCGCTGCACCTATTGCATTGTGTGGAAGGCGCGCGGCCCCGAGCGTTCCGTGCCCGTCGAGTCCGTGCTCGAGCAAGTTCGCGAGGCCCAGGAGGCCGGCGTGCCCGAGGTGGTGCTGACCGGTGTGAACCTGGGTGCCTACGATGGCAAGAGCGCGACCGACGAGCATGTCGAAATCGATGAGCTGCTCGAGGCCATCATGGAGCGCACGTCTATTCCGCATGTGCGCATTTCCTCGGTCGAGCCCATGGATATCTCTGAGCGCCTGCTTAAGGTTATGGCGCGCTATCCGCAGCGTATCGCCCCGTTTTTGCACCTGCCCGTGCAGTCCGGCTGCACGGCGACCCTGCATCGCATGGGCCGTCCCTATAGCGCCGAGGCCTTCGAGGACACGGTGCGTATGATTCGTGCCATCTTGCCCCAGGCGTCCCTTTCGTGCGATGTCATCGTCGGTTTTTCCGGTGAGACGGACGAGGAGTTCGAGGAATCGCTGGCGCTGTGCCGCCGTGTGGGTTTCTCGCGTATGCACGTGTTCCGCTACAGCAAGCGTCCCGGTACCCTTGCTGCCGACATGCCCGACCAGGTGCCACCCGAGGTTATGGCCGAGCGCAGCCGCCGTATGCGGGCCGCCGCACAGGAGCTCGCTATTGCCGACGCTCGTCGTCGCGTGGGCACGGTCGAGCGTGCCGTGCTCGAGTATGGCGACAACCTGACGCTCGGCTCGTTCCATCATGCCCGTCTTGACGATACCTGTGGACTTACAGCCCCGTGCCTGCTCGATGTTGCTATCATCGGAGTCGATGATTCCGGCTTGGTCCATGCACGCAGGGAGGTTCATGGAAGCCTCGAAGATTAGACTTACCGTTCCCGAGGGGATTGATCCCTCGCGCGTTTTGGGCGCCGGCGACGGCGTCCTTCGTGCGCTCGAGAGCTTGGTTCGCGCCCATGTGGTCGCCCGTGGCGATAGCATCTCCGTGAGCGGCGACCCGAACGAGGTCGAACTCGTGGCGCGCTTTTTCGAGCATGCCTTTCGTGAGGCTGCTGCCGGGCGCACGCTGTCTGCCGACGATGTCTCGCGCTGTCTGGCCGTTCTGCGCGACGGTGAGCACGAGACTACGTCGCTTCGCGATGACGTGCTGCTTTCGTATCGCGGCCGCGTCATTCGCCCCAAGACGCTCGGGCAAAAGCGCTATGTGGATGCCATCCGCTCGCATACCATCACGTTTGGCTTGGGTCCTGCCGGTACCGGTAAGACCTATCTGGCTATGGCGCTCGCCGTTGCCGCGCTCAAGCGTCACGAGGTGGGTCGTCTGATCTTGACGCGTCCGGTTGTCGAGGCGGGGGAGAATCTGGGCTTTTTGCCCGGTACCCTTGAGGAAAAGATCGATCCCTACATGCGTCCGCTCTACGACGCCCTTTTTGACATGATGGATCGCGAGCGAACCGATGAGCTTATGGAGCGCGGCGTGATCGAGATCGCCCCGCTTGCCTACATGCGCGGCCGCACGCTGAGCGATGCTTTCGTGGTACTCGACGAGGCGCAAAATACCACGCCCGAGCAGATGAAGATGTTCCTGACGCGCCTGGGCTTCAACTCCAAGTTTGTGATTACCGGCGACCTGAGTCAGCGCGACCTGGTTGGTCGTCGCGGCGGTCTTGCTGACGTTGAGCAGATTTTGGGCCGTGTCGACGATGTCGCATTTTCGCACCTCGAGCGTGCCGACGTGGTGCGCCATGCCTTGGTGGGACGTATCGTCGAGGCATACGATACTTATGATGATGTGCGCGAGAAACGCGCACGTGACCGGAAGGAGTCCCGTTGAGTGTATTGATCAGCAACGATGCCGAGCTCGATACGCTGCTCGACGCGCAGGAGGTGGAGCACATCTGCGAGGTTGTGCTTGCCGCCGAGAGCGTTGAGCGTGAAGTCGAGATTTCCCTTTCGTATGTCGACGAGGACGAGATGCACGAGCTCAACCACGAGTGGCGCGGCATCGACCGCACCACCGATGTGCTCTCGTTTGAATGCGACTCGGCCTTTGACGATGACATTCCCGCCGATGAGACGCTCGAGCTCGGCGATATCATCTTGGCCCCGGAGGTCATTGCCCGTCAGGCCCCCGGTTTTGGCAATAGCCCCGCTGACGAGTGCCGTCTGATGCTCGTTCACGGCATGCTGCACCTGCTGGGCTATGACCATATTGATGACGACGAGGCCGAGGTCATGGAGGCCCGCGAGGACGCCATCCTGCGCGATCTGGCGCTCGAGCGCGGCGAGGACCCCAAGCTAGTCCATGTCGGCCCCATCACCAACCACGCCCACGACTAGGAGCCGTCTATGATTCCCGGATCTAACAAGGACCATCCGTCCTTCTTAAAGTCGTTCTCCTATGCCATGGAGGGCTTCGTTACCGCCGTCAAGACCGAGCGCAACATTAAGGTCATGCTCGTGGCGGGCGTGTGCACCGTCATTGCCGGCTGTATCGTGGGCCTCGACATTGCCGAGTGGGCCACGATTATCATCTGTTGTGGCCTGGTGATTCACGGCGAGCTGTGCAATACCGCCATGGAGGCGATTGTCGACCTCGCGACCCAGGAGCTGCATCCACTGGCCAAGCGCGCGAAGGACATCGCCGCCGCCTCTGTATACATTCTTTCCATCACCGCCGCGATTGTGGGCGTGCTGGTATTTGCCCACGCGCTCGGCTTTATTTAGAAAGGGATTCCCATGTCCGACAATATGCAGCCTACCGATGAGATCCTGGACGACGAGACTTTGGACGCGGTGGATACCGAGGGGCTCGAGGATGTCGAGGAGTTCGATCCGTTTGAGGGCATGAGCGATGAGGAGCTCGACGCCCTGTGCGACGAGGACGACAACCTCGCGGGCTTTGGCGACGTTGAGCCTGGTTTTCGCAGCGGCTTCGTGGCCCTGGTCGGACGCCCCAACGCCGGCAAGTCCACGCTGCTTAATGCCTGCTATGGCAAGAAGGTCGCCATCACCTCACCGGTGGCCCAGACGACCCGCCGCCGCATGCGCGCCGTCGTCAACCGTCCCGGCTACCAGCTGGTCTTTGTCGATACCCCGGGTATTCATAAGCCCAAGGACGGTCTGGGATCCGAGCTCAACAAGAGCGCGTTGTTCGAGCTGAACGATGTCGATGTCGTCGCGTTTTTGATTGATGCCACCAAGCCGATTGGCAGGGGAGACGCTTGGGTTGCCGAGCGCGTCAGATGCGCCCGTTGCAAGAAGGTCCTGGTGCTCACCAAGGCCGATGAGGCCGATCCCGCCCAGGTTATGGAACAGCTCAAGGCCGCCCACGAGCTCATGGAGTATGACGACGAGATCGTTACGTCGTCGGTCAAGAACTTCAACGTCGATGCCTTCATCGAGACCGTTGCGCACTTTTTGCCCGAGGGTCCGCGTTGGTTCCCCGAGGACATGGGTACCGACGCTTCCGATGAGACGCTCGTTGCCGAGTTTGTGCGCGAGAAGGTCTTGCGCCGCACCCGTGATGAGATCCCGCACTCCGTTGGCGTGATCTGCGATGCGCTCGAGCAGACCAAGAAGGTACTGCGCGTGCACGCCACCATTTACGTCGAGCGCGAGGGCCAAAAGGGCATCATCATCGGCAAGGGCGGCGAGATGATCAAGCATATCGGTATCGATGCCCGTCGCGATCTTGAGCGCATCTTTGGCACGCAGGTCTTTTTGGAGCTGGACGTGAAGGTCAAGGCCGGCTGGCGTGACGACGAGGCCCAGATTCGCCGCTTTGGGTATAGCGCCGAGGACTAAGGGCGCGCAGCGCTCATGGCAGGCTCACGGACATATCGCACAAAGGTACTCGTCCTCGATAAGACCAAGCTCAAGGAGACCGATCTGATCTTGACGATGCTTGATGAGCGAGGTCGGCAGGTTCGTGCCGTGGCAAAGGGTGCCCGTAAACCCGGTGGGCGCCTGGCTGCGCGCTGTGAGCTGTTCTGTACCGTCGACATGCTGCTCGCGCATGGGCGGTCGCTCGACGTGGTTTCCCAGGCCGAGCTTATGGAAGCGCCGCTCGGCGCTGCGCCCGATTACGAGACGACCTGCGCCGCAAGCGCGATCGCCGAGGTCGCGCGCGTGTGCTCGTTCGAGGACGCCGAGGACCCGTTTACCTTTGCCATAACGCAGCGAGCGCTTGCCCTGGTGGGCAGCGGGCTCGACACAGCGCATATGGATCTGCTCGTGGCGGCCTTTGTCTTTAAGCTGCTGTCGCACGTTGGCTACCGACCCGATTTTTCGGCCTGCGTGCTGTGCGGAGACCCCATGCTGTCGTATTTTTCGCCCCAGGCCGGCGGGCTCATGTGCGGCTCGTGCGCGTCGAGCGTTCCGGGTGCCGAGTTGGTGTCGACCGGTGAGGTCGCATGGCTGCGCGCCCTCATGTCCATGACCTTCGATGCGCTCATGGCCGAGCGAATCGACCCGCATACGGCGGCATTCTTGCTCGGGCTTTCGCATGTTTGGGCCGCCACGCACACCGATCAGCGCCTCCGTGCGATGGAATTCATGTTGGGTCGGTGATGATGCGCAGGGGCGGGCTGCTTGTGGTAACATATCGGCCTGTTAGTACCTCGACCTTGGTTGCTCGCTCCACCGGCGGCTTCCCAGTCCGAGGCGAATCGAGTCGCCCGATGGCGACGCAAAACGAAAGGTGAAACAATGACTGTTTCCAAAGAGCGCAAGGCGGAGCTGACTGCCCAGTTCGGTAACACCCCGGTCGACACCGGCAACCCCAAGGTTCAGGTCGCCATCCTGTCCGAGCGCATCAAGGAGCTGACCGAGCACATGAAGTCCCACCAGAAGGACTTCCACACCCGTCGTGGCCTGCTCATGCTCGTCGGTCGTCGTCGTCGTCTTCTCTCCTACATCAAGAAGAACGACATCGTCGAGTACCGTGAGCTCATCAAGGCTCTGGGCATTCGCGACAATATTCAGTAGCGAACTTGTACATGCTAAGAGCGTCCTGCATGCGGGACGCTCTTTTTGTGTAAGGGCGTGAACAATCACGCTCTGAAGCGTGGCGGGGGCAGGGGGCCCGCGTCACATGAGAAGCCCGCAGGCAAGGGGCCTGTGGGGTAAAGGAGAACAATGACACTCGTATCCAAGACCTTTGAGCTGTACGGCAAGACCTACACCTTTGAGTCCGGCGAGCTTGCCAAGCAGGCCACTGGCGCCTGTCTGGTCAAGCAGGGCGACACCACGATGCTCGATACCGTGGTCGTCTCCAAGGAGCGCAAGAACTATGACTTCTTCCCGCTGACCGTCGACTTCAACGAGAAGATGTACGCTGCCGGCCGCATCCCGGGTGGCTACCTCAAGCGTGAGGGCCGTCCCAGCGAGAAGGCCACGCTCACCGCGCGCATGATCGACCGTCCGATTCGCCCGAGCTTCCCGGACGGCTTCCGCAACGAGGTACACATTGTCGCTACCTCGCTCGTCGCCGACCAGGTCAACCCCTTCGACGTCATCAATGTCATGGGTGCCTCTTTGGCTATGACGCTCGGCGGCGTGCCCTTCGAGGGTCCGCTTGCCTGCGTGCGCATCGGCCGCAACGTGGAGACCGGCGAGTTTATCGTCAACCCCACCTATGAGGAGCGCGAGAACTCCGACCTGGACCTGGAGCTGGGCGGCTCTGCCGACTTCATCTCGATGGTCGAGGCCGGCGCCGAGGAGATTTCCGAGGACGACATGCTCGCCGCTATGAAGTTTGGTCAGGAGGCCCTCGCTGCCTTCTGCCAGGCCCAAGACGAGTTCGTCGCCGAGTGGGAGCAGGTCAACGGCGCTATCGTCAAGAAGGAGTACCCGCTCGACCAGCCCGTCGAGGAGGTCCAGGAGCGCATCTTCGCCCACTACGACGAGATGGCCGCTGCCCTGCGCGACGCCGACAAGCTTTCCCGCATCGGTAAGGTCGAGGCTCTGAAGGAGTCCATCCGCGCCGAGTTCACCGACGAGGAACAGGCCGCCTGGGAGCGCGAGATCCCCGTGGCGCTCAAGAAGCTCGAGAAGAAGGCCATGCGCACCATGGTCGTCGAGACCGGCGAGCGCGTCGACGGCCGTGCCGCCGACGAGATCCGTCCCATCATGGTGAAGGACAACTACCTGCCGCTCGTTCACGGCTCCGGCCTGTTCCAGCGTGGTCAGACCCAGGTGCTCTCCGTCCTGTCGCTCGGTATGCTCAACGAGGGCCAGCGTCTGGATACCATCGAGCCCACCGAGGGCAAGCGCTACATGCACCACTACAACTTCCCGCCTTTCTGCACCGGCGAGACTGGCCGCATGGGCAGCCCCAAGCGCCGCGAGATCGGTCACGGCAACCTGGCCGAGCGCGCTCTGCTTCCGGTGCTCCCCGACGAGAACGAGTTCCCCTACGCCATCCGCGTGGTCTCCGAGGTCATGGAGTCCAACGGCTCCTCTTCGATGGCTTCGACCTGCGGTTCCACGCTCGCCCTTATGGACGGCGGCGTGCCCATTAAGCGCCCGGTTTCCGGTATCGCCATGGGTCTGATCCAGGAGGAGGGCAAGACCGTGGTCCTGTCCGACATCCAGGGTCTCGAGGACTTCCTGGGCGACATGGACTTTAAGGTCACCGGCACCACCGAGGGCATCACCGCCCTGCAGATGGACAACAAGGCCACCGGCCTCACCTTCGACATCTTGGCCCGCGCCCTGCAGCAGGCCAAGGAGGGTCGCGCCTTCATCTTGCAGAAGATGCTCGATGTGATCCCTGAGCCGCGTCATACCACGCGCAGCACCGCCCCGCGTATCGTCTCCATCCAGGTTCCGACCGATAAGATCCGCGACGTCATCGGTTCCGGCGGCAAGGTCATCCGCGGCATCCAGGACGAGACCGGCGCTTCGGTCGACATCCAGGAGGACGGCACCGTCTTTGTCGGCGGCACCGGCGAGTCCGTCGATCAGGCCGTCGAGCGCATCAAGCTCATCATCAAGGTTCCCGAGCCGGGCGAGGAGTACGCCGGTCGCGTGGTCTCCATCCAGCCCTTCGGCGCCTTCGTCAACCTCCTGCCCGGTAAGGACGGCCTGCTGCATATCTCCCGCGTCGCCAAGGGTCGTGTGGAGAAGGTCGAGGACGTCCTCAATGTGGGCGACGAGGTCAAGGTCGTCGTCATCGAGGTCGACGATCGCGGCAAGATCTCGCTCGATCGTCTGGACAAGCCCGAGGCCCCGGCTCGCGCCGAAGGTGCCTCCGAGGGCGACGGCGAGCACTTCCAGCGCCGTGAGCGTCCGCGTCGCGAGCGCTCCGAGCGCAGCGACCGTCCGCGCCGTCCCGGCGACAACGGAGGCCGTAAGCCCCGCCGTCACCACGACGCCGAGTAACAGCCGCACATAAGCAGCTCAACAAGGGCGACTCCGGACAGGGGTCGCCCTTTTGCTTGCGCCCGGGAGGGCCGCATATGAAGTTTCCTGCTCTACAGTCCTGCGCAAGACGGAAAGCACATTAAGTGCTTTCCTTTGCGTGCGGAACTCGCGATAAACTTCATATGCGGCCCTCCCGGGCGCAAGCAAAAGGGCTGGTTAGTTCCACTCGTTCTTTAGTTGGACAGTCTATTCAGTAGTCAGATTTCGGATCCGTAGATAGATTCAGCAGTATTTCCCCAGATAAAATCGATCAAAATAAACCTGTCCCTTATTGGCAGGTTCCCCGCGAGGGCGGGCACGGATGAGGTTTATCGCGAGTTCCGCACGAACAGGAGGCCACTTAATGTGGCCTCCGTCGTGAGCAGGACTGTAGAGCAGGAAACTTCATCCGTGCCCGCCCTCGCGGGGAACCGGCGGGATACACGGCTTCAGATGGGGCTTTGATACATGGGTGGTCTGTTGTTGTGCAAATGGGTATCATACTGTGGTTACTGCATCGACTCTGCGATGCATTGTTGTACGTTCCCGGCGGCCGGTTTGCCAGAAGCGCCCCGTCGGTTGTTTCAGACCCGTTTCGAAGAAAGGAAACAACACTCACCTATGGCAGCTAAAAAATCATCTCCCTTGAAGATCATCCCGCTCGGCGGCCTAGATGGCATCGGCAAGAACATGACGGTCTTCGAGTGCGGCGACGACATGGTGCTCGTCGACGCTGGCCTCATGTTCCCCGACGACTCGCAGCCCGGTATCGATCTGGTACTCCCGGATTACACCTATGTTCTGGAGAACGAGGAAAAGCTCCGCGGCATCGTCGTCACTCACGGCCACGAGGACCACACCGGTTCGCTTCCGTATCTGCTACAGGACCTCAACAACAAGGTGCCCATCTTCTCGAGCAAGCTGACGCTTGGCTTTATCGAGGGCAAGCTTTCTGAGTTCCGCATCCGCGCACCCAAGTTCCGTGAGGTCAAGGGCGGCAGCCACGTCAATTTGGGTGGCATCTCGCTCGACTTCTTCTCGATGACGCACTCTATCCCGGGCGCTCTGGGCGTGTTCATCCGCACCAACCAGGGCACCGTTATGCACACCGGCGACTTTAAGCTCGATCAGACGCCCATCGACGGCGTCACGCCCGACTATGCCGCTATCAGCCGCTTTGCCAAGCAGGGCATCGACCTGCTGCTGTCCGACTCCACCAACGCCACGGTCCCCGGCTTTACCAAGTCCGAGGCCGAGGTTGGCCCCAATCTGCTGCATGCCATCAAGAATGCTCCGGGCCGCGTGTTCGTCGCGTCGTTCTCGAGCCACATCCATCGTCTGCAGCAGATCTGCGACGCCGCCCGCAAGTGTGGCCGCAAGGTCGTCGTGACCGGTCGTTCCATGCTCACCAACACCCGCGTGGCGCGCGAGCTCGGTTACCTCAACATCGATGACTCCGATATCATCGATGCCTTCGATATCGACAACCTGCCTGACGACAAGATCGTCGTCATGTGCACCGGTTCGCAGGGCGAGCCCCTGTCGGCCCTTTCGCGCATGGCCAACGGCGAACACAAGACGCTCTCCATCCACGAGGGCGATACCGTCATCCTCTCTGCAACGCCGGTCCCCGGTAACGAGAAGGCCGTTCAGCAGGTCGTCAACAGCCTCGCCAAGCTTGGCTGCGACGTGTGGGATAAGAACCGCGCCCTCGTTCACGTCTCGGGTCACGGTAGCCAGGAGGAGCTCAAGCTCCTGATGGCCATGGCCAAGCCTACGTACTTTATGCCGGTCCACGGCGAGGCCGTGCATCTGCGCGCCCATGCCCAGCTGGCACGCAAGATGGGCCTCAAGGACGATCATATCTTTATCCTCGACAACGGTGACACGCTCGAGATGCGTGGCGGTATCGTTAAGCGCGGTACGCCCGTCGAGTCTGGCGTCGTCTACGTCGACGGTCTGCGCATCGGCGATACCGACCCCATCGTCCTGCGCGATCGCCAGAAGCTCGCCAACGACGGTATGGTCACGGCCGTCGCTATCGTTTCGCTCAAGCACAAGAAGATCGAGGCCATCGAGTTTTCGGGCCGCGGCGTCTCCTTTGCCATCGACGACCAGTTCTCCGAGGATGCCTCGGCGTCCATTATGAAGACGATCGAGAAGGGCAAGTTTAGCTTTACGAGCAGCGGTTCCGATGCCATTCGCAAGGCCGTGCGCGACTCGCTCTCTAACTTTATCTGGAGCCGTACGCGCACTCGTCCGATGATCATCCCGGTCGTCATGGAGGTTTAGTTTGGCGCGCGGATCTGCACAAAACGCCAAAGGCAATAAAGCCAACAACCAACCGGCATCTGCTAAGGGTGCCGGTTCCCATCTTCGTGCCAATAAGGGCCACGAGGCCGAGTTCGACGATTTTGAGCCCCTGGTCGAGCCTTCGGCCAACCGCGATATCGCCGGCGTGGTCATTGCCGTTTTGGCGATTGCGTCCTTCATTGCCGTGATTTCGCCGGCGACTGCACCCGTTACGGCTGCGGTTGCCGGTTTCTACCACCTGGGCTTTGGTCTGGGCGCCTACGTGCTGCCGATCGTCATTTTGCTGTTTGCCGCCACGCTCTTTTTAGGCGAGGATTCGCCGCTCAACGTGCGCTCTGTTGCGGGCGGCGCCGTGGTCTTTATCGCCGTCGTCTCCATTCTTTCGCTGATGGTGCCGGGTACGAGCGACTCGTGCGAACTTATGTTCACACCGCAAAACCTGTCCGCCTCGGGTGGCTACATCGGTGCGTTTATTGCGAGTGCGCTGCAGAATGCCCTGGGTAAGCCTATCGCAATGGTGGTCCTGTTGGGCCTGGCCGTCGTTGGCTTTGTCATCATCGGCTTTTCGGTGGGCGGCGTTTTGCGTTCTGCCCGTGACCGTGCGGCCGATTTTGCCGAGCGCCGTCGTGCCGACGTCAACGCGAGCCCCTGGGGTGACGACGAGGCCCTGTCGGTGCCCGGCGTTGCCCGTCCGCACCTGAGCATTCTTCGTCGGAAGGGCTCCGATACTGCCGTGACCACGGTCATGGGCAACGATGCGGACCCGTTTTTGGACGATGACGACGAGGACGAGGACCCGTTTGTCGACGTGTCCGATGCCGTGGAGGCCGAGCGTGCTAAGACCGCGCTGCTCCCGCGCCGCCATGCCAAGAAGGGCAAGGCTGCGCCTAAGCTCAATACGAGTGAGCCCGACCCGTCTTGGTCCGATAGCGAGATTGAGCTCACTGAGGGCGATGACGAGGACGACGAGGCGCCGATTGAGACCGCAAAGACAACTTTGCTGCCGAGTCGCCATGCCAAGCGCGAACAGGTAACCGGCCAGCTTTCGATGGAAGACGACCCCGATAAGATTGACGAGTCCGAGCCGCCGTTTGCCGTGAATCCTGTCTCGGCAGCACCTCAGATTCCCGACTTCTTGAAGCATCCCAAGGTTGCCGATGCGCCTGCCTCGAGTGCTGTCGGATCGGCTGCGGCTAGGGATGGGGGAGCGGACGGCGGCGCCGCAGATAACGAGGGCGAAGAAGAGGATGGCCTTAAGCTTCCGCCACTCGAAATCCTGCATGCCAACCCGCAGTCGGCGTCCTCCGCGTCTTCTGACAAGGAGCTGGAACAGACTGCCGAGTCGCTTCAGTCCACGTTGCTTGAGTTTGGCCGCAGTGCCCGCGTGGTCGGCTGGATCGCCGGCCCCACGGTGACGACCTTTAAGCTGCAACCTGGCGAGGGCGAGCGCGTGAGCAAGATCTCGAGCCTCGAGGACGATATCGCGCTTTCGCTCGCTGCCCAGTCGGTGCGTATCTTTGCCCCGATCCCCGGCACCTCGCTCGTGGGCATCGAGATCCCCAATCGCAAGCGCCAGAACGTCAACCTGGGCGACGTGCTGCCCTATGTGAAGGGCGGTCCGCTCGAGCTCGCAATCGGGCGCGATGCCGAGGGCACGCCGGTCGTCGCCGACCTTGCCAAGATGCCCCACCTGCTGATCGCCGGTACCACTGGTTCCGGTAAGTCGGTGATGATCAACTCCATCATCACGACCCTGCTCATGCGCGCGCTTCCCGAGGACGTTCGCTTGATCATGGTCGACCCCAAGCGCGTCGAGCTTGCGGGCTATAACGGCCTGCCGCATCTTTATGTACCGGTCGTTACCGAACCCAAGCAGGCCGCGAGCGCTCTGCAATGGGCCGTGTCCGAGATGGAGCGTCGCCTGAAGGTCTTCGAGCGCCTTAACGTGCGTAAGATCTCGACCTACAACGAAAAGCAGGCCGCCGGCGAGTTTGAGCATTACGACAACCCGCCGCAAAAGATGCCCTACCTGGTCATCATTATTGACGAGCTTTCGGACCTGATGATGGTTGCCGGCAAGGACGTCGAGGCGTCGATTGTGCGTATCGCCCAGCTGGGCCGTGCCGCCGGTATTCATCTTATCGTGGCCACGCAGCGCCCCAGCTCCAACGTGGTGACGGGCCTTATCAAGGCCAACATCACCAACCGCATCGCCTTTAACGTCGCCACGGGTATCGACTCGCGCGTCATCATCGACCAGATGGGTGCCGAAAAGCTTACCGGTTTGGGCGACATGCTGTTCTCCAAGGTCGACTGGGGCAAGCCTCGCCGTATTCAGGGATGCTTTGTTTCGGATGATGAGATCAACGAGATTGTCGAGTTCGTCAAGTCGCAGAGCGAGCCCGACTACCACGAGGAGATTCTGTCTGCCGTGGCGCCCGCTTCCATGTCCATGGCGGGTGGCGGCGGTATTGTCCGCACCGGAGTAGCCGAGCCGCAAGACGATGATCCGCTCATTTGGGAAGCCGCCCATATTGTGGTGGAATCGCAGCTTGGCTCCACATCTGGCCTGCAACGTCGTCTGAAGGTTGGCTATGCGCGTGCCGGGCGTATTATGGACATGCTGGAAGAAAAGGGTGTCGTCGGCCCGCCCGACGGTTCCAAGCCGCGCGAGGTCCTGTTGGACGAGGAGGGGCTTGCCGCGCTGGAATCTGTCGACGCCGAGATGGCACGTGAAGATCGTGAGTTTGGAGGATTCTGATGGCTGCACGCTTTGGTGACATGCTGCTCGAGCAGCGTCGCCGAATGGGCCTTTCCATTCAGCAGGTCGCCAACACCATCAAAATCAGGCCGCAGATCATCGAGTTTTTCGAGACCGGTAACTTTGCCTCGATGCCGCCGCGCGGCTATGCGCAGGGCATGATTTCGAGCTATGCTCGCTTTTTGGGCCTCAATCCGCGCGAGGTCGTCAATGCCTACTTTGACGACCTGATGGCATACGAACGCGAGACGTCCCAGCAGGGCGGTCGTTTTCAGGACGCCGCCGGCTACGTCAATTCGCGTTCCTCGGTCGATAACGGGCGCTTCCTGATGGTTCAGGGCGGTCGTTCGACCCGCTATGGACAGCGTCCTCAGCAGGCCGGTTATATTACCGAGACGGGTTCGGGCGAGGAGATTCGCTCACAGCGTGACCGGTTCCGCAGTACGCCGATGCCCGAGGACCGTGCACTTCCCGCTGCCCTCGGCGTGGCGCGTGACCCTCGTGCCGGCTACGGCGACGGCGGCTATTCCGATCGCGGTTACCGTGGTGCCTCTATGGGACGCTCTCGCGGTGGCTATGCGGATGCCGATACCACGCAGGTGACGCCGCGTCTTCGCTCTCAATCACAGCCGTATGGCCAGCGCTCTTCGGCTTCGCGTTCGGGCCAGCGTGGCTATCAAGGCCGCGGTGAGCTTGCGCCCCGCTCGGGTCAGCGCAGCCTTCAGGGCCAGGGCGGCTATCGCGGCCGTTCCGATAGCAATCGCGGTCGTATGCCTCAGGGAGGCGGCCGCAGCAGTTCCGGTCGTGGACGCGGCGGATCACGTACTCCTCAAAACAACGGGCTCGATCCGCGTATCGTCTACGCCGGCATCGGTGCCGTTGTGCTGCTGTTGATTGTGCTCATCGTGGTGCTTCTGCGTGGCTGCGCATCTTCGGCGCCCGAGAACACGCCCGAGACGCCCACTGCTACCAAGATGACGACCAAGAAGTCTTCTAAGAAGACCGAAACGGTCGACGAGGACGATGACACCGATGAGGCGACGGATGAGTCGACTGATTCGGACGCTACCAAGACGACGGCCAAGAAGGAAGAGAACGAGGTCACGAAGGTCAAAGTCTCCGTTGCCAAGGGAAAGACCGCGTGGATTGAGGTCAAGGTTGACGGCAAGTCGGTCTATGGCGCCCAGGCGACTGGCCCCTTTGAGCAGGAGTACACGCCCGAGTCTTCGATCGAGATCACCACGTCCAAGCCTTCCGATGTCACCGTTACCAAGAACGGTGAAAAGGTTCGTTACGATACCAAGACCTCGGGCGTGGCGCGTGTGACGATCACCGTTCCCAAGAAGGAGACGTCTGATTCCGAGAATGGTGAAAGTTCTGATGGTACCGACACCACCGATGGTACCGATACCACCGACGGTACCGATGCCCAGTCCACGGATGGCGCCGATACCGCAACTGACGGTCAGACACCCACCGATTCTACCGACAATTCGTACGATAGCTACTAGGCCGCTCGTACGCGAAAGGAAACATCATGGCTAAAGATTCCAGCTTCGACGTCGTGTCCGAGGTCAACATGCAAGAGGTCGATAACGCCTTTCAGCAGACCACGCGCGAGATTTCCCAGCGCTATGACCTTAAGGATTCCGGCGCCACGATCGAGCTTTCGAAGGGCGACAAGCTCTTTACGATCAACGCCCCGGCCGACTTTGTCTCCAAGCAGATTGTCGACGTGCTGAGCTCCAAGCTCATCAAGCGCGGCATCGACCTCAAGGCCGTCTCGTGGGATGCTCCGCAGGCGGCATCGGGCGGCACCGTGCGCGTGCTCGGCCATATCGTCGAGGGTATCGACCAAGCGACCGCCAAGAAGATCAACAAGGACATCAAGGACCAAAAGCTCAAGGTCAAGGTGACCATCGAGGCCGACAAACTGCGTGTTTCCTCTGCTTCGAAGGACGCGTTGCAGTCCGTGATCCAGTTCCTGCGCGACCAGGACTACGGCCAGCCGCTGCAGTTCACCAACTACCGCTAATATCAATCGAAAGGACCGCTCTCCAACATGGATACACCGTTGGGCTCCGTGCTCTACATCACCCTCGGGTGCGCTAAGAACGAGGTTGACACTGACCGCATGCGTTCTCTTTTGACCGCCGCGGGCTACGAGGAGGCATTCGACCCGCAGGATGCCGATATTGCCATCGTCAATACTTGCTCGTTCCTCGCCTCCGCAACGTCCGAGAGCATCGAGACCACGCTCGAACTCGCCAACGAGGTTCAGGACGGCGTTCGTTCTTGCCCCATCGTCATGTGCGGCTGCGTGCCGTCGCGCTATGGCGATGACCTACCTGACGAGCTGCCCGAGGTCGCTGCCTTTGTGAAGGCCGACGAGGAGGACGGCATCGTGGCGGTCATCGATGGCGTGCTGGGTGTCGAGCGCGAGATTGCAGCCTATATCCCGCAGGTCAAACGTACCGTCGAGGGTGCTGTCGCCTACGTCAAGATTTCCGATGGCTGCAACCGCTTCTGCAGCTTCTGCATGATTCCCTACATCCGCGGCCGCTATCATTCGCGCAATGCCGAGAGCATCATCTCCGAGGTGCGCGACCTGGTTGCCGGCGGTGTGCGCGAGATCGTGCTGATCGGCCAGGACACGGGCATCTGGGGTACCGACTTTGCCGACGAGGACGTCGCCGATGGCTCGCCGCGCAATCTGGCGCAGCTGCTGCGTGCCGTCGCCGAGGCCGTGCGCCCGCACAACGTCTGGGTCCGCGTGCTCTATCTGCAGCCCGAGGGCATGACTGACGAACTCATCGAGACGATTCGCGATACGCCCGAGGTGCTGCCCTATATCGATATCCCCGTGCAGCACTGCGACGCGCGCATTCTTAAGGCCATGCGTCGCTCCGGTTCACGCCAGGAGCTCGAGGATCTGTTCCGCGACCTTCGCGAGCGCATCCCCGGCATCGTGATTCGTTCCACGGCCATGGTCGGCTTCCCGACCGAGACCGACGACGAGTTCCGCGACCTTATCGACTTTATGGACACCGTCGGCTTTGACTACACGAGTGTCTTTGCCTACTCGCGTGAGGAAGGTAGCCTGGCCGCCAAGATGGAGGGCCAGGTCGATGAGGAGGTTAAGCTCGAGCGCGCCCAGGAGGCCATGGACCTGGCCGAGTCGCTCGGTTTTGCCGCCACCGCCGCCCATGTGGGCGAGCGAGCCCAGGTAATCGTCGACGGTATCGAAGAGACCGAGGATGGCGCCGAGCTGATCGGCCATGCCTGGTTCCAGGCGCCCGATTCCGATGGCGCGGTGCATCTGGACGCCAGCGAGGCGTCCGTGGGCGATATTCTGACCGTCGAGTTTACCGATAGCTTCTGCTACGAGCTTATCGGTCATGTTGTGGAGTAGGAGAGCGTCGTGGCTAACGAGAGTAATAAGGAACTGACGAGTGTCTGGACGCCCGCCAACATCGTGACGTGCGTTCGCATCGTCTTTATCCCGGTGTTCATGATCGTGTCGGCGCTTTCTCACACGAGTGTTGCCTGTACGGATTGGAGCACCTTCGACGGCCCGCTCGCCGCCGCTGCCTTCATTCTGTATGTGATCCTGTCGTGCACCGATAAGGTCGACGGTTATCTGGCGCGTTCGCGCAACGAGATCACCGACTTCGGTAAATTCTTGGACCCCATCGCCGATAAGCTGCTCGTGTTCTCGGCCCTGCTGCTGTTCTTGGATTTTGGCGCAGTGACCGTGTGGTCCGTGTTCATTATCCTGTTCCGTGAGCTTCTGGTGAGCGCCCTTCGCATGGTCGCGAGTGCGGCCGGTGTGGTCGTTGCGGCCGATAAGCTCGGCAAGTACAAGACGGCAACCACGATGGTCTCCATTTGCGGTTACCTGTGCGTTTTTGCTATGGCCGGCTTGCACCTTGGCCCGGTGGCGCTAACGCTCGGCATCTACTCGGTGTCGCGCTTCCTGTACGCCGTTGCCGTTGTCCTGACCGTTATCTCGGGCGCCCAGTACTTCTGGAACTGCCGCAAGATCGTCTTTTCGGTCTAGGTCCTGGTGGGTATGACGGACTCTTTTGAGCAGATTTCCGCACATAACGAGGAGCTGGCGCGTGATATTGTCGAGCGCGCGAGCGCTCGGGGCGTGACGGTTTCGACGGCTGAGTCGCTGACGGCGGGTATGATCTCCTCGACGATTGCCGATATCCCGGGCGCCTCGGCGGTGCTGCGTGGCGGTGCGGTGACCTATTGCGATGAGATTAAGCATCGCGTTCTTGGTGTTGAGCAGGAGACGCTTGACCGCTATACCGCGGTGTCGCATCAGACCGCGCGCGAGATGGCGGTGGGTTCGCTGGAGCTGTACCAGAGCGATATTGCAGTGAGCGCAACGGGTTATGCCGGCCCCGGCGGTGGCACTGAGGACGATCCGGCGGGCACTTTCTATATTGGCTGGGCGCATCGTTCCGCCGATGGGGGCGTGCCGGTTGTGGACTCTGTGCGCTGCCACTATGAGGGCGACCGTTCGTGTGTTCGTGCCCATGCGGTCACGGAGGCATTGGGTCGCATTGCCCTTGTGCTCAACTCTATGGAATAGACGTGTTTTAAGGGGCCTTCGAGCCCCTTAATTGTGGAGATAGGGACCTTAGGCTCATTTGGCGTTTGTGCTGGTTGTAGATGTATTTTTGCCTGCCTTGTTCATATTTGGTCCTTTGTGGTCAAGCATTTGGTCAGTGTTTGGTCGGCGTTTGGTTGGGTTTTGGAAAGACCGCCTGCATATGATTGGCCTAAACGGTTGACCACGAACAGCCGTTCGTTTATTATCGATGCAGGTTGTTAAGAGGAGGGCTATTCATGGCCAAGAATTCAGGTCCCGTACGTACCGTTCATGCTCGCACGACGGGTAAAGAGCGCGATGAGATGATCGCCACCACCAAGGCCGAGATCGAGAAGAAATTCGGCCAGGGTTCCATCATGAGGTACGGCGACGGTGGTCCCGAGCTCGAGGTCGAGGCCATTCCCACGGGCGCCCTGGCCCTCGATGCCGCGCTGGGTATCGGCGGCGTGCCGCGCGGCCGTATCGTCGAGATTTACGGTCCTGAGTCCTCCGGTAAGACGACGCTTTCGCTCGAGATTTTGGCAGAGGCCCAGGCAATGGGTGGCGTTGTGGCATTTATCGATGCCGAGCATGCGCTCGATCCCACGTATGCCGCGCGCATTGGCGTGGATATCGACGAGGTACTGATTTCCCAGCCCGATACGGGTGAGCAGGCGCTCGAGATCGTTGACATGCTCGTGCGTTCCGGCGCCATCGATGCCATCGTCGTCGACTCTGTCGCCGCGCTGACCCCGCGTGCCGAGATCGAGGGAGAAATCGGCGACACTACGGTCGGTCTTCAGGCTCGCCTGATGAGCCAGGCGCTCCGTAAGCTCGCCGGCTCGCTTTCTAAGTCCAACACGACGTGCATCTTCATTAATCAGCTGCGTGAGAAGATCGGCGTCATGTTCGGCAACCCCGAGACTACGACGGGCGGCCGCGCCCTTAAGTTTTTCTCTTCGGTGCGTATCGACATTCGCCGTATCGACAGCATTAAGCTTAAGGACGAGGTTATCGGTAACCGCGTGCGCGCCAAGGTCGTTAAGAACAAGGTGGCAGCTCCGTTCCGTTCTGCTGAGTTCGACATCATGTACGGTACGGGCATCTCTAAGGAGGGCTCGATTCTGGACATGGCTGTCGAGTGCGGCATCTGCAAGAAGATGGGCTCCTGGTTTGCCTATGGCGAGGACAAGCTCGGCAACGGTCGCGAGGCCGCCAAGGCGTTCCTGCGCGAACACCCCGATTGCGCTGACGAGATTGAGCATAAGGTCCGCCTTGCCTGCGGACTTGAGTTTGATGACGATGCTCCGTCCGAGGTCGAGCTGACCGATCAGCCTGCGCCTGAGGAGTTTGACGAGCTTTACGCCATCGATGGTTCCGCCATGCTCGATGATGACGACGAGTAGCGGTTACGCTCATGTCGTATACGGTGACCGAGGCCACGGTCGTCTTTCCCGATAAGAAGGCGGCCTCCTCGTTCTCGAGCGGGTATGCGTCCAAAAAGCCTTGCGCACATATCGATTGTGAGCTTGAGGGCGGTTTTGAGCGGTCCATTTGGATTCCCGTGCGGGTCGCGCGGCTGTATGTCAAAAACCGCCCCGATCTTCCCTGTGATTGGGACAACTTCCGTGAGGCGGTGCAGCTCATTGAGCGTAAATGTGCACTTACCATGGTGACCGAGATGTTATCGCGCCGCGACCATGCGACGGGTGAGGTCCGTGACAAGCTGGCTCGCTACGGCTTTCACCAGCCTGCGATCGATTTCGCCGTCGAGCGCGCCACCGAGTATCGCTTTTTAGACGAGAGCCGCTTTTGCTCGTACTTTATCGAGGAGCGCAAGCGGCGCGGTTGGGGACAGCGCAAAATCGAGACCGAGCTCAAGCGCCGTCATGTCGTGCTCGATGACATTCCCGGTTATCCCGAGGATTATTTTGCCGTCGAAGACGATTTGACGCGTGCGTCAGCCCTGCTCGCCAAGCGTCGTGTTCCAGAGACGCGCGGATTCGAAAAACTGGTTCGGTTTTTGATGGGCAAGGGCTTCTCGTATCACATCGCCGCCGATGCCGTTAAGGCACGTCTCGATGCCGAACGCGAGGAATGTGCAGTTTAGGCGTATGCGCTTTGTGGCCCTGCCGTTCACCGCGTTTTAGCCGCTGTGCTGGGGCCATTTATTTGACAGTTGTTGTGGTTCAACGTACGATAAACACTGTCATTTGCTTTGTGATATGTGCTCATCTGTGATGAGTTTGTTTATATGTTTATCTGTATCCGACCCGCATAAGCTGCGCCCATATTACTCAAATGTCGCGAGCCGTTCGTAAGGACGGTTCGCTTTGTTGTGTAACGAATCCATAAAAAGGAGTGAGCATGCCTATCATCGCAGCGCTCGTTGGCATCGTTTTGGGTGCCATCGCCGCCATTGCCTACATGCGCACCGCCAAGCAGGGTAGTCTTCACGAGGCCGACGAAAAGATCCAGTCGGCACACGCACAGGCTGAGTCCCTGATCGGTGATGCTAAGCGTCAGGCCGAGACCCTCAAAAAAGAGGCTCTGCTCGAGGCTAAAGAGGAGATCATCAAGAACAAGCAGGCCGCCGAGGCCGAGGACAAGCAGCGTAAGAGCGAGATTCGTACGCTTGAGAACCGCGTGATGCAGCGCGAGGAGTCCCTTGATCGCCGAAACGACGCTCTCGACAAGCGTGAGCACCAGCTGTCCAGCCAGGCCGGTCAGGTCGAGAAGCGCTCCCGCGAGCTTGAGGAGCTCTGCACTAAGCAGACCTCCGAGCTCGAGCGTATTGCCGACCTTACCCGCGAGGACGCCCACAAGGAGCTCCTCGATAAGGTTCGCGGCGAGGTCACCCACGAGGCCGCCACGATCATTCGCGAGTCCGAGCAGCAGGTTCGCGCCGAGTGCCACAAGACCGCCCAGGAGATTCTGTCCCTGGCGATTCAGCGCTGCGCTGCCGACCACACAGCCGAGGTCACCGTTACCTCCGTGCACATTCCCTCTGATGACCTCAAGGGCCGTATCATCGGTCGCGAGGGTCGCAACATCCGGACCTTCGAGCAGGTTTCCGGTGTCAACCTCGTGATCGACGATACGCCCGAGACCGTCGTTCTTTCGAGCTTCGACCCGGTCCGTCGTGAGACCGCTCGTGTTGCCCTCGAGAACCTCATCGCCGACGGCCGCATTCACCCCGCCCGCATCGAGGAGATGTATCACAAGGCTGCCGACCTGGTTCAGCAGCGCGTGCGCGAGGCTGGCGAGCAGGCTGCCTTCGATACCGGCATTCACGACCTGCATCCCGAGATCGTCAAGACCCTTGGTGCCCTGCGCTACCGTACTTCGTTTGGTCAGAACGTGCTTCAGCACTCCCTCGAAGTCTCTGACCTGTGCGGCGTGATGGCTTCCGAGCTTGGCCTGGACGTTGTGACCGCCAAGCGCGCCGGCCTGCTGCACGACCTTGGCAAGGCAATCGACCACGACGTCGAGGGCCCGCATGCCGTCATCGGCGCCGAGCTTGCCCGCCGTTATGGTGAGAAGCCCGTTATCGTCCACGCTATCGAGGCTCACCATGCCGATGTCGACCCCAACACGGTGCTCGATGTCCTGGTACAGGCCGCCGATGCTGTCTCTGCCTCTCGCCCCGGTGCCCGTCGCGAGTCTGCCGAGAACTACATCAAGCGTCTTGAGAAGCTCGAGGAGATCGCCAACTCCCATGACGGCGTCGAGCGTACCTATGCCATGCAGGCTGGTCGCGAGGTCCACGTGATGGTTCAGCCGGACAAGATCTCCGATGCCCAGTCCACGGTCCTGGCTCACGATATCGCCCATCAGATCGAGGAAGAGATGGAGTATCCCGGTCAGGTGCGCGTCGTCGTGATTCGCGAGAGCCGCGCTGTCGATATCGCTAAATAACATGAGCGACGCGAACGAGCTCATCTCATTTATCGCGTCGATGTCGGGGGAGGGCAACCTTCGCGTCGAGGAGAACCTTGGCGAGGGGTATGTCCGCCTCCGCGTTTCGGAGGCCGAGCGGCGCCAGGCAAAGCACGACATTCAGCATGTCGAGGATATCGTCATCGAAATGCTCCGTAATGCTCGCGATGCCGGCGCCGACAAGGTCTATCTCGCCACGACCAAGGAAGATGGCGTCCGCACGCTTGTCTTTCTGGATAACGGTTCGGGCGTTCCGCAGGATATGCAAGAGCGAATCTTCGATGCCCGCGTTACCTCCAAGCTCGAGAGCATGAAGATGGACCGTTGGGGCGTTCACGGTCGTGGCATGGCATTGTTTTCGATCAAGCAGAACACCGACGAGGCCCGTGTGGTCACGTCTGGTGTCGACCTTGGCTCGGCCTTTAAGGTGAGCGTTGCGGCCGACCGCCTCAGTGAGCGTGCCGATCAGTCCAGCTGGCCCCAGGCCGTCAAGGATGAGGACGGACGTTATGTCTGTGCTCGCGGCCCGCATAATATTATTCGCGCTGCTTGTGAGTTTGCGCTCGAGGAGTTGCGTGGTTGCGATGTCTATCTTGGTTCTCCGTCTGAGATTGCCGCGACCCTTTATGCTCAGGCGTCAAGTCGGCTCGATACGTCGCGTCTCCTGTTCATTGATGACGAGAGTGAGCTTCCGGTTGTCGATCGTTTAGGCCTTGCCTCTGATGCCGAGGACTTTATCCGTATCTGTTCGGGTTTGGGTCTTGAGATGTCCGAGCGCACGGCTCATCGCATTTTGGCAGGGCAGATTAAGCCCGTTCGTGGTGTGACCGCGCGTCTGCTGCGCGAGCGTGATTCGTCCTCGCATGCGCCGGCTCCTGTCGATCTTGCGAAGGATCGTCGCGGGCTACGTATTGCCAAGGATGACATGGCACAGTTTTCGCGTGCTGTGGAGCGTGACTTTAATGACCTTGCCGCCCGGTACTATCTCAACCTTTGCGGCTACCCAAAGATTCGTGTTTCGCGTGAACGAATCACTGTGACCTTCGATCTTGCCAAAGAGGAATAGTGCCTTTACCGAGTCCACTCGGTACGATACAGTTATTGCAGTTAAAACGTACTTTTAAACGCAGGAGTTTCTTCATGGATTGCCTGAAGGTATCAAGCAAATCATCGCCCGCGTCCGTTGCCGGCGCCATCGCCGGCATGGTCAAGGATGGTGTACCCGTCAACATCCAGTGTGTCGGCGCTGGTGCTGTCAACCAGGCCATTAAGGCCGTGGCTATCGCGCGCGGTTTTTTGATTCCAACCGGTTTTGATATTTCCTGCGCGCCCGTGTTCTCCGACATCCTCATTAACGGGGAGTCGCGCACGGCCATCCGCCTTTCTATCTACGTTCACCAGATCAATCGAGCTGCTATGGATAACGTCGTCATGGATGATGTTAAGCCTGTGGCATAGCTTCTGCTTGCCTCGATTCGCCTCCCTTCCATCGTTAGGACTTATGCACATGGACCAGCGTTCCGTACGCGATATTCTTGCCGGTAAAACCTACTTTATTCGCACCTTTGGCTGCCAGATGAATCAGCACGATTCCGAGCGCGTGAGCGGTCTGCTTGATTCGTATGGCTGTCTCATGGCGCTCGATCCCGAGCATGCCGATATCGTTGTCTTCATGACATGCTGTGTGCGTGAGGCCGCCGATACTCGCCTGTACGGTCAGTGCAATTCCTGCAAAAGCCTGCCGCCTTCGCCTTCGGGCAAGCGTGTGGTTGCCGTGGGCGGCTGCATTGCGCAGCGTGATGGCGAGGGCCTGCTCATCAACGTCGATAACGTCAATGTCATCTTTGGCACGCATTCTATCGCACATGTGGCCGAGCTCATTGCCGAGGCGTTCCTTGACGGCAAGCGTCATATCCGCACCAATGAGCATGAGGATACGGATGCCATGAGCATGCCGTGGCATCGCGAGACCCAGTATCACGCCTGGGTGCCCATCATGACGGGCTGCAATAATTTCTGTACCTATTGCATCGTGCCGTACGTGCGCGGTCGCGAAAAAAGCCGCCCCTTCGAGGAAATTGTCGACGAGGTGACCGGTTTGGTGCGCCAGGGCGTGCGCGAGATTACGCTGCTGGGCCAAAACGTTAACTCATATGGTCGCGATCTGTTTGGCAAGCCGCGTTTTGCCGATCTGCTGCGTGCCGTGGGCGATACGGGTGTGGAGCGCATCTTCTTTACCTCTTCTCATCCTAAGGATCTGCTGCCCGAGACCATCGACGCCATGGCCGAGACGCCCGCCGTCATGCCGCAGCTTCACTTGGCCGTTCAGTCGGGCTCCACGCGTATCCTCAAAGAGATGAATCGCCGTTATGCACGCGAGGACTATCTGGGCCTGGTCGATCGCATTCGCAACCGCATGCCCGATATCGCGCTCTCGACCGATATTATCGTTGGCTTCCCGGGCGAGACTGAAGAGGACTTTGAGCAGACGCTCTCACTTGCCGAGACGGTCCGCTATGCTCAGGCCTATACCTTCATCTATTCCAAGCGCGCCGGTACCCCGGCCGCAGAGATTGACGATCCTACGCCGCATGAGGTTATTCTCGAGCGTTTCAACCGCCTGGTTAAGGTTATCGAGACTACGGCACACGAGTATAACCAGGGTGAGCTTCATACTGTGGTGCCGGCGCTCATTGAGGGAACGAGTAAAAAGAACGACGCGGTCCTGCTGGGCAAGAGTCCCAAGAATCAGACCGTGCATGCGCCTATCCCCGAGGGTTACAGCATCGATCAGCTTGTTGGCAAGATCGTTGATGTTGACGTTGACGTTGCCAAGACCTGGTATTTGTCCGGCTCCGTTGTGGGCGAGCCGCGCTAATGGTTTCTCCCAGGGCAGGACTTTCCGCCGTTGCGATCGTCGGTCCGACGGCGGTTGGTAAGAGTGATGTTGCCGACCGTTTGGCAGCTCGTCTTTCGTCCGAAGTGCTGTCGTGCGATGCGATGCAAATCTATCGCGGCATGGACATCGGTACCGCAAAGATGGCGCCCGATGAGTGTACGGCGCCGCTGCGTCTCGTCGACATTGTAGAGCCGGGTGTGGCGTATTCTGCTGCGCTTTATCAGGCTGACGCTCGCGCGCATGTTGAACGTCTCCTTGGTTCGGGTTGTCTGCCGGTTTTTTGCGGAGGTACGGGGCTGTATCTCAAGGCCGCCCTCGATGAAATGGACTTTCCTTCGGGTGAACTTGAGGACGATCGTCGTATGGGCTATCAGGAGCTTGCCGAGCGTATTGGCGAGGAAGAGCTGCATGCCCTGCTTGCCGAGCGCGACCCAGAATCGGCTGCTGTTATTCATCCCCATAATGTGCGCCGTGTGATTCGTGCGCTCGAGATGCATGATGATGGTATTTCCTATGCACAGCAAAAAAGTCAGTTTAGTGTTCCGCGCGAGCATTATCATGCCCTATGGTTTGGTCTGACGCGTAATCGCGAGGTGCTCTACGAGCGCATTAACCTGCGTGTCGATATGATGTTTGAGCAGGGTCTTGTCGATGAGGTTCGCGGTCTTATGGACCAGGGGCTGGGAGATGCCCTGACTTCGATGCAGGCAATTGGCTATAAAGAGATCATTGATGCTTTCAATGGCGTGATTTCTATGGATGAGGCTCGCGAACTCATCGAGATGCGTTCGCGTCGCTATGCCAAACGTCAGCTTTCGTGGTTTAAGCGCGATGACCGTATCGTGTGGTTTGATATGGACGAGTTTACGATCGATGAGGTCGTTGAGGACATCCTGCATCGTATTGAGGCTGCCTAATGGCCCGTTTCCGCCTTGTTCCCACGGCACCCGAGCCCGAGCGTGCCATATTAGTTGGTGTTGAGTGGCGCGACAATGCATGGCCGCTCGATCGTTCGCTTGACGAGCTTGAGCGCCTGGCCCATACGGCTGGCGCCCAGTGCGTGGCGCGTTTGTCACAGCGTTTGGTTAAGCCGTATCCAAAATCGTTTATCGGTTCCGGTAAGGTTGAAGAGCTGTGCGGCCTGGTGCATCGCATGGATGCCGATGTTGTTATCTTCGACGACGACCTGACGCCCTCGCAGCAATCCTATTTGGAGAAAGCCGTGGGCGAGCCGGTAAAGATTATCGATCGTACAGCACTGATTCTGGATATCTTTGGCCTGCATGCTCAGACGCGTGAGGGACGCCTGCAGGTACAGCTGGCGCAGCTTCAATATCTGTTGCCTCGTCTGCGCGGCATGTGGAGCCATCTTGCCAAGGAGCAGACGCGTGGCGGCATCGGTTCGCGCTTTGGCCAGGGTGAAAGCCAGCTCGAGGTTGACCGTCGCTTGATTCGCAATAAGATTGCCGCGCTTCGTCGTGAGCTTAAGCAGGTTGAACAGCGTCGCGATGTCCAGTCCAAGAGCCGCATTGAGTCACCGGCGTTTCGCGTCGCGTTAGCCGGTTATACCAATGCCGGTAAATCGACGTTGCTCAATCGCCTGACCGGCTCTACGGTACTTTCGCAGGACAAGCTGTTTGCTACGCTCGACCCGACGACGCGTTCGTATCGCCTGCCCGGCGGTCGCGGCATGACGATTACCGATACCGTTGGCTTTATTCAAAAGCTACCGCATGGTCTCGTTGACGCTTTTAAGTCCACGCTGTCTGAGGTTCTTGCTGCCGATCTGATCCTTAAAGTTGTGGATGCCTCTGACGAGGACTACGAGCGCCAGCTCGAGGCAGTCGATCGCGTTCTTGACGAGATCGGCGCTGGAGAGCGTTTAACGCTGACCGTATTCAATAAAATCGATCTTCTCGATAGCGTTGATCGATTGAGTTTCCGTCGTCGCTATCCCGAGGCCGTGCTGTTCTCGGCCCAGACGGGCGAGGGACTCGACGATCTCGTCGACCGTATTGCTCGTGAGGCGGCTGCCACCGATGTGTTGCTCTCCGCTGATATCCCGTATCGTGAGGGCGCCCTCATCACGCTGGTACATGAGCAGGGAACCCTTCTGCATGAGGAATATCTAGAGGACGGAGTTCGCATTGTGGCGAAGTTGCCGGCCCGAATCGCGCCGCGTCTAGAGCGTTACCGCACCGAGTAGGCGAGCTCCAAAATGCCCAGAATGATGGGCTGATGCAGCAGATAAAAGGGGAGTGCATGACGTCCAAGGCTGGCGAGCGCCGGCAGGGGGTTGGCGTAGGCCCAGCTTGGGGCGGTCTTACCGATTCCCTGCGCTATGTGTGCGGCGAAGTATCCTGCAAGATACATAAAGATAAACGGGATGATGGGGTAGTAATCACCTGAGATAAATCCAGGGCTCGGAAATCCTAGCCACGCCAGGTATGGGACAGGGTAGGTCGTCTTGGGGATGCTCCAGGTGAGGGCGAACAACACAAGGCATAGGGACATGCCCCATCTCGCCGAAATCTTTTTAAGGACGGGATCGGTCAACGCGACGATGCCGGTACATGCGGCCATACAGTAGATGATGCCAAAATTAACCGAATCGTCTACTGAGACAAGTGTTGTTGCCAACCAGACGACGAGTGCTGCTAAGGCGTATTTGGCGGCACGTTTGATATTGTTGCGCGAAAGAGTGCACATCCAACCCGCGATAAACAAGAATACCCAGCTGATGCTGGCGCGCCAGATGTCTTGAAAGACAGTCTGGGTAAACCAGGGCATATCCCAACCGTACAGGTAGGCGAGATCGTAGCAAGCGTGAAAACCTGCCATTGAAATCATCGTAAACCCGCGGACGGTATCAAAGATGGTGATGCGTTTTTGCATTACGAGAACCGGCGCATCAAGCCGACGACTTTGCCCAAGATAACGGGATTCGTTGCATAGATAGGCTCCATGGTGTCATTCTCGGGTTGCAGGCGTACGCGTCCCTGCTCCTTGTAGAACGTCTTGACGGTCGCTGAACCATCAATCATGGCCACGACAATTTCGCTGTTCATGGCACTCTTTTGTTCACGGACGATGATGTAATCGCCATTGAAGATGCCGACATTGATCATTGAGCTCCCATGCACCTCAAGGATAAAGGAACCCTGATCGGTGGCGATTTCGGTCGGGATAGTAAAAGTGTCTTCGATATTCTGCTCGGCCAGAATGGGAATCCCAGCCGCGACGCGACCAACGAGCGGTAGCGAGACCGTTCCGCGAGGTGCGGTGGGCTCGTCAGATTTAGAAATTGAGACAGAGGAACCGTCCTCGTTAAAGAGTTCCAGGGCGCGCGGTTTGGTGGCATCGCGCTTGAGTAGCCCGCGCGCCTCCAGGGCAGATAGATGGGCGTGCACGGTGCTGGGGGAGGAAAGGCCCACAGCAGAAGCCATCTCGCGCACGCTGGGCGGATAACCCTTCTCCTGCTGATATTCCTTGATGAAGTCGTAAATTTGCTGCTGACGCTTGGTAATTTTGCGAGCCATCAGGGCATCCTCTCTACCCATGTCAAACAAATGTTCGAATTTTGCTTGACAGGAACAACTGTTCGAAGATAATAATAACCGAACATTCGTTCTCGCGCTAGACATTTTTGTCCGCGCGGCTTGATAAAACTGTTCTCAGCAAAACACGCGAGAGGAGAACATGATGAACGCAACGAATATGGTCCAGGGAAACCTCGCCCTTAAGCTCGAGACGCCTGCAGAATACACTTTTACGGTTGTTCAGGGTGGCCGCTCCGGCTTTCAGCCTTTGACCGTAAAGCCTGCTCGCAATCAGCAGGCTGTAGCCGCGCCGGCCCGCGTTGCCCTGAAGGTTCCGACGATTGTCGCCGTTGCCGTTGCGCTTACGCTCTTCTTTGTCCTCGCTACGTCGGTCTTTAGCGCTCGTCACGCCGCGTATGCCGAGTCCGTTTCCAACGTTACCTACGAGACCATTCGCGTTCAGTCTGGTGATTCTCTTTGGTCGCTTGCCGAGGAATATCCAATCGAAGGCCTTTCCACGCAAGAGACTTCCGACATGATCCGTAACGTCAATCATCTGGAGCATGGTTCGCTCGCCGCCGGTGCGCATCTTAAGGTTCCTGCTCGTTCGTAATCATTATCGCGCTGCGCATGGTACCCTTGTTATCGTTTAAGAGGAGGTACCATGCGCTGTCCCAAATGCGGCAAGGCACATACCCGCGTCGTTGATTCCCGTATGCAGGAGTCAAATAACACCATTAAGCGCCGTCGCGAATGTTGCTCGTGTAATTACCGCTTTACAACGTTCGAGCGATGCGAAGACCCAATCGAGGTCATTAAGTCAGACGGAACTAAGCAGCGGTTCGATCGCAATAAGCTGCTCGTCGGCTTGATGCGCGCCACCATCAAGCGTGATATCGACACTAAGAAGCTCAATGAGATTATCGACGATATCGAGGTCGAGCTGCGCTCTCGCACGCTGACGGCCGTCACGTCGCATGAGTTGGGTGACATGGTGCTCAAGCGCTTGGCCAAGATCGATAAGGTGGCGTACATCCGCTTTGCCTCGGTCTACCGCGATTTCAAAGACGTCGATGAGTTTCTGCAAGAGCTCGACAAGCTAAGGTGATTCCATGTCCTGCATTACCGTCAACATAAAGCGTCTCGATCCCACCGTCGAGCTTCCCAAATACGCCCATCCCACCGATGCCGGCTTGGATCTGCGCTCCAACGAGGACTGCGTCCTGAAGCCCTTCGAACGCCGTCTGGTCTCTACTGGGTTGGCCATCGCCCTGCCCGACGGCTACGCCGGCTTTGTCCAGCCCCGCAGCGGCTTGGCCATCAAGCAGGGCCTGTCTATAGTCAACACGCCGGGCCTCATCGACGCCCACTACCGAGGAGAACTCAAGGTTATCCTCATCAACCTGGATCCCTCCAACAACATCAAAATCAACAAAGGCGACCGCATAGCCCAACTCGTCATCCAAGAAGTCCCCACGGTCAACCTCATGGAAGTAGAAGAACTAGACAAAACCGACCGAGGCAACGGAGGCTTCGGCTCCAGCGGCGTCGCCTAGGGCGCTCGTATCCCTCCCGCCCGGGCATTACCTATATCATTCCATGCTCAAACATTCTCGCTTCGCAGGGGCGCACGGATCCCGCTTTCGCCTGAGCCCCATACATATCATCCCGTGCTCAAACATTCTCGCTTCGCAGGGGCGCACGGATCCCGCTTTCGCCTGAGCCCCATACATATCATCCCGTGCTCAAACATTCTCGCTTCGCTGCGAAACTGCGCGCGGGACGATATGTATGGGGCTCAGGCGAAAGGGCTATATGCTTGACATAAAACAATCTTTCTAGTTAGCCGATGCGATAAAGGGATACCTCCTTTGTCGCATCGGCTAACTCTATTTATATTTTCCTGTTTTACCTTTGCAGGTTCTAATGGAGGGGATACCGAAGTAGCTGCTAGTAAGTAAACGTAGCTGCTCAGTGGAAGCCGCCCATATATCGTTCCACGCGCAGTTTCGCAGCGCAGCGAGAATGTTTGAGCATGGAATGATATATGGGCGGCTCCCACTGAGCAGCGGACTTTCGTCTACCTGATATGAGCAGGTTTTCCGCCCCAGTAGAAGCGGCAGAAGGCTCGTTTGCGCTTTTGGGGTTTGCCTACGAGCTCCATGGTTGCAATGGCGATATCCTCGGCTGCGCGTGGACGGCGCAGGACTTCGCCGTTGATGAGTAGGGCTTTGAGCGACTCAGGGTGGTCGTGCAGGTGACGAAGCGTCACGATGAGTTCACGTGCGGTGGTGACATGCATGCTGGCGCCCATGCCGGTGAGCATCGTGGTGTTTGCCTTTTCCTGGCCATAGGACTTGCCCAGCAGGATCATCGGCAGATGCGCGCACAGGCACTCGGTGACGGTGAGTCCGCCCGATTTGAGAATTGCCAGGTCGCAGCCGTGCATGAGGGCCGCCATGTCGTCTACGTAGTCCAGAACCGTGACGTTGTCGAGTTTCATGGCGTCGAAGAGCGTCTTGAGTCGGGTGGCGTATTCCTTATCCTTGCCCGGTAAAAAGACAAAGTGCATGTCCTCAAAGCTGCGTAAGAAGGGGAGCGTGTGGTCCATCGCGGCACGGAAACGCACGTATGGTTGGGGCAAACTGGCGCCGGCCATCACCAATACGACGGTTTTGTCTATGGGGAGATTGAACTTGCTCAGCTCATCCTCGCGTTTGTAATCTGAATCGAAACCGGCTCGGATGGGGATGCCCGTTATGCGGATCTTTGACTCGGGAACCTTGCGCGGCCGCAGCGTTTCGGCCATAAACTCGTTGGCTACGCAGAATAGGTCGGTGTCCTTGTGGGGCCAAAAGCCTTCGACTTCATAGTCTGTTGGTACGCAGATGACCGGATAATCGATACCCGTAATTACGCGGGCGCCCACGGCAACATTGGCTGCTGTGATGTGCGTTGCGACCACGGCTATAGGCCTGCGGCGACGAATATATTCGTTGAAGGCGGGGAACATAATTCGCGACCATGCCGTGCCGCCACCCCAGAGAAGATGTCCCGTAAGCGTATATCGCCAGGTCAGGTCGTAAATGGGGCGTGTGGCTCCCGTAAAAGAAGCCGCGGTCTTATTGCCGTCGAATTTAATACGTCCAAAATCAAGGATATCGAGCACTTCAATTTCAATATCCTCCGGGATTCCCTTGGTGCCGCGGATAAGGTCAAATGCTTGTGCAATCGCGTTGGCGGCGGCTTTGTGGCCCGATCCAACCGATGCGTGCACAATGGTTACTAGGGGTTTTTGTGCAGGTAAAACGGTCATTTGCTCCGGTTGGGGAGTGGCTTGCATGGGCAGGGGAGCGCTATTGCCCGTCTGCGTTTGATCCATCGATAACTCCCCTTCAGCTTTGTTACGCGATTTATCATTGTAGTGCATGAGTGTCATGTTCACGTAAATTTGGGTATGAGCGCAAAGAACGTCAATGTATCGACGAGAGGATATTCCATGACTACCGATCAGCCGATTGATGTTGCGATTATCGGTGGAGGCCCCGCGGGCTATGCTGCCGCCATTTACGCTGCGCGTGCCAACCTGACGACGACTGTGATTGAGCAGGGCATGTCGGGTGGACAGATCGCCACAACCAACGAGATCGAGAATTATCCCGGTATTCCGCTGCTAAGTGGTGCAGAGCTGGGTGAACGCTTTCAGCAGCATGCAGAAGGCCTGGGTGCGCAGGTTGAATGGAGTATGGTAACGGGCATCGATTATGATGCTGATTCAGCGCTGTTTACGGTGCATCACGATATGGGCGATACGCTGGCCTCGAGCGTTATCGCTTGCATGGGTGCCACGCCGCGATCTGCTGGGTTTGTTGGCGAGGATACGTATCGCGGTCGTGGCGTTTCGTACTGCGCGACATGCGACGGCATGTTCTTTCGTGGTAAGCAGGTTTTTGTCATCGGCGGCGGCAATGCTGCCTGTGAGGAAGCCCTGTTCTTGTCAGAAATCGCCAGCAGCGTGACCATCGTCTTGCGCCGCGATCAGTTTCGGGCTCCCGATGGCGTGGTTCAAAAGATGCTCGCAAAAGATAATATTTCAGTTAGGTACCAAACTAGTATCGTCGAACTATCGGGCGAGGTGATGCCCACGACTATCACCTTCAAGGATAACGCTACCGGTGAAACCTATTCCGAGTCCTTCGATCCCGGCTCGTTTGGTATCTTTGTCTTTGCTGGCACGCAGCCCCATACCGAGCTTGTTGAGCATCTGGTGGATCTTGCGCCCGACGGCGGTATTATGACCGATGAATCAATGGTCACCCGCACGCCTGGCTTATTTGCTGCCGGTGATATTCGTTCCAAGCGCTTACGCCAGGTTGTGACCGCCGTTTCTGACGGAGCCATAGCAGCAACTAGCGCATACGCGTTTCTCCGCGGATAAGTACGATAATATATCTTATGTAAGGTTGCTATCTTTAAAACAAAGTGGTTGGACGGTGCATCAATGTGCTGCCCAACCACTTTTACTTTCCTGCTATATAGTATGCAAAACTAGATAACCTAGAATAGAATATAGCTAATGAACGGAGGATCCTTATGAACCACGCCAAACGCGTTATCCCGATGTCCGATTCGTCGGTCAGCATTAAGCCTGAGGATATTCAGCCCACTTTGCTGCCCGATGCATTTATTCAGTCCGATATCGTGCGTAAACTTAATACATTGAGCCTGACTCGCTATGACCAGCTGCCCAACGTGACGCTCTACCGCGACCAGGTCATTGAATATGTTGCGCTGTGGATGGAGCCGCTGTCCATTTGCGTTGAGCAGCCTATCATTACGCCATCGATGATCAATAACTACGTGAAGGTTGGGCTGGTGCCTGCTCCGGTCAAAAAGCAATATGGCCGCGAGCAGATTGCCCGCCTGATCGCTATCTGCATCTTTAAGCAGGTGCTACCTATTGCTGCGGTGCAGGCGCTCTTTAACATTCAGCGTTTGAGCTACGATGCCCCGACGGCCTTCGATTATGTGGTCGATCAGCTCGAGGCATCGATTCGCTCGGCGTTTTCCGTCGAGCAGACGCCGGTTCCCGATACGGCGCATCAGGTAACGCGTGAGTCGCTGCTTGTGCGCAGCGCGGTTTCATCCTTTGTTTCGAAGGCGTACTTGATGAGCTATCTCAAGTTCAATGGGTTTAATAGCTAGTCGACGTATAAATCGGGCGTGACAAAGAGCCATAGGTCACTTTGTCACGCCCGATTTTTGCTTGGTTGGACTTTATTTGCCCGAAGCTACGCCCATACCGTAGCCGATGATGAGGCCATGCATCTCGGCGTAATAGGAATCCAGGCCGTTGCAGGGCATGATGATGGTCTTGGAGCCGGGCCAATGCTCGACTATGCGGTCAGTAAGCGCCTGGGCTCCAGCTTCGTTCTCAACGTGATCTATGACGACCTTACCGCCCGTAAAGCCCTCGGCTTCCATAGTGTCGATGATCTTGTTGAGCATCTTCTTTTCGCCACGCGTGTGCCCGACGAGTTCGATTTTACCGGCCTCACTCGCCGTGCCCAAAATGCGGATATTGAGCTTGTTGGCAATGACGCCGGCTGCCTTAGGGATACGTCCGGCTTTGGCGAGGTTTTCGTAATTGCACAAACTGAAGAGGATTTTGCTGTTCTGTTCAAGGCTATCGAAGTATGCGCAAGCATCCTCGAATGAGACATTCGGATTGCTTGCAAGATAGCGGTCGAACAGCAAGAAAATGAGGTCCATTTTGCCGCCAGCTGCGCGTGAATTGACTAGATGAATCTGTCGGTCGGGCTCCTCGGCAAGAACCATATCGCGAGCCGTGGCTGCCGCGTTGTAGCTGCCCGACACGCCCTCAGAGATCGGCATGCAGATGGTCTTGTCTGCCAATTTGAAGAGCTCGGCCCACTCCCCTACGCTGGGACAAGCGCTCGAAGAAGCGTTCGTCTCCGCCTGAACAGCGCAGTTGAGCTCATGAACATCGAGCGAAAGGTCATCGACGAATTCATGCTCCCCCACTCGAATTTTGAGGGGCGCAAATGCAAAGGTGGTATGGGGCGCGGTCGGTTGCCAATCGCGGAGGTTGCAGCTTGAATCGGAGATAAGTGCCCAGCTCATAGAGGGTCCTTTCTAATCGTTCCCATTCAATTATAGCCATCTTGTAGACCGATTGGGCCGCTATCTAGTATTCAAAACTAGATAGCAGACTGCACGAAAGGCAAAAGAATGGACCCCATGACTCAAAGTCACGAGGTCCATATCCGTTTGCTTTATCTGAATACTTAGTAGCGCACGAAAATGTAGTTGTTGTTCATGCCGGCGGCAACGGAGCTGATGATAACACCCGTGTTGTAGTCGGAAGCATGAATCATCTGACCACCACCGATGTAAATGCCAGTGTGGTACGAGTTGACTACAACGTCACCGGGCTGCGGATCGGACACACGCGTCCAGCCCATAAAGGTGCCCGTCGTGCCCAGGCGGCAATAGCGACCAGTAAGGCAATAGCTTACAAAACCAGAGCAGTCGAAGCTGTTCGGGCCAATTCCGCCCCAGGAATAGGCGCAACCAAGCTTGCTGTATGCACGCGAGACAATAGAACCGCCATCGACGGACTGGCTCGGAGCAGAAGGCGTCGGAGCCGGAGCAGGCGTGGAGGGCTGCGGCGTCGGAGCAGGTGCCGGCGTAGGAGCCGGAGTGTTGCCGCCCTGGTTGTTGTTATTGCTGGTCTGGTCACCGTTGTTGGTGTTCTCGGTCGTACCGGCAGTCTCGTTGCTCACCGTGGCCTTCTCGGCGGTGCTGGCGTTGATGCCGGCCTGCAGCGCGGCGTTGGCCTCGGCCTCGGCGGCAAGCTCGGCCTGCAGCTGCGAATCCAGGGAGTTTACGACGTTCTGGGCTTCAGCCTGCTGGGCGTTAAGCTCGTCGACCTTCTTTTGCGTGGCGGCGACGTTCTTCTCCTGCTCGGCCTGCTTATCGGTGAGCTGCTGCTTAAGTTCCTTGACCTCTTGAATGGTCTGAGCCTGCTTATCGGAAACTTTGCCGTAGTAGAACAGGCGGTTGAGCATATCGCTCAGGTCGTCGACGCCCGTCAGAACCTGAAGTAGGCTCAGGCCACCGGTTTTGTACTCGCCTGCCACGTAGGTGGAAAGCTTGGCCTGACCATCGGCGATCTCCTGCTGCTTTTGCGTGATCTCGCCAGCAGTCTGATCGAGCGCCTGTGTCTGCGTGGCGAGCTCATCGTAAATCTGCTGAGTTTGGGTACCGATCTGCTCGAGCTTCGTACGAGCAGCGGCAAGGTCGGATGCGGTATCGGCGTAGGCAGGAGCCGCGAGGCCCAAGCCCAAAACACAAGCGAGGGTTGCCGTAGCAGCGCAGCGTGCCATGTTTTTGTGCGTGTTTGCTGTGCGCATGTAGCTTCCTTTCCAGTAACTAAGGGTAACGGCTAGTCCACCGTCACCAGGCTAAAGAGCTCCACATCGTCATCGGGCGGCGTGAGCTTCTCGCGCGGGTTGAGAAACGCAAGCTCAAGGATACAACCGTAACCGACAAGCTTTGCGCCCATATCTCGCACCAGTTTACCTGTTGCCTCGACGGTTCCGCCCGTCGCGACCAAGTCGTCCAGAATCAACACGGTATCTTTAGAGCTGATAGCGTCGGCGTGGATCTCAATTGAATCGGTGCCGTATTCGAGCTCGTAGCTCTGGCTTACGGTCTCGCGCGGCAGCTTGCCCGGTTTACGTGCGGGAACAAAGCCGGCGCCAAGGGCTACAGCCACCGGTACGCCAACCATAAAGCCGCGAGCCTCGGGACCCACGACCTTGGTGATTCCCATGCCGGCAAAGTGCTCGGCGAGGGCATCGGTCATGGCTTTGAGCGCCTCGGGATTGCCAAAGAGCGGCGTGATGTCCTTAAAGATGACTCCGGGCTCGGGATAGTCGGGGATATCGACGATTTGAGATTCGAAGTCGTACATTGCATGACCTTTCAATGGGTTGCCGAAATTTCAGCAGCGGTTATATGCCCGCGGTGGCGGTGCCGGATTGCGAAGGGGCGACGACCTTGTGCGGCTTTACGAGAGAATCCTCGTGCGAAGCCGGCGCGGCTGTCTCTTCGTTTTTGGCCTTGGTGGACTCGGAGCGAGTGATTTCCTCATCGAGTGCATCGATGTCGGCGTCCTCGACCACGGCGTTGAGCGACTCAAAAACGCGGTTCTTGAGCAGCGCGGTGTGCACGCCCTCCGTCAGGTCGTGAAGCTTCTTAAACGCACGCTCGAGCTTGGCGTCGCGCTCGTCATCGGAGGTATCCATTCCGAGCATGCTCACGAGCACCTGCTCAAACATCGAGGACTCGCGGTTGGCCGAAGACACGTACTGACGCAGGTTGCGCGGCTCGATATGGAAGCGCGACAGCTCGGAGCAGTAGCGGATGATCGGGAAATCGCGACCATCGACGAGCTCACGATTCTGCGGACTCTTGATGATGCGAATGAGGTCGTTCTCGGCGAGCGAGCGGATAAACGAAATCTCGACGCCCAGCATATCGGGAATGGTCTCGATGGGATGCAGCTTTTGCTTAGTCTCCTTGGGCTCCGTCTTGAGCGGAACATCGGACAGCAAGCCCACCTCGTAAGCGAGCGTCGACAGGTCCGTGGCGTTTTCCAAGCGCTGCTTAATCACGTTGAGCGGCATGTAGCGGGTCTTCTGCAAGTGCAGGATGACCTCCAGGCGATCAACGTCCTCCTTGGAGTACTGACGGTATCCCTTAGGCGTACGATGAGGGGTAATGAGCCCCTCATCCTCTAGAAATCTAATTTTTGAGTTCGAAAGATCGGGGTATGCGCCTCGAAGTAGGTTGACGACTTGGCCGATACTCAGATAGTTGCGTTCGGCCATGCCCTACTCACCGGTTTCGATGCGCTCCGGCGTGCTCTCGTGGTAGATGAGCGTAAACGTACCGATCTGGACGGAAGAACCGTCGTGCAGCGGGGCTGCATTGACGATGGCACCGTCGACCCAGGTGCCATTGAGCGAGCCCAAGTCCTCGATGCGAGCGCCGAGGCCCTCGCGAATAATGCGCGCATGGCTGCGCGAAACGGTCATGTCATTGAGGAAGATGCCGTTTGCAGGATCGCGGCCGATGGTGGTCACGTCGTCCTCGAGCTCAAAGGCGGCACCAGTCTGCGGACCCTTGACGATGGACAGAACGGGGGCGGTGATGCGCACGTTGGCCATGAGGTCGGGAACGGTGACGTCGCTTGAAGGCACGCGGAATACGCAGGTAGCGTCAGCAGTCTTATCATTCTGAGGCATATTGTTAACCATGTTGTCCATGACAACCCCTAACTTATCGCGGACGTGCCGCAAATAATGAACCGTACGTAATCATACCCCAACGAATCAGACTTCGATTTCAGGGTTCAGAAAGTCGATGTCCTCGTCCTCGGGATGCGCGAGAGCCTGTTTAATGGCCACTCCGCCCTTAATGGAGTAGATGACAGCCGTGAGCATGGAGAAGATCACGCCGCCGTACACAAAGAAGATGCCGAGGGGCACCGAGCTTCCGTTGAGGCCCGGGAAGGCCTTAAGGGTTGAAGGTAAAAGATGCAGGCCGTCAATAACGGGGAACCCGAGCAGCATGAGCGAGAAGCCGGTCATGAGCAGCGCTGTGGCAATCTTTCCGGGGAAGACGACATCGATGGGGCGACGGTGATAATGACGCACGATAAGCGTGCCGATGCCCAGATAGATGTCGCGGCCAATAATGAGCACGCAGACCCAGATGGGCAGCTCTCCGCGGACCACCAGTCCCAGCACGCCGGTGAACAGCAGCGCGCGGTCGCAAATGGGATCCATGACCTTGCCGAGCCACGAGACCGTCTTAGTCATGCGGGCGATCTGCCCGTCCATCCAGTCGGTGGAGGCGGCAACGGCGTAGATAACGATGGCGATGACACGGTTGTTATCCGTCACAAACAGGTACAGGAATACCAGGGTGAGGATCAGGCGCGTAAAGGTGATGAAATTGGAGATCGTAAAGATCTTATTCGACGGGTAATCGGAAGTGCCGATAAGCTCCTTTTTGATCTTCTTTTTGATGCCCACAGGACTCCCCCACTGGTTAACGACAAAACTTTCGATACTATACCCGTTCCGGCGATGTCTATCCAGCGTAAGCATAGAGAGTCCAGACATGTGGAGGGCGTTTTTAGGCGGCGGGGATTTCGCATTCGTGTACATCAGCCTCCAAACATGTCGAAAAATGTCGATTTTGGTGGCTGATGTACACGTTTTGATTCGGTGGTTACATCGAGCGGGAACGTTGTTGCTTTAAGCAAAATAATCATGGTGATTAAAACAAAAAAGGTCAGGCACTAGGTGCCTGACCTGCAAACTTCTGGTCGGGACGACTGGATTCGAACCAGCGACCCCTTGACCCCCAGCGGGGTCAGAATGACCCTGACCTGTGCTAATTTTGTTAAAACACGCGCAAATAGCGCAAGTAGCGCATTTCCGCGTATGTAAATTTTACCAGCTCAGCGCGGTTTGTCCAGATAGCATATTATCGGCTTCGAGGAGCGCGGTGCAGCCGATGACTTAATCAACGGGGGTAGGAGCCCCGAATCGTCGTCTCTCTGGGTTCCCGCAGGTGGGCCCTTCTGTTTCTAATCAACTGCGGATTCAGGAGCTATGTGGTCGATATGCCGTTAAACCCGCGTATCGATACCGCTCAGCCATTCGCCTCGCCCCCGTCGCACGCATCTTCATCCGGTCTGTTACTTTTAATCTAACAATTCTTTGAGGAACGTAGGTGCTTCTAAATGTACTGTCGACTGCTTCTCAAA